>CALWPD010000001.1 GCA_944383335.1 uncultured Clostridia bacterium
TTGTTTAGACACAATATTTATAAAATTTGGACCATCTTATATATTATAAGATGGTCCATTTTTTTGATAAAAAAATATAATTAAATTAGTCTTAAACTGTTAAAAACAATGATCGCCAACAGTCTAAAAAGACTCTGAGTAAAGATTTTATCAGTGAATTAATTTCTTCTTACGCAAACAAGTTGCAGACAACCCCTACCAAACAGCCAATTAAGTACAAAGATAAAAGAATCATTATGTTTGTCAACATGTGCTTACGATTTTTACTAAACAATACAACTATGCCCACGCCGCTTCCTGCACAAAGTCCTGCCATCATTGCACCAAAAGTTATGCCCCCTGCCATGTATAGTTCTACCAAAAATACCGACGATGCGCACGAAGGAATGAGCCCTACAAGTGCCGACAAAAACGGTTGAACAAATTTGTTGGAAGTAAAAATATTTGCTAAATTTTCAATGCCAAGATATTCAACAATGAGCCCAATAATAAGTGAAGCCACAAACAAAAATGCCGTTATTTGCAAAGTGTGTAAAAGTGCATCTAAAAATATGTTATCTACACAGTGGTCGTGGTCTTTATGAACATGATGCTTGTGTGTACAAGTAGTTAGTTCGCAATCATGATCATGCTCTTTTATAAAAGCATTTTCATCAATTTCTTGCCTTCCTTTTATAAACCTATAAAAAATGTCAAACATGTAACCAAAAAATATTGCAACAACAAGTTTTATCCCAATCATAATAAGCATTGGAACAATAAATTTTGGCTCACTTATCATAAGTGGCAAAGCTTCATCACTTGTAGCAAGCATAACGGCAATTAATGTGCCTATTGTTATGGCTTTTTTTGAATAAAGATCGGACATTACCACAGAAAATCCGCACTGTGGTATCACTCCCAAACAAGAACCAATAAGTGGACCAAAACGTTTAGTTTTGTTCATTATTTTGACATATTTGTTATTTGAATTGTGTCCAACATAACACACGAGCAAATATACAAGATAGAGTATAGGAACAACTTTAAGCGTATCCAAAGTTGCATCCAAAAGAACATCCCAAAACATTATTCACCAACCTTTGCACTTTTTGCTTGTTCTATTTTGACTTTTTGTTTGTAAACAATAAGTGCATTACCTCGTTTTTGTCTTATTCGTCCCCCTAGTTGCTGCCCAACAAAGCTATGCCCCATAAGTTCGTCAATTTTGCCACCGTTCATTGTGCCAATTTCGGCACTATCACAAATATGCCCAAAATTGCCACTATTTAGGGTGGTTATTTTAGCATTATCCAAAACATAGTCAATGTTGCCATGATTAAATGTGGTTATTTGTGCATTTCCACTCAGTCCCACAATATTCCCGCTTCCAAAAGTACCAATTTTGGCATTATCTCTAACATAATAAATATTAGCATTGTTGACAGTTGCCACTTTGACTTTGCCTGTTATAAACTTAATATTTCCATTATTTATTGTGCCTATTTTTGCCTTTCCGCTAATGTAATCTATATCACAGGAATTAATAGTTTTTATCCTAACATTTCCAGCTACCGTAAAGATATATCCCGTTTCGATAAGTCCAATTTTTGAGTTTGAACTTATATAATATATTTCACCACTATGCAAAATATTAATTCTTGCTTTATTTGTTACAGTTAAAAAAGTTGTATCAGTTGCTTCCAAAACAACTGCACTGCCAGAAAGCGTAACATTTTTACAGCCATTTAAAATATGTACACCTTCATAAAGATTTAAATTTTCTTTGGTTTCATGAATTTTTGGTTGAATAACCTTACCTTTTTTAAATGACATAATACACTCCTATTTGAGTATTATATCACATATAAAATTTTCGGCAAGTTTTTTTAATTACTTGAAATAAAACTGCTTACATCAACTCCAATAATTACATATTTTAAAAAATCTGATTTATCGCTGAGTGTGTCCAAAAAATCCATAAATGGTTGAAAATGATTGTATAAAAGTTTATAAAGTCCTATTATATCAGTTTTCTCTTTACGAATTTTATTGATGACAGTTGCAATATCACGCTTTACAACTTCGTTTATTTTTTCTTGCATCTGATTTGAAAGAATGAGAGATTTTAATGATTTTTTATCATCATCCAAAGTTTGAATAATCTCAAGCGGTGTCAACATCAAAGAAATTTCATATGTTACATATGGCCTACCAGAGAGAAATTTAACTTTTGGTGAAACTCTATGGCTATCTATCGCAAAGGTTATGCTTGCATCTTGCATATTCTGTTCGTTAACTTCGGTGATGGTTATAATCTTTTGAAGGTCGCTTTCAACTATCCAATTCACACCTTTCATCTCGTCTTTTGTCAATAGATATTGAAATTTACCTTTATTGAATACCGCATGTTCTGTCTTATATGAAATTGTGCTTTTTTTCTCTTGTTCGCCTGACTGTGCATCAGACGCCGTTTGCTCTTGTCCGCCAGACTGTGCTTGCCCTGACGAACTACTATCTATGCCGTTTATAGGCTCACTTTCAAGCTTAACATATCCAAGTGTGGATATTTTAATGTCAGAATAATATCCTTTCAAAAATGAATCAATGCTTATATCTTTTGTGTATGTTTCATTAAACTCATTGTTTATCATTTCACGCATTTTATACGATGATGATTGCTCCAATTTTTGAGCACTATCCAATAAATCTTTTGCCTTGCCACTGCAATAAAGTAATGGAATGGTGTTTGAAATTTTCCCACCAATGATTAAAGCATTTAATATCTCTGCAATGTTGTCATCTGCAAAGTCTTGAGATATAACTATATATCCAACATGCCCCATTAAAATGCGTCTACCAACAGCCGACTCTATGCTTGAGAAAGCATTGGCTAGTGTAGCGCCAGTCCCTTCCAAAAGTTTGGTGTTTTCTCGCATCTCAGATTTTGAAATTTCTGATAAAGCCAACACTGAAACTGCAATTTCTTCGTCCTGCTTGTCCACGCCAATGGCAGTTATTATTGCACTGCGGAAACTTAGCGATGGAATGGTTATTGCTGAAGGTAAAAAAATTATCAGCACCAAAATAAAATAATAAAGTGCATACGAACATTTAATTTTGTTTAGACTTCTCTTTAACCAACTCATCACCTTTCTCCTTATCAAATAAAAGTAAAGAAACATAAAACAAAGGTATAATTATCCACGCCAAAATGCCAAAGTATTTTAAATAATTAAATACAAAATTTATAATTAATTCAAGATTATAAAATACAAATAATTGAAGTGTTATAATTGAAAGTGTTATAAAAATTATCGAATGAATTTTATTTTGATATCCAACTATTTTTTCATATATATTTTTTGCTGTTAAAAAATATATTGCTCCTTGGAAAAAAATAATAAACATATAAACCAAAATTGCAATAATATCAATATTCCCAGAATTTCCTATATTTCTATTATATTGTGTTATATCAGCAATGGCATCTTTATGCAAAAATGCAGTTACATTAAATAGTCTTATATAAATTATATATAGCGCAATTAAAATAATTAATGTAATAATAACATATGCAAAAATAATTTTTTTCATATTTTTTTGATATTTTATTTTATCAGATAAAATAGCAACAAATAAAAAATCTGAAAACCAGAAGCCGACTTCACCACAAGTGTTTAAAATATTAGAAATGTTCTCTTTAAAAATTGGGCCAATCTCTCCATATGAAAAGGTTATCTCTGATAAAAATAGGCAAAATACTAACCCGATAAATATAAAAACAAAACCAAATTCAACAGTCCTTGCCGAATTTTTTAAGCCCGAATAAACCATTGATATCACAACTGGCAAAAAAGTCATGAGATATAAAGTAAGCTTAAAATCTTCATCTACGATATCTCGCATATAGGATATTGCTTCGTTGTTTAACATCAAAATTTTTAAAATAAAAATCCCAAACAAAAAAGAATATATGATTTTTGCAACTATTGTACCAAAAACCTTTTTTATAAGTTCATAAAGTGAAAGATCTGGATATTTTTCTTTTGCTTTTAAATATAGAAAAAGAATCATTAAATCTAACGCAAACATAATAAGAGCTACGATTATAGCGCTTGATGTTGACATTTCGACAAGTATTGAAGGAAGTGTTATAAGTTTTAGAGCAAGCATAGAAATTGCACAAAAACACGCTGTTTGCCTTACGGAAATTTGTTCACTCACTTTTCAGTCCCCTTATATCATCATTCGACTTTATTGACTGTGGTCTTTTTCTCATCTTTGGTATGGGCTTTTTATGCAGTCCATCCTTTAAATCTTGCTGCACTCTTGGAGAGTATGGTGCAAGATTTGGTGCATTAAATTCATTCATAGAATTTAAATAGTTTACAAAATATATCATACCGCCAACCACACCTAGTAGTCCAAGCGTTCCGCCCAACAACAAAAACACAAGCCTTACTATGTTTAGTTGTGGTGCCTGATTTGGCACTGTGTAAACAGCTATTAAACTAAGAGCTATAACAATTATCCCCGGTGGAGATATAAGTCCTGCCTGCACTCCTGTATCTCCAAGCACAAGTGCGCCAACAATGCTTGTTGCAATACCCAAATATCTTGGAAGCCTTAAGCTCACCTCATAAAGCATCTGAAATAAAATCAAGATAAACAAAACTTCAATAAATGGCGTAAAAGGTAAATTTTGTGTTGTGGCGCTTATGGTTAATATATATTTAAGTGGCACAACCCTGTAGTGATAAAGTCTTAAACTTAAATAAACGCCCGGAATCACTGTTGCCATTATTATGCCAAAAGCACGAACATATCTAATAAAAGTGGCATAATGTGAGTTGGTGTAGTAGTCATTGCTATTTTGAATATCCTCAAACATCACAAAAGGAAAAGTTATAACTATTGGAGAACCATCAACTGCAATCGCAACACGCCCTTCCATGAGCTTTGCTGTTACAATATCCGGTTTTTCCATTGAGCCATATTGTTCAAATAATGAATTGGGCCTACCTACGATATATTCCACCAAATAGTGTGGATCAAGCACAATATCTGTATTTATTTTTTTTAGTTTATTTTCAATTTTTTTTACTATTTTTTTATCTGCCAAATTGTCCATGTAAAACATAGATACCTGTGTATGCGACATCTCGCCAACAAAAAAACTTTTGATTACTAAATGCTTTGATGGCAACTGTTTGCGCATAAGTGCTATGGTGGTTTTTATGCTTTCTGTAAAGCCTTCCCTTGGACCTTGAATTGTTGGCGAAGTGGGTGGCTCGGCTGGTTGTCTTGTTGGAAAAAACTCCATATCAATGGCAAGTGCATCTGTTTCGCCGTCAACAAACAACAAAACTTTGCTTCTTAATAAGCACCTTACGAAGTCATCTTTTTTAACATTCTCAATCTCTGCAACTTTTAAAACACTTGATGACAAAACATTTAAATTTACTTCACCTTTGTGCTCTAATAGCGGGGATATTACTGAATGCACTAAAAGAGTTTTATCTATGGTACTTTTTATAAACAAAAGATAGACATTTTTATCGTTAACTAAAAATTGTCTTTCTACAATATCTGGATTATTATTTAATTGTTTTTTTATATCCTCTATAATTTTCATAAAAAAACATACCACCTAAAAGTAGTATGTTTTTAATTAAAAATTATATTCTTTTATTCAAACTTTACATTTACTTCGCTTGAACTTAAAAGATATACATCATCACCAAGTGCACGAATAGATAAACTGGTTATGTCTTTTGCCAAAATGTGTGGACTTAAATCAATATTTATTGTGCCTGCAAAATTCGTTTTGTAAGTGTACTTATACGTTTGATTAATTGTTATCTCAAAGGTTATCATTAAATCTTTTTGTTCATCACTATCAATATTAAATGAAAGTACATTACTTGATCTACTATAACTCACATCGCTTGGAGACAAAAGTTGTTTCACAATATCATATTCGACTGGAGCGCTAAGATTGCTATTAGTATAAAAACTTCCTGCCTGTGAAATTGCTTGGACATACAAATAATACTTTCCTGCAGGGTTTATTTTTAAGGCCGACAAATCAAAAGAAATAGTTTGAGATGTTTCAGCGGCTTGCTCAACCGTGAAATAAAGTGGTACACTGCCATCTGTTCCATAATATACATAATAAGCACTGGCATTCGCTATCCTTTGCCAAAAAAGCGAATTTGATTGCATGTTTACAACTGGAGTATCAAGCACATCTCGATATACATATGTGTAAACTGCACTATATTCTGAATTTTCTCTTTCGTTCTTGCCTATGTATCTTGCTTGAATTTGATATTCTCCCACATTTTTAAGATAACTTGTAAATGTAAAGCTTGGGCTGTCTGATTTTATTATATCACTTTTTTCATCGTTGGAGATTTTAAACTCATATTTTATTGCCTTATTGTTCTCTTTTACACTAACTATTGTTCTATCACTTAGTGAATGCACTGTTATATTTGGTGGCGCCTGAATTTTTGTATACTGTGGTGAAAGTCCAAATACAAGCCCAATCACAAGTCCAATTATACACAATATACAAATCGTAATTATTATCCAAAATTTTTTCCCAAATTTGTGTTTTTTATTTCCATTATCGTCAAATGTTTCTTGCTGTTTACTTTCTTTCTTGGATTTTTTCTCTGATTTTTTTTCTTTTACTTTTTTGGGTTTTTTTATTTTTGATTTCTTACCATCACTATTTGTCAAAGGTTCACTTTGTGCTGTTTCATCATGTAATGTTTGTAAGTCATCATTTTGCACACTTACACTAGCGGAGTTTTTAACTTCGCTTGATTGCTGACGCCTCTTTTCAAACATCTTTTTGATATGTTCTGGCATTTGTATTTGATTGTCTAAATTTTTATCATCCATATGCGCCTTTAACCTTAGTTTACACAATTTATTATAATTTAACACCACAAAAGTGTCAAACAAATATACCTTAAAAATATTGACAGATCACTTAATTGATTCTATACTTTTTCTTGAGGTTACAAATGAAAAAGTTTTTTAGTGATTTTAAAAAATTTATAACTCGTGGAAATGTTGTTGATATGGCAATAGGCGTTATTGTTGCAAGTGCTTTCACTGCGATAGTAACCGCTCTGACAAATGGTATTATTATGCCATTTATTAATTATCTACTTTCTCTTGGTGGCACTGGACTTGATAGTGCTTACACATTCTTAAAAAGAGTTGAAGATCCTTTGACTGGTGAAGTTGATCTTGCAAACAGTATTTACATCGATTGGGGTTCGTTTATAACATCCATTATAAATTTCTTGCTTGTTGCATTTGTGTTATTTTGCATTTTAAGAATTTTTATGAAATCAAAAGGATTTTTGCAAAAACAAATCTCTGAATATCCTACAAGTGCAGAAAGAAAACAACTTAAAGCCATGGGTGTAAATGTTAAGAACAAGCGTGAGCTACTTGCAAAGACAATAGAACTTCGTGAAAAGAAAAAGGCGGAAGAAGAAGAAAAGAAACGCCTTGAACACAAACCAACCACAGAAGAACTACTTGCGGATATAAAGATCCTACTGGAAAAACAATCGCAAAACAAAAAAGAAGAAGAATAAATAAAATTTGGGCTTGTTTATTGCAAGCCTTTTTCATATTTTTTTTATAACTTTAATATATTAAATTAGGAGATTTTATGGTGAAAGAAAATATATTAAGACTAGTAAATAGAAATGACCTAAGTATAACTGGTGTTGAAAAAGTAATCTCTTTTTCTCCAAATGAGGTCAATTTGCAAGCACTTGACTGTGAAATGAAAATAATAGGAAGAGAACTCCAAACTGTTAAACTTGATGAAGAAAATGGCGACCTTGTAATAAGTGGAGTTATTGAAAGTATAAAATGGAGTGATAAAAAAGAAAAGCAAAGTTTGCTTAAAAGAATATTCAAATGATTCTTTTTGAAACTCTCTCTCAACCTTTAATATTATTTTTTGTTATTGTGTCTGGTTTTTTATCTGGGCTTTTCTTTGATGTTGCATATATAATATCTTTTCTTTGTAATGATAACAAAATTGTCAAAAACTTATTAGAATTTTTTTCTACAGTGTGCACTTTTTTTGTACTGTTTTTAATCAATCAAAAATTTTTATATGGTCAGTTTAGATTATATGTAGTACTATTCTTTTTTCTATCTCTAATATTTGAACAACTTAGTCTTGGAAAACTTATTGCAAAAACTAGAAATTGGTGTTATCATATGTTTAAGAAATTTTCACAAAGGATAGTTAAATTATGCAAGAGAAGAAAAAATTCAAAACAACACTAATTATCATGTCTGTCGTGGCGTGTTGCTTTTTGCTTGTTGGAATAATTCAAACCTTTGTATTAAACTCTCAAAAAAGTACATTAAATGACCTTGAAAACACAAATGCTGAACTTGGTTTAAAAGAAGAAGAACTTAAAGAAATCCACGACTACATGTGTCAAATTGAAGGCGAACATGATGAAAAAGAATGTATCATTGACAATAACTACTTAGAAAAATATTGGGAATTAAACAATGGTTATGGTGAAGATGGTGATAAGATAGTCCAATAAAAAATAAAGGCAAAGTTAAAGCCTTTATTTTTTTGTGTTGATTTTTAGTCTCGCACCACAATATTCGCAAGCAGAAATCTCTTTATCTAAAGCAAGCGTTGCCCCACAATATGGGCACTTATGAGTTATCACTGTCTCTTGGTTCTGAATAGGCTTTAGTACTTCACCTTCAATCAAATATCCTTTTAAATATCTATTTGTGATCAAAAAATTTATAGTGGAAAGTACAGCCTTTGGTTTCTGCCCTATACTTGAAGCAATGCTGTTTATGTTTAACAAATTGTCATTTATAATACAATCCAAAACTGCAATATTTGTTTTTTGTTCAACATATTTCACAAATGCTATTGGTGTGCCATAAAACCCTAAAACGACACCAACAATGCCCACAACCAGTAAAAAAGTTATACCTTTTGTTGCTCCAAATATTATTCCCAAAATTCCAAACACGAAAAAACAAAACAACAAAATACAAAAAATTAATGTTTTTATGTGAGTTGATTTTAATTTATTCATATTATAATTATATTACAAGTAAATAAAAATGTCTAGTTTTCGCAATATCTTTGTATCATTTTTACTTCATCAGGTTTAAGTTCAACATCATCTTGGCTCAAAAGGCACATTGTGCTTATTGATCCTATATTGGTTGCTTGGCTATTTGCAATGATTTTTCGTACGGAGAAGTTTGTTTTATCACTATACATTCCGGGTCTATCTTTAAAATATGTATCGAGCGCTGATAGTACTCCTAATGTGTTTAAAACAAACACAACAACATTTTGACCATGATATAATAAGCTTTTTGAATAGTTTAAAGCATCGTTTATTTTGGCAAAACTGTACTGAGTAGGCTCATCCATTAGCGTTAAGATTTGAGTTAAACCATCAATCATATCAAGTTTAAGTTTTGTTTCAATTCTAGCTTCAAGGCTGATTACGACGCATTTGCATCCTTTTTCATTAAACTTTTTAGTTTTTTCTTTGATATATTGTATTTGCATATCTAGATTTTGGCAAACATGCACCTTCGATTGCCCCATTTTAAAGTCTTGACCGTCTAGTTCTGCATTCGGTATAATGGGCGTAAAATCCAAATTGTACTTATTTTGCACCGCAGACAAGTCATCTATTTCGCTTATCTCATTCACCCTGCCATAGCCTTTGTTTTTATAATAATATGCCGTCCCATGAATTAGATCTCCAACAATGAGGTTATATTTCTCGATGTAATTTTCATCAATAATGACCATTGTCCTATCTTTGATTTTAATTTGACTTATGACAAAATAATTATTTTGGCTTGTTTTGCTTAAAATACCTTTGAATTCGATTATATTCGTACTCAAAGGCAACTCACTCTCCACAAAATTTTGATCCAGCACAATGTAATTATCGTCCTGCTTTTGTGGAGATATGAAATATTCCAGTTCCTTGTCTCCATTTATGATTAAATTGCTTTGAAGATCACCTTCATCTCCAATAGTTTTGACTGGACGGCCAATTTTTTTGTTAAACACAGGCTTTTGTTCGCCGCGTTGAATTCTCAAAATCTCACTTATTAAAATATCTCGCCTTTTTGATGTTGGAGAATTTACGCCACAATGTCTCGCTATACGCCTTAAGTCATATATTCCCAATTTTTCCAATTTATCTTCTGTAATGCCGTTGTACATGGCTTCCTCCTAATTTGTTGTAGTTTACCATATTTTTGTACAAAAGTAAACATTTTTAAATAAATTGTTTTACATAAGTAAATTACCATTGTTTGTGTTTACAACTTTTAAAATGTTTTCAATTTCGCCATTTAATGCATTTACATAAACATAGTATGTCGCTCCGTCATTTGTACATATGTTCTCATAACAAAGTATTTCTCGATTATACTCAAGTGGCGCTAAACATAACCTTGTTTCTTTGATATAAAGATCATTTGGAACAACCTCTTTAGCACTGTCGACATCAAGTGATGCATTGTTTATATTCCTTTTGGTGTGATTGGTGTAATATGATGATGCTTCAAATCCTACAACGATTCCACTTGCGAGGTCGACTTTTACCTTGACAAGATCAGGATAAAGTATAATGCCATCTTGCAATGGTGCCAAATTTATATATGCATCCGCTCCTACCACATCACTCCATACGCATTTAGTGTTTTTTATTCCTGTTGAAGAAGTGAAATCAATGGCGATATTTTGTGCATCAGAAAGTGAATAATTTTTAGTTTTGTCATTATCGCCAACGCTTAAAGTTAATATTTTTGAACCGTTTTGAGTAACTTGTACATACATTGCATCACCCGAAATTGTGGAGAGCTTAAAATCATATGTCTTAAAATGCCCATTAGTCTCACCAAGGTATGTAACACTTTCTTCATTAATATCTTTAAAAACTTCCAAAATAGTGTTTTTGGCAACATTATTTGTAACTTTGTCAAAATTTAGATTCTTAATTTCTTTGTCTACCATTGAATCAGAGAATGGTCCGTCATATATCATTGCAGGATATTCCACATCTTTTGATTTAAGATTTTGAAGTATTTGTGTAAACTTATTCAAATCGCCATCAAATGATACACTGGCATCATAAATTTTACCATTGTAAATGTTTTCTGACATTTTATTTATGTTGTCTTTTAAAATCGTGAATGCCTGTTTTAACTCTCTCAGTGTGTTAAGTTCAGTATCGCTTAACCTTTCCCCACGGTCAATTTTATTTGAAAGAGTTTGTGTATAACCACTCACTTGATTTATAAACTTTATTGTTTCATTTATGCCATTTATAGACAATGGCAAAGCACTTAAATTTGAAGTCGCCTGCGCAGTGTTTTTACTTATTTCAGAAAGTAAGCTTTTTGAGTAAGCATTTTCTCCACTAACAGCAACTTTGCTTAATTTTATTTCACTATTGTTTATATTATCAACAAGTTCGGAATAGTTTCTTTGATAAATATTTTCAAGATCAAGTTTAAGTTGATTTTGTTTTGACATTGATATTCCATAAAGTGCAATGAATGTAACTAGTGCAATGCCAAGAATAATCGACAGCAAAATTAAAAAAGTATTGCGTCTTTTTAGTGATTTTTCCATAATCTCCTCCTATATAGCAAACACATGCTTGCCAATCGTTACAACTGTTTGTCGTGTCCAAATCCATTCGCTTGTTGCTGTTTCTGGATTATAATAATATAAACATCCGTATGTAGGATCCCAGCCGTTTAAAGCGTCTTTTGCTGCGCTGTACGCTGTTTCATTTGGCTCCAAATTGATTTGTCCGTCATTTACTGCCGTGAATGCCCAAGGTTGATATATGACTCCACTAATTGTATTTGGAAACTCTGGGCTGTCAACTCTATTTAAAATCACCGCAGCCACAGCGACCTGTCCAACATAAGGCTCTCCTCGTGCTTCAGCATGCACGCATTTTGCCAAGAGATATAAGTCCTGCGAAGTATACGAAGTTCCAGACGAAAGTCCCAGTGCTTTTAGTGTGTTTGGTCCAACAATCCCATCCACACTAAGACCATAATCACGCTGAAAATTTCTTATTGCAGTAACGCTTTGACTTCCCAAAATTCCATCAATGTTTCCTTTATAATAGCCCAAATCCTTTAATTTTTGTTGTATCTGCTTATTTTCAGTTTGTGAAGCAGTAATTGCAACTTCTTCATTTGGCTTGAATGCATCAATTAAAATATATGTTCCACTATAAGCAAGAGCAAATAAAGCCAGTAAAAATACAAAAATCTTTTGTTTTTTCATACTAAACTCCTTATCCTAAGATTGATTTTAGTATCTCCAAAATTCTAGATTTATACAAAATATCTTGACTATTGTTTGAAATAAAGCAAAGTGGTGGATAAACAACACACCACCAGTTGTCGCCTTCTGCCGAGCCAAGTTCCACAATCAAACTATCATAAATTCCGCTTTCAAGTACCACTCCGTCATAACTTCTGGTTGGAAATTGTTCCTCGCAAAACTTAACGTTAGCACCATAATCAAAGCCCTGCGATGCAAGAATATCCTCTGCAATTTTCTCCAAATCATCTAAACTGTTATTAATTACATTCACAAAGTCTTCACGAGACTTGGCATTTGAAATAAATGGAATAAGATAAGACACAATTTCGTCTTTTATTTCATATTTTACATTTTGGTCAACAGTCAAATTACTATTTGCCCTGACATGTATGCGTATGTATTCCTGCTTAGGCCTTGCACCAAAAATTCCAAACAAAACAAGTCCGAGTGTTAAAATTACAACCAATATAGAAATCGTTTTTTTCATAAAAAAATCTCCCACAACATTTATTGACGTTGTGAAAAAATTTATACATACAAATTACATTATTTAATTGACTTGAAAAGCAGTTGTGGTATATTTACTTCGCAGGCCTCATAAAAATTGTTTACACTTGCACTTGTGTTAACCTCGCATACAACTGGCCCATTAATGCTTTTTAATATATCCACAATGGCAAAATCACATCCAATCACCTTGCTTGCACCGATGGCGAGTTGTTCATCTAGATATGTTGGAACATATTTATCTATACTGCCACCAAAAGAAAGATTTGACCTAAAATCTCCGCCATTATTGCGACGCCTAAATGCTGCAACCACTTTGTTTTTTATAACGAACAATCTTATATCGCTTCCACTTGCCTCAACAATAAATTCTTGAAGAAGAAGCATATTCCCTCCAAGTTTTTCAATAAGGTCATACAGCTCTTCTTTGGTCTTGCATAAATAGACGTTTTGTCCATAGTCGCCATACCAACCTTTCACAATCATTGGAAGTCCAAGGTCTGAAATTGCGTTGTTTAAAAACAATATTGCTTTATTTCTATTAAATTTAGTCATCATTGGAAAAATAACCGTTTTAGGAATATTGATATGATTTTTGGCAAGAATTTGATACATATTTGCCTTATTTTCACAAATATCAATAGCAAAAGCACTGTTCACAACCTTTACTCCAAGCATCTCCAAATTCCTTGCCAAATGAAAATCTTTATCAAAAAAAATAGCATAATCATATGTTCCAAAGGATTCATGACACTTTACCATACTATTATCTATAAATGTGTAAAGTTGAACATTTGAAACAAAATCTAACATAATATTCATTTCTTTTGCGGACTCAACAAAGAGTTTATTTTGTTGCTTGAATTCCTCTTGACTAAGCGTGTCGTCATGAACAACTAAAACTTTGCCTCTCATACTTTTCTCCAAAGTTATGTTAGCACAAAGTCCACTATTTTGCAATATTAAAATATATTTGTTTAATCATTTTATTTACACTATGTATATCTGTACAAATGTAAACATATTTTTTTGAAATATAATTAATATTATCGTAAAACTTTTTTAATTTATCTAAACTTGTAGTCTTGACTACAATTTGACAGTAATCTCCAAGGCATTTAAAACACACAAAAATACAGGCGTGGTTATTGTGATCTATGGTGGTAAAATTTTTACTTGGTGAGAAGATGTTTTTGACTTTTATAACAACATTTGTATATTTTAAAATTTTGCAAACATCTTTATGTAAAACTTTTGCATCACAAGATGAAAAGAGTTGGCAATCATCAATCGACATATATTTTATAGTCCTTGCATTTTTAACAAATTTTGGATTAACTTCTTTTATCCCATTTTCATCGGTATAATTTTCATAATATTTAGCCTTTATCACTCGTGCAATTACTGCTCCAGTAATATCTCCACCACCCCTTGAAAACAATTTAATTTTACCATCTGAAATTCCATAAAAACCAGGAATTAATATTTTTTTATATTTTTTTAAATAATAATTTAATTTTTTTTCAATTTTATCATAACATAATTTATCTTTTTCAAAATAAATTATCTTTTCAGCAGGAATAAATATTATGTTTAAATATTTTGATAAAATTTTTGAAGTCAAAAATTCTCCCCGGGAGATGAAATATTCACTATCGTTATCTAAAAGATATTTTTTTTGATATTTTTTTAAATAATAAAGAATATTAAATTTTACATTTGTTAGATCGCACAAATATTTTAATTTATTATATATTTTTATTAAAATGGTTTTTTCTTTTTTTATAGTATATTCAATCAAAAGATCAGTTAATTTGTTATCGTCATTCTCTGTTTTTCCGATTGCTGAAAATACCAAAACTGTCCTTTGGTCATCTTTAACTAGTTTTTGTATATTGTGTAGTGCGCTTTGACTTGTTGTGGTTGTGCCACCGAACTTACAAACAATCAAATTATATCCTCCATGGTATAAAGCCCAATTTTTTTATTTTTAATAAATTTACAGGCAAGATACGCTCCATTACAAAAAACCTGTTTTGAATTTGCCGTATGTTTTATTTCAAGTTTCTCATCTTTTAAATAAAAAGTAATTTCATGTTCTCCCACAACATCACCCACACGATAAGCATGAACCTTCAAATCAATGCCTTTTTTGTTTAATATTTTTATAAGTTCTTTGGCTGAGCCACTAGGTTTATCTTTTTTGTTCTTGTGGTGAACCTCGCTTAACACCGCTTCCAAATTCTCAACCTTTTTTAAACTGGTCATAAAACGCTTGAAAAGCGTAAACAGTATGCTAAAATTTGCAGACATAAATATTGGAATACTTTTGCTATATTTTTTTATCAACCTAATATTTTGCATCTTGTGATTTGTTGTTGCAATCACCAATGGACATTTGCGCTTGTATGCCAGGTTTAGATTGTCAGGCAAGGCATCGGATGTTGAAAAATCTAGCACTATATCATAGTCTATATTTTTTATAATATCCCTATTGTCGACATCGATTTTAAAATACTCAATACAGTGTTCATCAAAGTATTTTGACATCTCTTTTCCCATTTTTCCTTCACTGCCAACTAACAAAACTTTCATAAAAACTCCTTTAAATTTTCAAGTTCATTGTCAATCAACGTGCAATATTTTTCACTTAATGGTGTAAGAGGTAATCGTAAAATGTTTTGTATTATCCCTAAACTTGAAAGAGCATATTTTATGGGAATAGGATTTGGCTCGCTAAACATTAAATTGTTGAAATTATAAAATCTTTTTAAAATCTCACTCCGTCTTTTTGCGTCTGTATGCACACTTTGCATAGCCTTTGGAAAAATGTTTGATGTAACACTTACTATACCTTTTGCACCGAGTGCGTAGAACACTTTGGCCAAGTTATCATTGCCACAAAGTACAGGTAATGTGTTTTTATGAAAAACGTCCAATATGTGTAAAATATCTGTACTCGCCTCTTTGAGTGCGACCACATTCTTAAACTTTGCAAGTTCAGTAAGGGTATCTGCACTTATGTTAATATTAGTTCGAGATGGAACATTGTAAACAATAATCGGAATATTCACATTGTTTATCTGCTCAAAATGCTTTAATATTCCACTCTGGGTGCATTTTGAATAATATGGGCTAACCACAAGACAAGCATCGGCGCCATATCTTTTAGCCAAAGATGTTTGACTAACCGTCGTTTCTGTGTCTGGTGCACCTGTTCCTACGACGAGCTTTGCAAAAGCAGGCATATGTCTTTTAGCAATTTTTATCATCTTTATGCGGTCATTTTGGGAAATACTTTCACATTCACCAGTGGAACCTAAAATAAGAATATTTTTTATTCCAAGTAAAATTTGCCTTTCAATAAGCATTGAAAAAGCATCAAAATCAACATTATGCTGTAAATCAAAAGGTGTTACAAGTGCTGTTGTGATACCTTCAAACATATTCATCTCCCAATTAATTTGATTAAAATTTCAACACCATTTTGTGCTGCACCTTTTCTTAGGTTGTCAATAACTACAAACATTGCGAAGTGTCTTTCGTCATACTGGCGAAGTCCACTAACAAGTACATCATCTTGTCCTTTGGCAAGTAATGGCATAGCACACTCCACATATTTCACGTTTGGAGTATTTATAATACGTTGTTTTATTTGACTTTTTGTGCACTTTTCTTGTGTTTCAAAAAATATGCTTATTCCATGACATACATCAATAGGCACTCTAACGGTTTGAGCCATGACAAAAAGTTTATCATTGTGTAATATTTTTTTTGTTTCGTAAATAATTTTTTTTTCTTCAACACAAAAATTATTTTCGTCTTTATTACCTATGTATGGTATTAAATTATTGTCAATAACATAGTCTAATTTTTTTAGATTTTTGCTATTTTTCTCATAACGCTCATCTAGTGCCAGCTTCCCCGCTCCGCTTAATGACTGATAAGTAGATATATAAACACTTTTTAATCCAATGTAATTATTAATTCTAAACAGTGCCATTACCGCACCCGTTGTGGCACAGTTTGGATTACAGATTATATTCCCTGATATATCTGCGTAATTGATTTGTGGTACTATTAAAGGATACTGTTTTCTAAATTGTGCAGAGAAGTCTATAACAATCGTTCCATTACCAGCAAGTCTTGGAACATATTTTTTAGAAATATCTTCACGAGTGCACATAAGCACATAATTATAATTTTGCAAAAAAATATCTTCACTTAATGCGTTGACTTTATATGGTTTGGACTTTATATATAAAGTCTTACCTTCTGATTTTTGGGAAGCAAATAGAAAAAAATCGGCTTCTACACCTTTTTCACCTAAAATATCCAGCACTGTTCTACCCACCTGTCCGCTGGCACCAACTATCGCAATTTTGTCCATAATAAAACTCCACAAGTATTAGATGATAAAAAACAAAATTGTGTGATAAAATCTATAAAATTACATTTATAAGGTTGCAAAATAAAAAGACTACGAGAATACTCGTAGCCTATTTATATTAATATTTATTCGCTATCGCTGTTTCCAGTTCCAGTTAAATCTGACTCCAAAACAGACGCAATGCATTCAACTCTAAGTTGTGGATTGTTTAATGTCGCTGTGTGAATATTTGCTCTATGACAATAATACGTGTCTGTTGTATTGGTTGAAAGTTGAGCATAAAAATAAATATATTCTGGATTGCCAACTTCATTATATACTAAATCACAAGCACCTTGTTGAATATTTGACATTTCTGCAAGCGTTTGAGGAATTTTATCACGATAACTTATTCTATACAAACCATTTGCAGTTGTGTAATAGACATAGTCCCCATATACTAATTCAATATTTGCGTCTTCGCCAACAAGAATAATGTAATTGGCCTTGTTTTCTTCTCCTTTTGTTGCAAGAAATATTTTTGAATATGCTTCATATACAACATTTTTTGCATTAATTGGTGTGAAGTTGGCTATATTATCAGTTCCATCAATTTCTCCATCAACTGTCCATTGTACGCAATCGCTTCCAAAAGAATTGAAGTTTGAAATTGAATAATAATATGCAATGGAATCGCCAGTATCTTGTTTGTAATAAAGCATTCCATCCGAGTAACAAACAAGTGTAATCGCATTATAATTATCTTGAACAAGAAAACTGCTTTCATTAGATGTTATATCATATCTATAAAGTGAATTGCCTGTAAGCCCTGCATCTTGGTCCTCTTCAGAAAGTGCTTTTGTGTAATAAAATGCATCTATTTCACCAAACTGTGTTGGAAAGACCACATCTGTTACATCACTAACAAGCTCAGTTGGCTTTGAAATTGATTTACCAATGGTAATTTTAATGACTTTTGAGTTATCAAATATAAGAACATAGTTTTCATTGTTTTCATCATCAGTTGCAAAAAAGAATTCTCCGCGAGATTCGGTTGTTGTATAAATTTCTTTAAGACCAGTTCCATCAAGGCATATGCGATACAGCGTTGTCAAATCAAAACGATCAGTTCCATTGTCTTCTTTATGCGTATTTGGTGAAGTAAAATACAAGTGCTTGTCCAATACATACATATTTTCATTGTCAAACCCAGAAATTTTGCTATATACTTTCTCAACATTTTCAATTTTGCCATCTTCATCTGTGGTGGTGAAACCATACTCATTAGTTTTGACTCTATAAATAGAATTATGCTCTGCAGTTTTTTCGGTGTTGTCATTGCCACTAAGTGATGAATAATCAACATATGTGTTAGCAAAATAGACATAATCACCAACTGTTACAACACTTCCTCCATTACTCAATATATCACCGGTTGGCACATTTAATTTTGTACCACATCCGGTGAGAAGAAAACTAACACATAAAAGTAAACACGCTAAATAAGTAAAAATCTTTTTCATAAATTATTATCCTTAAAAATTACGCAATCGAATCAATAGTTTCAAACATTACAACAAAGTTATTTTCAATATCTGAAAAACTTGCTGTGTAATCTTTGACCATTGTACTGAGAGTTATTTCTTTCCATGAAGGATTTTCATCATACTTATAACCACCTATTTCAATAGGACCGGATACAGAATTTACGATATTGCCAGAATCTGTTCCATATTCGTTTATGCTAACGCGAATTGGTTTGTCTGAATAGTTGTAAACTTTAATTGTATAAATAATTGGTTCAGTTACTGATGCAAATTCCAAACTTTCCAATATTTGCCATTCACCGAGTGAATAGTTTGGATCATTTCGTAAACTCTCATTAAATTCAACATCTTTATAGGCACCGATAGCATATAAATAATCTTCAACGCTATCATAATCGCCTGGTGCAGAGGACAAATTGGTCTGTATTGCACCAGAAACCCTACATTCAAGTCCTACATATACATCTTCGGCAGGTCTAAACCCAATAGTGTTCGTTACAGAAAAAGTTTGTGTAAGATGAGCATACACACTAAATGCAAGTAAACTTACACAAAGTACCATACTGATAATTGTAGTTAAAATAATAGATGACCTTCGCATTTATTCACACCTCTACAACCTTGATATAATAAGTTTATTCTTTTAGCAAATATAAGTCAAGCAATCACACTTATTTTTTTACATACTCTCGGTTTTTATTCTCACTGTGCCACATAAAACATCAAAATACGAAAAAGTCTGAACTTTTTCATTGTATAAAATTGTAAAAACGCTTGGATAAGTATTATCAATGACTGCTTTAAAAGTATCAAATTTCTTCCTACCTCTGTTGACACAAAATTCACAAGTCTTACCTTTAAGAGAAAAAATTTGTGCTTTAATTTCACCAAGAGCCTCTGTATTTTTCCTAATCATACATTCCTCCACTCTTGGTTATTGACATAAAATTTATATTTTAATCACGATTAGTCATCATCTTCATCGTCAAAATCATCATCTTCGTCGTCGTCATCATCATAAAGGTCGTCATCATCTAAATCGTCATCATAATCGTCAGAACTTTCATCGTCATCATCTTCTCCATCTTCTTCATCATCTTCAAGTTCATCATCATCAAACATAATATCATCATCAAGACCGGCACCTAAAATATCATCGTCATCATCTTCTTTAACTGTAACACCATCGCCAAGTTCTTCATCTTCACTTTCAAAATCATCATTTTCATCACGATTGACGTAATCTGACCAATCGTCTTTATCCTTATCTAAACTTTCAGGGTCAATATTTCTTTCTTTCATACATTGTGGACACATAACCTCATCAGGTCCAATATAATTAGTCTTGCAAATTGGACAGAGTTCAAGATCAAGTTCATCATCTCCACCACCAACTTGCATTTCCTTTTTGCACACACTGCAATATTTATCTTTTTTTAAACAATAATTAAGTTCACATCGTGGACATCTAATATACTCTTGTTTAGACATATTTTTCTCCTTAAAAAATCACCTTATTATGCACTAAATATTATGCTTTGTCTACTATTTTATTCAAAAAAATTTTTTTTATTTTTCAAGGCTTTGTTGGTTATTATATGTTACAACTCCATGTTTTGTTGCACGCATAAGTATATTATTTGACCTAAAATCTTTAATTTCATTGTAATCAACAAGATTTCCATCTACATCAAGATAGTACACCTTGCCGTTTTCATCCTTATATTGCTCAACTTGATTGGCATAAATTACATCATTTTGTGCTTGGACTAAAACATCATTTTGATTTAACTCCTCGCCCATGACATAGCGATTTAATAGCCCAAAAATATCTTTACAATTAAAATCATTTAACAAATAATTAACAATATATTTCCTGTAATCTTTTTGTGTAAGTGCTCCAGATCTTTTGTGAACTGCGTCGACATTTAAAAGTCCTCTGTCAACATTCTCCAAGGTGATATCTGCTGAATATTTATATGCATCTACAATTTCTGAGTAGCGCACTGCACCACGTACACTATTTAAAAAAGTTGAGAAATATAGACAATATGCACACAACGTATAGGTATCAAAGCCATCGTAAGGATTTTGGCTAGATAAAATATTTAATAGATGATTAAATCTGTGAGGGTATTTGCCATTGCCATCATAAAGCTCATGAACAATTTCCGATTTTACAAGTCCCAGCCCTGAAGTGCCAATTATCCTAGATAAAAACCCTGAAATTTGTGAATTTTGGCGCATAATCACAAGGCGAGCAAGCAAACGAACCTTGTCGTCTTCCGTCATATTTTGCAGTTTTTTTATTGCTTGATGGGTTAAACCTTTATCCATATGCATTATTATATAACAAAGTTATAAAAATATCAAGAATAATACACACTTAGAGTGTTGGAACCCTTTGACTGATGTGGATTTTTTAGTTATTCGTAAATGTATATAAAAAAATAAAAGCCAAAATTAAGTGGCTAAAGCAAGGCCAGAGTGGCAAGCCGTGCACCCGAGTGTAACTCTACATTCGATGGTACACAGGCGCCACTACACAAAGCTCTTTACACTAATTTTGACTATTTTTTTGATAATATAATGCAATGCGTGTATCTTCAGTTAAAACATCTTCGGTTATGCTTGGATTTTGCTTATAAATAAGTTCTGGCCGGATAAAAAGTTTTTTTGCTATATCCCAAATTTTTTCACCCACTTTGCCAAAATAAATCTCTATTGCACAATCTTTCTCTGGTAATTGCTCCGAGATTTCAATATCAGATATAACTGCTCCTTGCGTGGTTTTACATATATTTGAATGAACTAAAAGTACAGCATCAACATAAACATCTCTACCTTTTTTAACCATTACATCAACATCACAAACAGAAACTTCGGTATCAAACATAACATCACCCTCAATATCTGTTTGATAACTCACCACAAAAGGAATTTCAACATCGACAGAGTTTGGTCTTGACTCCTCATCATTAAAATAAATTAAATTGCTGGTTAATACGCCACTGAGATTATATGTACCATTGTCAATGTATTCATTTGTTATTATTGCTTTTGAATAATTTACCGCAAGCAATTTATCTATTCGTGGCTCATCATCAGAAAGTACCAAACTACCTTCAATTTTTTTGTCAAACGAAATTGGTTCGCAAGAAATTGTGTTTTCATAACTCTGAGTTGTGCTATTTATAACATTATTTGTACTAAATAAGTCGCAAGGAACTGCTATTGTATCCATTGTATAAAGTGCCATAACAACATCAAGTGGTATTGTTATACTAAGTTTGACTTCTTCTCCATTATCGGAAACATTTGTTACAACTTCACAACTGTTGTCATCAATTACAACATCAGTTAAACTGCCCTTTTTTGCATATTCGCACTCAACTTCTTGCTTTATTTCGGTTTTGTTATAAACAGTTTTGATTTGTTGATCTTCTGTGTCAGTAACATATGTTATTTTACTAACAAGTGTAGCACAAAGCGTAACAAAACCTTCGCTGGCTTCGGCACTTATTAAATGGACATCGCTTGTTGTGGAAATGACTTGCCGTACTGGTTCTTTGACGCTAACTTCGATATTTTCTATCCAATTACTTCGACAGGTTCCCGAAAGTGATTGATAAGTTATTTCTTCATTTTTTGTGCAAATATCTTCAGTTGTTTGGCATAAATATGGCACCTCAACTTTGGAAAGTGTATAGACTTTTAAATTTACTTCATATTGCACCTGAGCAGTATTATTATTTAATGCTGTTACCTTGGACTCGACATTGCATACTCTTGCCAAAACTTGTGAATTTGGCGTAATATCGCTATTTTGCACTTTAATCGAATATGGCGAGCAGTATGTGGCATTTCCAACTAGCCCTGACTCCGTAAGATAAACTATTGCCACAAGCGCATTTCCGCTGATATTTGCTTCACCCATAAGCGCCTCAGTTTGTGGCAAACCACTACAAACATTTACTGCGAGTATCTTTATAATACTTTCAGAACTGTCGATTTTTACAGAACACTCAAAAGATTGAGTAACATCATTTAATCTTGTCTTTTTTACTGAATAAAATTTTTCGTATGAATTATTGTTCGCCATATTCCCTCCAATTTTCATTATGCTATATTGTATTTGAAAAAAACTATGTTTAGAACAAAAATTAAAAAAAGATATAATCTAAGTTGTTTTTGAATGCATAAAAATTTTTAAATAATGGAGATTAATAACATAAATTTATTTATTTAATGCCACAAAAAAAATGCAAAGTGGGTTAATCTTTGCATTTTCAAATAGATATTTGGGTTTTAATATCTAAATTTTATTTATTATTGTTCAATTTTTGAAACTACACCGCTACCAACTGTTCTGCCGCCTTCACGAATAGCAAAGCGAAGTCCTTCTTCAATAGCGATTGGAGTGATAAGTTCAATTTCCATTGTTACATTATCACCTGGCATAACCATTTCAACACCTTCTGGAAGTTTGATTGTACCAGTAACATCAGTTGTTCTAAAGTAGAACTGTGGACGATAACCATTGAAGAATGGAGTATGACGGCCACCTTCTTCTTTCTTCAAGACATAAACTTGAGCACTGAATTTTGTATGAGGTTTGATTGAGCCTGGTTTTGCAAGAACTTGTCCTCTTTCGATTTCATCTCTTTGAATACCACGAAGAAGAAGTCCTACATTATCTCCTGCTCTTGCTTCGTCAAGAAGTTTTCTAAACATTTCGACACCTGTGATAACTGTTTGTTTACCACTGTCTTTCATACCAACGATTTCAACTGTATCATTGAGTTTAACTGTTCCTCTTTCAACTCTACCTGTTGCAACTGTACCACGACCTGTGATTGTGAATACATCTTCAACTGGCATCAAGAAAGGCTTGTCTGTTTCACGAACAGGATCTGGAATATATGAGTCGATAGTGTCAAGTAACTCTTGAATTGGTTTTAACCATTCACTATTAACATCTCCCGCTTCGCACGCTTCACATGCTTTAAGAGCGGAACCTTTGATGATAGGAGTTGTGTCTCCTGGGAAATCATATGAAGTTAAAAGTTCACGAATTTCCATTTCAACAAGGTCTGCAAGTTCTGGGTCTGCCTGATCCATCTTATTCATGAAAACAACAATGTATGGAACACCAACCTGACGAGCAAGCAAAATATGTTCTCTTGTTTGAGGCATAGGACCATCTGCTGCTGAAACAACAAGGATTGCTCCATCCATCTGTGCGGCACCTGTAATCATATTCTTAACATAGTCTGCGTGTCCTGGGCAGTCTACGTGTGCATAGTGCCTTTTTTCTGTTTGGTATTCAACATGCGCGGTGTTGATTGTAATACCTCTTGCTTTTTCTTCTGGTGCCTTGTCGATGTCTTCATATTTCATCTTTTCAGCAAGGCCTTTAAGTGCGCAATATTGGCATATAGCAGAAGTAAGAGTTGTTTTACCATGGTCAACGTGTCCAATGGTACCAATGTTTACATGGACTTTACTTCTATCGAATTTTTCCTTAGCCATTTTAAAATAATCTCCTTTTTTAATTTAGTCTTAATGATTTTATCATAATTTTTGTTTTTTGCAAAACAATTTTAATAAATATTTTTTATTTGAAAGTCGCTATTTAAACGACTTTAAGAAATCTCATCATCCTAAGCACTGCTTCCCTGACGGATAGACGAAGAGTCTCATCTGCTTTCTTACCAAGACTGACCAAAAGCAAGCAAGACTATTCACACAGCACGCAGGAATTTAGTTACCTAAATGACTGTCTAGCCTGGCATAGCAGTAAACAAAGTATTGCTATGTTCGTACTGTGTCTTTTCAAAGAACACAATTTTTGAGAATTTTGCAAAGAAAGACGAGGCTCGGCGGGGACTCCCACGCAGGAGTGTACAAAATCGTACATGACTGTGTGGGGGTTGCCCGGCAGAAACAAAGTATTTCTTAATTTGTACTTTATTTATTTTGTTTTTGCAAAATTAACTAAAAGCAAGCAAGACGAGGCTCGCTATGTCAGGTTAGGCAGGAATTTAGTTACCTAAATGACTGTCTAGCCTGGCATAGCAGTAAACAAAGTATTGCTATGTTCGTACTGTGTCTTTTCAAAGAACACAATTTTTGAGAATTTTGCAAAGAAAGACGAGGCTCGGCGGGGACTCCCACGCAGGAGTGTACAAAATCGTACATGACTGTGTGGGGGTTGCCCGGCAGAAACAAAGTATTTCGAAGCAAAAACTCAAAAATTAGCTTTTTTTGCGTTCGCCGACAATCTTCTCAGTTATAGACTTAGGCACTTCCTGATATTTGAGTGGTTCCATAACGAATGTACCACGTCCTTGGGTTTGAGAACGAAGGTCAGTCGCATAACCAAACATCTCAGCAAGAGGAACTTCGGCACGAACACGTTGATATCCTGGAATTGAATCATTTCCAAGAAGTATACCACGTCGTGCGGTAAGATTGCCCATTACAGTACCAAGATATTCATCTGGAACATCCACTTCAACTTTCATAATTGGTTCCAAAAGTACTGGGTCTGCCTTTGCGGCACCTTCTTTAAATGCAAGCGAACCAGCAATTTTGAACGCCATTTCACTGGAGTCGACATCGTGGTACGAACCATCAAATACTGTCGCTCTAAAGTCTATAGTCTCATAGCCTGCAATTACACCGTTCATTCTTGCTTCATCAATACCTTTGTTGACTGGTTGAATAAATTCTTTTGGAATAGAACCGCCAACTGTTTTATCAACAAATTCATATCCCGAACCCGGTTCAAGTGGTTCAAACTTAACCCAGCAGTGTCCGTATTGTCCTTTACCACCACTTTGACGAACAAATTTACCTTCTGCCTCGACTGTTTTACGAATTGTCTCACGATAAGCAACTTGTGGTTTACCAACATTAGCCTCAACTTTGAACTCACGAAGAAGTCTATCCACAATAATTTCAAGGTGAAGTTCACCCATACCAGAAATAAGGGTTTGTCCCGTTTCTTGATCCGTTTGAACTCTAAATGATGGATCTTCTCTCGCAAGTTTTCCGAGTGCTATCGCCATTTTTTCTTGCATATCTTTGGTTTTTGGCTCAATAGCAAGTTGGATAACAGGTTCTGGAAATTTCATACTTTCAAGCTGAATTGGATGGTCTTCATCGCAAAGTGTATGTCCTGTAATTGTATCTTTAAGCCCAACGATTGCAGCTATATCACCTGCTTTTACCTCACTTATTTCAGTACGATTATTAGCATGCATACGAATAAGTCTTCCAACACGCTCAGTCTTTCCTGTATTTGCATTATATACGTATGAGCCTGCTTTAAGTGTCCCGCTGTATACACGGAAGAATGTGAGTGTTCCCACATATGGGTCGGTGGCAATTTTGAATGCAAGTCCTGCAAGTGGAGCATTGTAGTCTGGATGGCGATATTCTTCTTCACCAGTTTCTGGGTTTATGCCCTTAATAGACTCAATGTCTGTAGGTGCTGGCAAATAATCAACCATTGCATCAAGTAAGTTTTGAACACCTTTATTTTTATATGATGAACCGCAAAGCATAGGAGTAACTTGTTTTGAAATTGTGGCTTTTCTAATTGCTTGTTTAAGTTCGTTGATAGTAATTTCCTCTCCACCGAAATACTTCTCTAAGAGTGCATCATCTGTTTCAACGATTGATTCAATGAGTGCATCATGGCGTTTTTGTGCCTCTTCTTTATATTCTTCTGGAATTTCAACTTCATCAACAATCTTTCCAAGGTCATCTTCTGGGATATAAGCCTTAAGTGTCAAAAGGTCTATAATACCTTTAAATGTATCGGCCATTCCGATAGGCATTTGAAGTGGCAATGGTTTTGTGTGAAGTCTATCCCTAACTGATTCAACACATTTGTCGAAGTATGCATCGTCTCTGTCCATTTTGTTTACAAAGATTATTACAGGGACTTTGCATTCATTTGCTTGACGCCAAACTGTTTCAGTTTGTGGTTGAACTTTATCACGTGCACTGAGAACTAAAACTGCGCCATCAAGTACTTTTAATGAACGCAAAACTTCGATAGTGAAGTCAACGTGTCCTGGTGTGTCGATAATGTTTATTTTATGGTTTTTCCAATGGCAAGTTGTGCAGGCAGATGTAATAGTTATACCACGTTCTTGCTCCTGCTCCATCCAGTCCATTGTAGCAGCACCATCGTGAACTTCACCAATTTTGTGGTTGATACCAGTATAGAAAAGAATTCTCTCTGTTGTTGTCGTTTTGCCGGCATCAATGTGTGCCATAATACCGACATTGCGAGTTAAAGATAAGTCATCATTCTCTGGCATATTATTTCTCCTTTTTTATAAATTTTTCTTTTTTTTTGTTTTTTTAAACACAAAATGTTTTTAAACATATGTTTATTGCAAAGATATATTTGATAATATATCTGCCCTTTTTAACTTAACATTGACAAATTGTCAGATAAGTTGTGTTTTGAAATGCAGTGCATTTCTTGGTTAAAAATTATATTGACTTTTTGGGGGACCCATGAGATTCTTCGCTTCGCTCAGAATGACAATACATGGTTAAGTTTCTTCGCTTCGCTCAGAATGACAGAAAAAGAACGAAGTATTTCGAATCAAAAAATCAAAAAAATTTTAAAACGCAAAATTGTGTGGCAGATGCTAGGCTCGGCGGGGACTTCCACGCAGGAGTTTAGTTAACCTAAATGACTGTGTGGAAGTTGCCCGACAGTAAACGACGCAGATGCCCACTCTGTTCTTTTGTACAAAGCCGTAAAACGCAAAATTGTGTGGCAGATACTAGGCTCGGCGGGGACTTCCACGCAGGAGTTTAGTTAACCTAAATGACTGTGTGGAAGTTGCCCGACAGTAAACGACGCAGATGCCCAAAATTTTGCGTTTTACCAGCGGTAGTGAGCAAACGCCTTGTTAGCCTCTGCCATCCTGTGCATCTCATCTCTACGCTTGATTGCACTGCCTTGGTTGTTGTAGGCATCCATAAGTTCACCTGCAACTTTTGCTTCCATTGTGCGCTCACTATTACGTTTTCTAGCAAATTGAACAAGCCAACGGATAGCAAGGGTTTGACGGCGTTCTGGACGAATCTCCATAGGTACTTGGTATGTTGCACCACCAACACGCCTACCTTTTGTTTCAAGAACAGGTTTTACATTTTCAACTGCTTGAGTGAAAACATCAATCGGATCACTGCCTGTTTTGTCCTTTATAATGTCAAAAGCGCCATATACTATGTGCTGAGCGATACCCTTTTTCCCATCATACATAACTTGGTTGATAAACTTTGAAACAAGTTTGTTGTGGAATTTTGGATCTGGCAAAACATCTCTTTTTGGCACTCCACTTCTTCTTGGCATTTTGAATCTCCTTTTAATAAATTTTTAATTTTTAATTTGATTTTGGTTTTTTTGCACCGTATTTTGAACGGCTTTGCATACGCTTTGCAACACCGGCCGTATCAAGACTTCCACGAATGATGTGATATCTGACACCAGGAAGATCCTTTACACGTCCACCACGAACAAGAACAACGCTGTGCTCTTGAAGATTGTGTCCAATACCCGGAATGTAGCAAGTGCCTTCTTGACCGTTTGAGAGTTTTACTCTGGCGATCTTACGAAGAGCGGAGTTAGGTTTTTTAGGTGTTGTTGTTTTAACTGAAAGACAAACTCCACGTTTTTGAGGACAATTTTCAAGAAGTGGTGATTTACTCTTTTTGTCAAAAGTTTTTCTACCTTTACGAACTAACTGATTGATTGTAGGCATTTTTCCCTCCTTTATAGATTTTCAACATAAAAACAAAAAACGGCAAATACGGAACAAACCCATATTTGCCAGTTGTCATGCTAAAAGAATTTAACACAACATGCAAAGTGCAATTTACACTATTCGGTAAGCTATGGAAAGTTTGTTACCTGCTGTTTGTTAATGTTGGCCTAATATAAAGATTAGGACTTTTGGTTTACAAAAAAAACCTTTAAGAGAATAACAAACTTTTTAACATTTGTCAACTAGATAAATATTGTTTTATGCAAAAAGATGATGTTAATAAACTATTATTTTTCCATACCGCCGTCTAATGATACTTTATGACTATTCTTTTTCTCCAATCCAAACTTTTTGTCAAATTGTCTTTTTATCTCACCATTAAGATTTAATGAAAATAAATTTATGACAGTATTTCTTTTTTCTGGTGATTCTATGGAATTTATATGCTCTTCTAAAATCTCAACACACTTTGACGAAAACTGTTCTGAATCAAATACAGATGAGTGAATATAAAGAATTGTTTTTGGAGATTGTTTTAAAGTTTTTAATAGTTCCCACTCTTTTGTGTTAAATAGATATTGTGTATTTACATCAAGATAATATGTATGATAGTCAGTTTGGTTATAATATGAGCGAAGTTTTAGCATACCCATATCTTCTGCACATTCACCTTCTTCCACAAGTGAAAACAAATATTTACCACCTTTTACGTTATAAGTATGCCCGTTGTCGTCAACATAAAAAGGGAATGCTTTGCAATTTTCTTTATAAAAAATCTTACCTTTATTTTCAAAAAATTTATAGTCTTCTCCGTCAAGAACTTCAACACAAGCACTTCCATCACTTTGAACTTTAACTATTTTGTCTGCACTGCAAAAAATATTGTTTTTCACAAGCTGAATTGGTTTTAAAAAAATTACAGTATATGATGTTCTTTTATCGACCACAGTGTTGCCATTTGGAAGCTTTAAGGCGTAACCACTGAAATTGCCAATCATGGTGTCGCCATGAATAACATCAATCAAATCTTTACTGGTTAAATATTTTGCATTTGCCATTCTTACAATCTTTATTGAATCCATACTTTTCTCCTATTTGCGAGATAAAATATACCATAGAGAATATTAAAAATCAATACAAGTTTTGGAGAAAGTAATTTGAATACCAAATTTTAGACAAATTTATATATTACATTCAGTATTAAAAATGCAATATAAATAACGTATAGGCACAAAAGTACAATTCCCTGCCAACGATAAGTCCTTTTTTTGAAAAGTATTGGAAGAATTAAAATTAATGTAAAAAGTAATGTGAGTGGTAAAGAAACAAAGGCTGTTTCATTGGTAATTGGCATACCATCGTTCCATGCAACCAAGCGTGAAACTCCCAAAATAAGTGTTAAGTTTAAAATGTTTGAGCCAACCACATTTCCCATCGCAAGGTATGGCGTCTTTTTTTTAAGTGATGTTATGACTGTTACAAGTTCAGGTAAACTTGTGCCAATAGCAACAACTGTAAGTCCCACAAATTGCTCACTTATTCCAATAACCCTACTAAGATATTCTACCTTATCTACTAAAAGATATGCGCCTCCGCCTATTGCTGCCGCACCAAGTACAAACAAAATTATTGCAAGCCAAAGCGGACGCTGAATGTCATCAACTTTGCCTTTGTTATGCGTTTCCATATTTTTTGCGTCAATATAATTGAACACAAAAAACAAAATTGTAATTGCGATCATAACCCACGCTTGCCAAATATTAACTTCATCAAAAAAAGCAATAATGGTTACAAAAATGGTTGCACAGATCAAGAGATAATATTTGAGTACCCCACCTCCACCGATTTTTGATGGCATAAAACAAATGCCTATTGCCATAACAAGTCCAATGTTACAAAGTGCCGAGCCAACAGCATTACCCACCGCCAAATCAGTTGTTCCATGCACACTTGAAATTATGCCTATTAAAAGTTCCGAAAAAGTCGTGGCAAGGCTCATAAATGTTGCACCAAAAATGATTTGTGGTATGTGTGCTTTTTTTGCAAGCACCGCTGATGACGAAACAAAAACATCACCACCCTTAACCACTAAAAATAGTGCTACCACTAATAGAACTACTGCGATTGCTATATCCATATTACTAGTTTAACACAAAATGCATATGTTATTTATTCATTTTATAATTTTTCAACAAAATTTTTTATTTTTATTGCAAGTGCCGTATCTATACCCTTCACCAAAGACAATTCCTCAATGCTCGCCTTTTTTATTTCATCCACAGAAGAAAATTGACTAAGTAGTGCCTTTTTTTTAACTTTTCCAAGTCCTTTAATTTCATCAAGTGGTGATTTTATTTCATTTTTTGTTCTAAGATTTCGATGAAAGGTTATCGCAAAGCGGTGCGCTTCATCGCGAATGCTTTGAAGTACTCTCAATTCACTGCTTCCACGACTTAGCATAACAGGAATATTTTGTCCGACAATAAATACTTCTTCAAACTGTTTTGCAAGAGATATTATGTCAATATCTTTTTCAAGTCCAAATTGTTTTAAAACTTCATAAGTTGAACTAAGTTGACCTTTTCCACCGTCTATCACCAGTAAATCTGGTTTTTGTGAAAAACTTTCATCTTCACCCGAAAGTTCTTTTAATCTTCTTTTCAAAACCTGTTTTAAACTTTCAAAATCATCAACCTTGTTGAGCCCTTGAATTTTAAACTTTCTATACATCTTCTTGGCTGATCTACCCGCAACGAACACCACCATTGACGCAACTTGATTTGTCCCACTTATGTGCGAAATATCATAACACTCCATCCGATTTGGAACGTTTTTTAGATTTAGTTTTTGTTTTAATTTTTCAAGTGCACCTATGGTTTTGTCGTACTCAATATCCTCGCTATACTGTACTTTCTCAAGATGCTCTTTTGCATTTAGTGTTGCCATGTCCACAAGACGTTTTTTTTGTGCCTTTTGTGGTACTTCTATTTTTGCCGTCAAGTCCATATGTCCGCTAACTGGCATATTTAACAAAACTTCTTTGGGTTGAAGGTGGCAAGAATAATATTGCATCAAAAAACTTTCCATAGTTTCGCTTTCGACAAGTGAAGCATCACGCACGCTTTGAGTGCTGACTCCAAGCACTTTACCGTGCCTAATAGTCATTACACAAATTGCCCCTATAACTCCATTGTTAACATAACTTATGACATCAACAATGTAATCGTTTGGAACATCAGCAACAACTTTCTCTTTAAGTGCACGCACCATTTTTATCATATCCCGAATTTCAAGTGCACGCTCAAAATTTTCATGAGAGGAAGCAATCTCCATTTTTTTTTGTAATATTTCTTCAATTTCATTGTCATTGCCACGCAGAAAATCCATTGCTTTTTGAACAATTTTTTTGTAATCCTTTGAAGAAATTAAATGCGCACATGGTGCACTACAAAGCCCAAGTGAATAGTTTAAACATGGGCGTTTGGGAGTCTTTGTCAATTTTTGCTTACAAGTTCTAAGTGGATATGCCATATTGACTATTTTTATGAGTTTATAAGGACTTATGGCCGAAATGTATGGACCAAAGTATTTTGCCCCATCTTTTTTGACTTTTCGCACCACTTCCATTCGTGGATATTCATCCTTTAATGTAACACGAATATATGGATAGGCCTTATCATCTTTTAACAATATATTATAAAAAGGTTTGTATTTTTTTATCAAATTGTTTTCAAGTGCAAATGCATCACGCTCAGAAAGTGTGATGAAATATTCAAAATATTCCACATTGTGCACCATTGCCATAACCTTTGCTGGCTTTGGAGTGTTGTTGAAGTACTGGCTGACTCTGTTTTTTAAATTTTTTGCTTTTCCAACATATATCACAGCACCGCTTTTTGAGTGCATAACGTATACGCCAGGCTGCGTGGTTAAATTCTTTAATTTTTGTTTTATATTATCGTTCATATAATATTTTTTTTATATTCTCCAAAATCTTATTGGCATTTTCGTCTGCTCTTACACTGTTATCATCCCTATAAAATAAATAAATTTTGAGTTTTGGTTCTGTTCCACTTGGGCGAACTATGAAACGAAGCTTTCCGGCACGGTATTCAATAAAGTTTTGTTTATCAAGACCAGTTTCATCGTTTAAATAGTCCACTGTGCTTTCGATTTTATAGTCCAAAATATGCTTTATGGGTTTATTTCTAAGACTTTCAACCACATTATTCATGCGTCTTAAACTGTCCGTGCCTTCAAACGTAATACTGTCTCCAAGTGTACAAATATAGCCATAAGCATGGTAAATTTTTTTAAGATATTCATCAAGTGAACTATTGTGGTCTTTTAGCCATTGAGCGATTTTGCATATAAGTAATGATGCCACTATCGCTTCTTTGTCATAGGTATTTTTTTTCACAATATATCCGCAGCTCTCTTCAAAAATAAGCAATGGCTCTTTTCCGTTTTGTTTTTCAAAATGGGCTTTTTCGCCAAGACTTTTAAAGCCTGTTAATGTTTTGTACAATGTAACGTTATTATTTTTGCAAATACTTTCCACAAGCGGACTTGAAACCACACTTGTTACTACAAAGCTGTTTTCTTGTTTGTAATTTTCAATAAGGTATTGCAAAAAAATATAACCAACTTCATTGCCTGAAAGCTTTTTGTAAGTATGCCCTGTTTTTATCATTACACCAAGTCTATCAGCATCGGGATCGGTTGCAACAATTAAATCTGCATCAATTTTTTTAGCAAGTTTTACGCTCTCTTTAAATGCGTCAATAAATTCAGGATTTGGATACGGACAAGTTGTAAAATTTGGATCAGGATTTTTTTGACAGTGCGGAATGTGATATTTAAATTTATTTGTTTTTAAAATTTTTGTAACAGCACGAAATCCTGTACCATTGAGTGGAGTGTAGACAATTTTGAGCGACTTTTTGGTGATATCTGTATCACCTTCAAGATACGCATCTAAAACTTCATCACCCAAAACTTTGATGTTGCGTGGTTTTAATTTGTATGTGCTATTATATACTTCCACTTCATCTATTTCATTAAATATTTTGGATATTTGTTTTTGTGCATCGCTATCAATTTGAATGCCTACCTCATTTATAATCTTTATGCCATTAAACTCTCGCCTATTATGGCTGGCTGTTATCATTATACCAATGTCTGCCTTTTTGTACCTTGTGGCAAAAACACAAAGTGGCGTTGGAGCAAATTTTTTAAAAACATAAACGAGAATACTATTGTTTGAAAGTATGCGAGAAAAAATTTGCGCAAATTTCTTTGAGTTATGCCTTGTATCATAACATACCACTGCCGTGGTCTTGTTGTTTGCGAGCATATATTTTGCCGTTGCATAGGCAAGACGACTTACAGTAACTTCGTTTATTCCTCCACTGCCCAAAATCATTTTTCCACGCATACCGGCCGTTCCAAAATCGAGTATGGTCTTAAAATTTTGATCCCTTTGTTCATTTGTTAAAAGTTTTAAACGCTTTTGCAGTTTTTTATCTTTTATCTTATTCCATGTATTGAAATCACTCATACTTCTCCTTCATCTACATCTAAAGATTTTGTATCATCAATTTGTATTGAAGCGTCATCAAGTGTAGCAACATCTTTAAGTTTCCTTTCAATCGTACGAGATTTTTTGGTTGCAAATTCAATAGTACTTGATGCTTCATCTAGTTTTTTCTGAGTTTTTGCCAAAAGATCAACAAACTTAGAAAATTCACGCTTGAACACGCCAAGCAAATTCCAAACTTCGCTGGAACGCTTCTCTATAGACAAACTCTTGAAACCGAGCTGCAAGCTGTTGAGTAGTGCCGAGAGTGTGGTCGGACCGCAAACGACAATCTTGTATTGTTGTTGAAGAGTCTCCGTAAGACCTGGAATTCTAAGTACTTCGGCATAAAGTCCCTCGATTGGCAAATACAAAACGGCAAAATCTGTCGTCTTTGGCACAAAAATATATTTTTCATTTATGCGTTTTGCTTCTTCCTTAACGCGCCTTTCAATATTTTTTACTTGAAGGTCAATATCTTCCTTAGAGCCATTTTCACTAACTTCGACAAGTCGCTGATAGTCTTCAAGTGGAAATTTGGCATCTATTGGCAAATACACTTCACTGCTATCATCTTTTCCTGGCATACGAACCACGAAGTCCACACGCTCAGAATTTTTTGGATTTATGTTGACTTGCGAATAATATTGCTCAGAAGTTAAAATTTGTTCCAAAAGTGAACCAAGCTGAACTTCGCCCCAAGTGCCACGAGTTTTAACATTTGTCAACACTTTTTTTAGGTCTCCCACGCCACTTGCGAGTTGCTTCATAACTCCAATACCTTCATACACAGACTGCAATCTTTCGTTTATTATGTTAAAAGATTGGCTAAGTCGATTTTCCAAACTAACATTAAGTTTTTCATCAACGGTTTGACGCATTTGTTCAAGTTTTTTTTCATTTTCTTGCTGAATTCTTAGAAGACCTTCGGTTAATTGAGTTGTGGCGTTTCGCATGCTTTGTTCCACTCCGTTTACAAGTGTTTGGACCTGAGCTCGGATATCTTCAAGTTTTTGGTTTTGAAGCATATCGTTTTGTGAAACAGTGTTGACAAGTGTATTTGAAATTTGTGTAATATTTTGCGAAAAGTTATTAGCAAGCATATCCATTTTTTCATTTTGAACTTTTTCCAAAATTTTTATTTCATCGGCTATTTTTTGAGTATCTATGTTTTGTTGCGATTTTGTTTTTTTAATTAAAATTAATATCAAGAAAACAATACACAAAATACTCAGCACCAAACTAATTATTTGTAATATCATAATTTTTTATCTCCAAAATAAGTTCATCTTTTTCATTTTTAATTTCACCATCAAAAACTTTTAAAAGCAAATTATGTAAAATTTCATCATAATATTTGCCATCTATTTTTGGAATATATTTTTTAATATCAAAAGCACTTATTTTTAAATCTTTTATACGTATTGGAATATGATAATTTGTGATATATCTATAGAAAAAATTATATTTATTAAACAAAAATATACTGTCTTTTGCCAGTAGTTTTCCTATGCTTTCAAAATTATCATAATATTTTATAAAATATTCTTTATTTGACAATCTATTTTTCGCATCGAAATAGCCACATACCACATTAATTAAATATTCTTTTGTTTTTAAAGAAAAATTAAATCCCTTTTGTCCCAGCATATATTCAAGATAATATTCCACACAGTCGGGATCTATGGCATTTATCATATCTACTAAAAGCGCTTCAAGTCTAAGGGTTTGAACTTTTTTGGAAAGTTTAAGTTTAATTTTTGGAACTGTGCAATAAAGTGCCGTAAAAGCATTGAGATAATTTAATAATTTTAATGCCCTTATATGTGAACGTTTTTTTGAAATACTATATTTTTTATCACAAATTAATATTTTATTTAGTTCTTCCTGTTTTCTTGTGCCTGAGACATCTTTTATTCTATAAGACATTTTCTTCGCTATTTTATATGTATTTTTCTCAATTTTAAAACCCAGTTCTGATGCTATTCTAATCATACGAAGAATTCTTAATCCATCACATGAAAAAACGAATTCTGGAGTTTCTATTGTTCTTATTCTCTTATATCTTAAATCATAAAGTCCAGAATATATATCTATTATTTTTTTTCGTGTAATACTAAAATAAATACAGTTTATTGTGAAATCACGCCTTTTGGCATCTTGACGAAGATCATCAACAAAATTGACAGAATTTGGTGTGTGTTTTCCTGTTCCATCATATATTTCAGTACGAAAAGTGGTATGTTCATACACTTCATTTCCAATGCATATATCAACTGTACCAAGTCGTATATTTTTTGGTTTAACCTTGTACTGTGTGCCTTCTAAAAGCTCCATAATCTCTGTGGGTGTTAATTTGCTGGCGATATCAATATCAGTTCCACCTATTCCAAGAAGACTGTTTCTGACAAAGCCTCCAACAATAAATAACTCTGCCTTTTTCTTTAACTTTTGTGCCAGTTTTTCAAGATTTTCTGGAACAATTATATCTTTAAACTGTTTCATAATTTTAAGTATAACACACAAAGCACATTTTGAAAATATTTTTTAATCTGTTATTTATTATTTTTTTTATTCTTTTGCTTACTAAGAAGTTGTTGTTTTAAGATATCACTTCGTTTTAAATTATATCTGGAAATTATTGCCATAGCGATAGAAATTGATATGGCACAACCACCAAACACAATTAGGCCCAAATAATTTTGCACTTTAAGTGCCTGAACAGGTTGAGATGCATCAAACTTGATTAAGTCAAGTAGTACACCAATCAAAAGCAATGCCAGCGAGTTAGCTACATTATATGCAAAAGTCATGTATCCTGAATATGTTGCACTATTGTTTTCTCCCGTTTTTAGTTTGTCCATTGTAACATTGTCGGCAAACATACTCATGGGCAAACTATACAGTGCACCTGAACCAAACCCACAAACAAAAATGCATAACAGTATAACATAAAAACAAATTTTTGCACCAATACTCTCACGAAAAACAAACACCCAAAATGTCAAAAAAATTCCTATCAAAATGACAAAATATGACCATCTTAGCGTTGGTTTTTTGTCTATTCTACGAGATAGATATATCCAAAAAGGTTGACTAAGTATGGCGCCTAAAAAAAGTCCCGCCATGATTATTGGTATTTGTGTGGAATTAAAGTGAAAACAATAAGTAAAGATATGCATTCCAACCGATGTCAAAAAAGCGGTTGAAATAAGTGCTACAGAATAAGAAATTATAATTGCACCATAATTTCTTTGTTTTAGCACTAAAAAGAAATTGTAAAATATTTTAAAAAAAGCATTTTTTTCTTTTTTCTTTGATTCTTTATAATGCACAGACCTTGCTCTTTTGAATGTACCAACAACTGCGATAAGTCCAGAAACTAAACTTATGGCACTTGTGGTATAGGCTATGTAAATATATCCACTTTGTGCAAGTTGTCCTTGTTCTCCACCGGGCATAAAAATCATCATGAGAACACTAGGAAGCACCATACCCAAAATAAAAAATACAGTTTTGTAACCTTGCAACGTGCTTTGCTCGTTATAACCCGGTGCAATATCTATGCCAAGTGCGACATAAGGTGTCGCAAAACAGGTGTTGGCCGTTTCAAGCGCAAGAAGCATAATCACTAACCAAAAAAACTTTGCAATTTCACTCAATGAACTTGGTACGCTCCAAAGTAATACATTAAAAACAACTATTCCAAGTGTACCAAAAAACAGATATCCAAGTCGCCTACCCCAAAATTTTGAATGAGTTATATCACTTAAGTATCCAATTATCGGATCGCTTAGTCCATCCCAAAATGCCGAAAGTGCAACACATAGTCCCACCAGTGAGCCCCGAATTCCAAGCACGCTTGTACCAAAAAACATCATAAAAGTTGTCATAGCTTGCGAAACAACGCCATAACCTAAATTCCCTATTGCGTAGCAAAGTTTGGTGCCTGTACTTAATTTTTTCACTAAATTATTGTATGCAATATGGCATTTTTTTATTTTATTTTTCTCATCATACCGTCGCTCTGAGAATTGCCTACCTGACAGCATTTCCTTGTCATCCTGAGAACTGCACCCCTGACGGATAGACGAAGTATCTCATCTGCTTTCTTACCCAGACTGACAAAAAGCAAGCAAGACGAGGCTCGGCGTCGTCGAGACTGTCGCTTTGGGCTTCAATTTGCTATTCGCAAATTTTTGCTTTTCGCTCCGTTTCTCCTCTCCCCAAAAAGTTTCCGTAGGTACTTTTTGGGGGCCCCGACACCCACGCAGGAGTTTAGTCCACTAAATGACTGTGTGGCTTGGCACGCTAGAAACAAAGTATTACGACGCTTTTTGTCTGTCTGGGAGATTTTTCGCTAACGCTCAGAATGCTAATAAAACTCAGAATGCTAATAAAACTCAGAATGACTAATAAAACTCAGAATGACTAATAAAACTCATCATAACTAAAAAAGTCCACATGGCCCAAAAAATCTGCATAACCAAAAGGCTCTAAATGACTAATAAAAACTAAAAAAACATAAAAAAACTAATGCTAAAGTCAAGCATTAGTTTTTGTATTTATTAAGCAACTTCTCTTGGGTAGAAACGCAACACTGCACCTATTCCAAACAATGTGTAGATATTGATATAATCTCCTACAGGTATATCTTTGTATGTGGCAATTTCTGTATTTAAAATTGCTACTTGCTCCTGTATTGATTTATTATTATAATCACTTAATTCTTCAAATATCTGTGCTTGTTGCATACCCACAGGTATATATGTCATTAAATTCATACTAGGCATTTGTGACTGAACTAGTGTAGCGACATTCCCAAAACTTGTTACTGTTTCTTGAAGTTTTTGAGTTTTTTCATCAAGAGTTAGTTCTGCAAACTCTTGCAAATCTATTTTTAATGGAGTCAACATTGGAGGTATAACTGTTTCATATTGTGGATATGAGTTTGAAACTTCTGCAATGATTCCATCAATCACGCCGTTTAATACTTGTGCCATAACAGACAATTTGAACATACTTCCGTCTTTTATGTTTTCAGTAGCACCTTTCATAAATGCACCAGTTGCATTATCTTCAACATAGTTAGCACTATTTGTTCTTGCCAAATTTGCGACATTTGAACTTAAATCAAGACCATAGTTTGAAGATTTGTCTGCTACGGTGTAGTCACCAAGTCCATAATATTTTTCATAATCGTCATATGTATCAAAAATATTTAATGTGCTTGCGATGTTTGATGCTGCCAAACCTTGTTCTCCATTTTTTAACACAGCAACTAAATTGAGTTGTTGATATGATTGACCATCTTCCACTAGCGTACTTGGAATGATAGTTTTTCCTGTATCAGGAAGTCCTGCCTCGCCATTGAAAATGGTGTTAAGTAAAGGAATTTGTGCAACCAACGCATCAGCACCATATATTACAAACCAAGGCGACTGAGCAGTTATCACAGATTCCATAACTGTGTCAACAAGATTTATATGACTTGGATATCCAGTTTCAGGATTGTTGTCCTGTTGCAAACAATGGTCTGCTATTATTGCAGGGCCACCTGCTTGTTTATATTCACAATCCAAGAACAATACATTTTTTGAACCCCAACCATAGAACGCACATTGATAGAAATTATAACCTTTGCTCTTTTCTATAACATAATTTCCAATAAATTCATTTTCAACACCGTCATTAACTTCAAGTCCTAATTGAGTAAAGTAACCAATATAGAAGTTGTTGATTAAGGTGTTGTATGCATTGAAATTTACTCTGGAGTTTTTCATAAGCAATATACCACCAGAATTGACTGGATCGTTGTTTAATTCAATATTTCCAGTAAAGGCAACATTTTTCCAATTAACTTGTGTCTCTGCTTTAATTGAATTTTCACTTGCCCAAGTGTAAAATACACAAAGGTGTGCTGTCATATATTGAGCGTCAACTGTATCACTGTCAACTTTAACGGCTAAATCTGGATTACTTCCATCATTTTCTACAACCATTTTTGGAAATTGACTCAAATCAACAGTGAAGTAATTCCCTATAAAATTAAATTCATCACCTGAATAAATTCTTCTATTGTATAGTCCAAGACTTTGGTTGTCAACAGGAGTACCAAGCAATTCTTCTGTTGTGTAATCTTTTGCTAAATCGTAGTTTGTTGTAGTTTCGGTCCAGAACATATCTTTTCCATCGGCAGTTTTTTGTCTTACATCATCTTTTGTTATTACGATGTTGTCCTGAAGAATTATACCTTTTATATTTTTTACATCATCATATGTAAGTCCAAGCTCTTCCCAAATTTGACTATATGAGTTATCTTCATTGTGGAACACAGAAAGTTGTTTTGCCGTGTATACATTGTATGCATCAACAACGCAAAGTTCTGCACTGAATGAAACATCTTCCAAACTTGCAGAAGCATCAATATTGCTTGGGCAAACATCAACTTTAAATGTATGTCCCACTGCGTTTTCAGTGAAGTCAAGTTCTGTATTTTCAGTGTCTATGCTGACATAGTAGGCGATATCATCATTTTGAAGTTGTTGATATTCGCCGTCTTGCAAAAGACTAACTGTAATATTTGTCCTAACCTTTTCAATATCTCCAACAAAATTGTCAAGCCCATCAAAACCACCTGCAACTATTCTGAAGTTGAAAGCATTGTCATCACCAACATACAAAGGTTGTTCTTTATCTTTATATTCAATATTTTCACTAGCATCATTTATTTTGTTTGTTGAATAATCTGCTAAAAGTTTGCTGGTCAACGACGAAACAGACAAAATATCTGCTTCGGTTGCAACAACTCTTATCGTTACAAAAATTTCTTTTGATTGGTCATTGTCATCGGTATATTTGATTGATAGACTTTTATCTCCTGTTGTTTGTGTGTCTATTGTACCAAAACTTAAGTTTTCTGCGGAAACTTCTTTTTGTGTATCGTCTTCATAAGTTACATACACAACAACATTTGATGTGTCAAGTGTTTTTCCTTTTTCAATGACAGTTTCCAAGGTGCCATTTTTTAATGTCATTGTGCTGATTTTGTTGCCACCACAAGCGACAAGAGCGACGGCAGACAGCATAAAAACACTAAATAGCATAAGTATTTTTGTTATTTTTTTCATCGTTTACTCCTAACTTTTAAAAAATAATTAGTTTTATTATACAATATATTATTTACCATTGCAAGCAAAAAATATACTATCTTACAATAACCCATATTTCTTCTGAAATACTTGTTCCGTCAACAGAGCGTATTTCCAAAGGAAAAGTTACAGGCCTTTCAAACAAAAGTATTCGCATTTCTTTTCCATTTTCATCTTTGACAAATGTTACACCACTTGGTGGATTTGCTTGGTCATACACAAACACAATGTCCTTGTTTGTTGCATTGTCGGGCAAAACACGAATTTCAATGTAAAGATAAGTTCCCACAGGCACACCGTCATCGTTCAACTTTCCGGGCGTTGTAAAATTTAATCTAAGATATTTTTTCCCGCCATTTTCGGTAACCGTTACATTGTCATCTGTTTCGTTGACACATTGAATTTCCGTAACTTTGATGACCTCATCAAACACCTTTGCTTTCATTCCAAAAAAGGCAATAACAAAAATTGAAACAACATATATTATACCAATCATTAAAATTGTAACTTTCCGCATTACAACATCTCCTTATAATAGACTTTTATTTTGTTTATATAAAGCCATAGCCTCAGCGCAAAAAACGCAATAGCGAACAAAAGCACTTTGTAAAATGCGCTGGTTATATTTTCTGAGACAAAGAAGAATACCAAAAATGCAAATATAACAGACAAAATCAAGCTGTAAATAAGCGACTTTACATCATTTGGATTGTTCGAATGTTCTCCAGTCGTTTGGTATTGTCTGTATTGTGGGTTCATTATGTCAAGTTCTGCCGACCACAATAAATGTGCAGCATAAACAAGATAGATCATAAATATTATGACTATAGTTTGAAGTGCAGAATAATAAACATATGCACTAAATATTGAAACGGAAACAACTATGGCGACAAAATTAACTATCATGGGCAATACAAGTTTTGCAAAAAGTCCCTTAATATAAGGCGAAGGATTAATCCTTTGTAAGTAATTTGACGCACCTTCTTCACTATATATATGTGCATAAGGAACGCTTGACGACATAGACATAAGCAAAATCATCAATATGTTGAATGCCGCTATCATATATCTCCCCGTTGCACGAACATCCATTGCTGAATACAACTTGTTTAACAGCAAAATGAGAATTGGCATCCCAATTAATACAAGCACCAAATTGGTAAGTTTACTAAATGACCGCATACTAAACAAAACTTCTTTTTTAAGATGCGACACAAAAGGTTTTTGTGCCTTGATTTTTCGTGGTTTTATGTCGGCTTTTCTTTTATATTCAAATGATGAACTTACAATCTTAAAATAAAATGGTCTGACGAGAAGATAAATTAGACCAAACATAACTAAAAGTACTGCAATAATTATCGCCAAATTTATAAAAGTTTGGCCGCTAAATAGTGCATTTGTAAGCCCCATTCTTTTTCCAACAACAGCAATAACAACCATATAGCATGGATAAAAAACTTGACTCATCAGATCCAAAAAGTCTTGTATTTCCCAAAATGTTGTGCCCCAAGAACTTATGATATTTATATTTGTTGGCAAAATGCTAATTATAAACAAAATCGCTGCTACTACAGCTGCAGTAAAAACAATCAAAACTGCAATTTCTAACCATTTGTACTTGTTGACAAAGTTGACAATATACATAAGCGGAATTGCGAGCAAACTCCCCAAAACGACAGGCAGTGCAACAACAAAGATGTATGGAATAAAAATCCAAATATAAAAGTAAAATGGCAAGGAGTTGATTATTCCATATGCTACAAAAAGTGGCAAAAGATATGTTAAGTTTCTGATAAGCTCATAGATATAGTAAACAACAACTTTTGAAATGAACACACTTGTCCTGTTCACTGGAAAAGTCAAAAGAAGAGCATTGTCCTTTCCAAAAAACAGTGTTTTGGCAAGACCTATTGTACAAACTAAAATGGACAGAATATACATTATACTAAAAACAAGTCCGAAAAAGTTTTGAGGAATACCTTGAAGCAAAGATACAAGCCTTAACCTGTCAATCATAAAAAATGCTAAATATATGACTGCCGTGATTACCACAAATTTGAGAATTGATAAAACTATCTTAAAAATTGCTGATTTTTTATTTTTAAGAAATGACATATCAACTTTATCTTTTAGCTGCATAAACACAAGTGTTTTAAAATTATTCATCTTTGACCTTATTTACCTTTTCTTCTTTTGTGATTGAAATCAAATCAACTTCATTTTTATTTATATCTTCAACATTTTTATTTTTTGCTTTTTTGTCATCTTTTTCAAGCTCACTTTGTTCAACATAGGTGTATGGAACATTCACACTACTTGTGTTGAGATAAAATTCTTCGAGTGTCTGATGTTTTTCAATATCCTCTACATTTGCAACCTTTAAAATTTTACCACGCTTTATTATTGCAATTTTGTTGCACAAACTTTCCACAATATCTATAAGGTGGCTAGAAAAGAATACGATATTCCCTTTTTTTGCGTGTTCACGCATACACTCCTTAACTTGATATATACTTACAGGGTCAAGTCCAGTTAATGGCTCATCAAGGATCCATACCTTTGGATTATGAACAAGTGCACTCATTATTGCAATTTTTTGTTTCATACCATGTGAATATGTTTTGATTTGATTGTCAAATGCATCTTTTAACTGAAACATCTCAACATATTTGTTTATTGCTTCTTCTCGCTGATTCTTGTCAACTCCATATAGGTCTGCAATATAATTTATATATTCTCTACCAGTCAATTTCTCATAAAGGGCATAGTGGTCAGGAACAAAACCTATTTGCCTTTTTGCCATAACTGGTTGTTTTTGAGTGTCATAGCCACACACTTCAATTTCGCCACTTGTTATAGGTAGTATTCCAACAATACTTTTAATAATTGTACTTTTCCCTGCACCGTTGTGCCCCAAAAAGCCAAATATATCACCTGCTTCTATTTCCAAATCTGCATTGTAAACAGAATAGATTTTACTTGTTTTGTACCTTTTTGAAACATTTCTTAAAATCAATTTATCTTTGTTTTGTAAATCCATAGGTTCCTCCAATGACCTTCCATTTAATTCACTTAAAAGCACCAATTCGTCGAGCTTGATCTTGCGTTTTCTAGCGAGGATATCGTCAATGATGTCAAAAAATGTGTAAGCCCCCTCATACAAAAACCACATCATAAGTCCAAATGCAACATACACCAAGAAGAAAAGCAACTGATATACCGGATAAAATGTAAAAATTAAGTTAGATATTTTAAAAGTTAACTCAATCTTGAATATATTCTCTGCCCATTGTCCAAGTTTGTCAACAATGAAGTCGCTGTTCAAGAAAAAATAGTCCACAGTGCCATAATTTGAAAACCAAGCGTTTAAAATCAAAACAAGCACAAAATAGCAGGCAAATCCAACCATTGAATATTTAAACTGTCTTAGTTTTGGTCGTTTGTACACTTTTAGGGCGACAATTAAAAGTGGCATAAAAAATGCAATGTAGTGATTGACATAAAACTTAACAATTTCGGTGGAAAACAAATTGATACCATCGGCATAGTTTGGCATGAGCATTGCCAAAAATGCTCCAAGAACATTGATAAAATAAGTAAAGTAAAACAGTTTTTCCCACTTAAAAATTAAACATAAGGGTATGATATACATCGCAGTGTTGCACAAGTGGAAAGGCCAATGCAGAACATTTACAAAATCACTAAAACGATAATTTAAACTGAAAGTGATAAGTGTTCCAAGCGAAATATACAGCAATATCAAACGAATAGCCTCAGATTTTTTATTTTTTAATACTATGTAAATAAGACAAGGAATGATAAAAGCTAAATACAATATTACTCTGTGTGGTAATGTCAAATCTTTTGGATCAATACCATAGTTTATATAGCCAAAAAACGCCTGCAAAATATACGCTGGCATAGTTGCAAGCATAATAAAAGGTATGTATGCAAAAACTATTGCGTCGTTCTTTGAAACTTTGAATCTGTCATTTTCAAAAAACACAACCACACAATAGGCAACAAGTATACCAAGTTCAACGCCAATAAGAAGTGTTCTTATGTCAAAAGATGAGTATGCGCCCTCGCCGACAATTCCTACTGTGATGTAGTACACAAATCCAACACAAAAAATTGTAATGACAGAACAAAAGTACTTAATCAAAACTGCAAATTTTGATGACTTGAAAAAAGGATACAAAATAACAAGCAAATTTACGGCATACAAAAGCCAATTAAGTATCAAACTACAACCAGTCAAAGTTCTGCTTTGAATTGGTGAGTTACCCAAATCAAAAACATTGCTAATTGCATCATGTCCAAGCATAAACCTCAAGAAAAAAACAACACCAAGTATTCCCGACAATATTTTTAAAGCGTTGTTTTTTATTTCTCTTCCTTTGAATTTTGCAACAAAGTATAAAACGACCAATGAAATTGAAATTAAAGCCAAAATAACTATCTGTGCAATTAACACTATATTTCTCCTAATGTAATGTGAAAATTAAAAAAACTTAAAACTAAAAGAAGTGTAACACAATAAAATATCAGTTGTCTAGTTTTTTTCAATCAGTGCTAAAAATTCGACATTGCCATCTTTTCCCAAAATTTTTGATGTTGTAATTTTTTTTATGTCTATTTGGTTTTGCTTGAAATTTTGCGTTACACTGTCCAGTGCTAGTTTGTGATATTTTTTATCTTTTATAACTCCACTGCATTTTTTTGCAACATCTTTTCCACATTCAAATTGCGGTTTGATTAGCACAACTCCAAATTTTGCAAAATCTAATAAACGTCTTAAAACATCAGAAATTTTTGTAAGCGATATAAATGAAACATCGCATACAAAAATATCAATATCCTTCACGCTTTCAATATTTAGCGCACGAATATCCGTACCAGACATATCCACAACTCTTTTATCATTTTTTAGTCCTTCATCCAGTTGGTTTGTTCCAACATCCAAAGCATAGACTTTTTTTGCACCGTTTTTTAAACAATAATCACAAAATCCACCTGTGGAAGCACCAATATCCAAGACAACAAGGTCCTTGGCACTGAGTCCAAAATCCAAAAAAGCACCTTGTAACTTTTCTCCCGCTCTTGAAACATAGATGTTATCTTGATTAATCCTTACTTCATCATTCATTTGCACCATAAGCCCACACTTTTTGGCGAGTTTGTTGTTGACACAAACTTTACCCGAGCGTATAAGCAACTGTGCCTTGCTTCTTGTCATATCAAAATGTGTTTGTAAATATATATCCAATCTCATAACATTATTTTATAACCTTTCTTCTTTATGAGGTATTATAACACGAATATATCAATATGTAATGCTTTTATTTACAAATTTTTAAACTGTCAGTTTACCAATAATTACTTTTTTGTTGATTTTTTAAATTTGTTATGATATATTGTTCCTTGAGCAATAGATATTGCCTTGCTTTGATAATTCAAAGCCGTTAGTCCAAAAGGAGGTATTTGTATGAAATATGAACTTATGTATATCATTTCACAAGATGCAAATGATGAGCAAAAAGAAGCCTTGATTTCAAAGTTCCAAAAGATGATTGAAGACCGAGGCGGAAAAATCCTTTCTCTTGAAAAAATTGGTATGAAAAAGTTTGCTTATCCTATCAACTTCAAAAATGAAGGCTACTATGTTCTCATGACTTTTGAAGCGAATCCAGACGTTGTTGATGAAATGAACAAACTTATGAACATCACAGAACATATTGTTAGGCAGATGTTTATCAGAAAATAAGGAGAAAATATGAACAAAGTATTTTTAATAGGCAATTTAACTCGTGATCCTGAACTTGCCACCACCAATAGTGGTGTTTCTGTTTGTAGATTTTCTCTTGCCGTAACAAGGAATTATTCGAATTCTGACGGTGAGCGTGAAACAGACTTTTTGAATATTATCGTATGGCGAGGTCAAGCAGAAAATTGCCATAAGTATTTAAAAAAAGGTTCTAAGTGTGCAGTTTCTGGGTCTATCCAAACCCGAAGTTATGACGCACAAGACGGCACAAAAAGATATGTTACTGAAATCGTTGCCGACAATGTTGAATTTTTAAATTCACGCAGTCAATCCGGTGAAGGGATGGATAAACCAAAAGAAAAAGAAGTTGCTGAACTCGAACCTGTCGATGATGACACACTTCCATTTTAATTAAAAGGAGAATATTATGAGCGAAGAAGTTAAAGAACAAACATCAGCCCCTGTAGAAGAATCACAGGAACCCGCTGTTGTTGAAAAGAAAAAATTTAAACGCCCTACATCCAAAAAGAAAGTTTGTGCATTTTGCGTAGACAAGACAAATGTTATTGACTATAAAGATGGTGCAAAACTTAGGCGTTATATAACTGAAAATGGAAAAATTCTTCCAAGACGCCAAACAGGCACTTGCAGCAAACATCAAAGAGAACTTGCAAATGCAATTAAGCGTGCAAGAGTTATGGCAATTCTTCCATTCAAAGGTGAGTAAAACAAAAAGCAAGCTAATTCAATCAGCTTGCTTTTTTATTAAAAACTTATTAGCATTGCAGGGCGAACATTATGATCCATGTAAAGATTATCTCCAATCGTCCCCACATTACCTAATGTTGTAACATTGTGTTCAATTCTACCTGTTTCGTTATTTGGAGAACGAAGCCAATAGAACTGTGGCGAATCGGACGGCCATTTTCTTGCCTCATCATTTGCAAATAATGTTTCTGCCTCTTTGTAACTTAAAAGCCAAAATTTGTCCTTATGTGAACTTCTATAAAACGCATCACCACTGCTTAAGGCATTTGGAAATGTTACACTCCCCCCATTTGGACTCCCATACATTTGCGAATACAAATCGGACAATGTTCTTCCAATAATAGAATTAAATAAATCATCATGCTCTGTATCTATATTAAAATCTGTATACATGTTTGAATAATGCGAAGTTGTGTCTATGCTTGCCCATTGCCAATCTATAATATTGCAATTTTTATATACATTCATTCCATTAAGGTACTCCCTTATTGTGCTGGTTGCATAATCATTTACTTTTATGCTTGTCCAACCACTCTCTGAATGATTTGTACTATTATATGAGTTATTGTACACCACGTTAGTGAGTGGTAAGTTGTCAGATGGTCTTTTAATTAGTGTATTTGAGTCAAGAACAAACACCCCTATGCCAGTTGTTGGAATAACTGTTCCATTTGTAAAGCGTTTGTAATTTGATGAGCCTTGTGTGCCAGTCCCAATAAGTCGCCACTTTATATACTCGTTTTGGTAATTGTTTTCACTTGCATTGTCCATCATAAGCGTGCCCAATTCAACATATACATAGCCATTATCGTTATGGAATAGTGATGGTTGTTCATCATAAAGTATGTAAATACCTAACTCCGACAAATTTACACTTTGGCTTGAGTTGTCTATATAAATTTTATATATGTTACTCCCCTTTAAGTATAGTGATGATGCATTAACCTTTACCCCACTATGCCCTGTAGGGTTATACCTTATGAACATTCGTGCATAATTTTCTAACTCGGAACTCAGTGAAAGTGATATCTCTGACCTTTTCCCTTGTGGTATTTCCAAACTATAATTTAGTGGATAAGGCGTGTTGGGATCTAATGCCAAATTTGTATTTATTGTTGTGGTGTTTGAAGCTATTTTTGTGATTGTAACTTTTGGTTTTGGTGGCTCATACATAACACTGCCAGTTACATTATATTGTACAAATGTTGTGCAATAAACCCCGAAAAAAATTAGACAAAAACTAAGAAAAATTCCACACAAACTAAACAATATCCGAAACTTTCTCACCATACGCTCCTAATTTGGATTTTTCAAAGCCACAGTTTTTTCTATTTATTTTACCCACCCTTTCCCAAACATGTCAAGTTTTTGATATTTTTTTAAAAAAATTTTGTCATTGCTTATGCCTTGAGTAATATTTATTTTAAGTTATCAAGATACCACTAATATATTGTCGACACAATACCAAAAAAAAATTAAAAAATTTTTAAAAAATTAGCACTTTCTTGTTGACATTGCTAGCAAGTGGAGTTATAATATGCTTGCATTTAAAGATGCAGGAGGTAAATATTATGAAAGATTTAATTTCAAGAAATAATAATTTTGATTTGTGGGATCCATTTTTGGACTTCTTTGATGTTCCATCACGTCCAAAACATGAAAGAGAATTTAATAATCTTATGAGAACAGATATCAAAGAGACCGATAATGGTTACGAACTAGAAGTTGATTTGCCGGGCTTCAAAAAAGAAGATGTTTCTGTTGATATCAACAACGGATATTTGACAATCACTGCTCAAAAGAAAACCGAACAGGAAGAACATGGAAAACACCACTATATCCGCAAAGAGCGATACTATGGTAGCGCTCAAAGAAGTTTTTATGTTGGCGATATCAAAGAAGAAGATATAAGTGCCAAACTTGAAAATGGAACTCTATCAATCACTGTTCCAAAAGAAAAACAAGTTGAATCTAAAAAGAAAATCGAAATTAAATAACATTTTGGTTATAAAAAACTCACTCAGGATTTTGAGTGAGTTTTTTGATTGTTTTGTATAATTTCATATGTGTTAAAATGTACTGGGCAAATCTCAGAGATTTCTTTTTACAATTTAAATGACAATAAGTGAGATTTCCCTCACTCAAGTGGTATCAAATGACAAAATAATCAAACCCAAGGCAACAATTTAGTTGCAGAGATTATATCACAGCGTTTCGCAAAAGCGGATAGTCTTATATAACCTTCCCCAGACTCTCCAAAACCACTACCCGGAACACATACTATGCCGTATGTATATAACAAAAAATCAAAATATTCCCAAGATGATTTTGATATAGGAATTTTTACCCAAACATATGGAGAATTATTGGATGATAAAAATTCAAAATTATTTTTTTTCAAGCAATTTTTTAATATTTTTAAATTTTTTTTATAGTAATTGATATTTTTTTGACAAATTCTTTGACCTTCATCTGTAAGTGTAAAAAATGCCCCTTTTTGAATGTGATATGGTACACCATTAAAAAATGTACATTGATGTCTAAGCCACATTTTGTTGATTTTTATATTTTGCCTTGTTAAAGTTTTTGGTATGATGGTGTAACTGCATCTAAGATTCGTAAAACCTGCCGATTTTGAAAAACTTGATATTTCAATCGCACAATATTTTGCGTTTTTTACTTCAAAAATAGATTTCGGACTCTTATCTTCAATGAAGCTTTCGTATGCATTGTCAAATAAAATTATCGACTTAGTTCTATTTGCAAAATTCACCCAACTTAGTAGATCATCATAATTAAGCGTTGCTCCCGTTGGATTGTTTGGCGAACAAATGTATATTAAATAATTTTGATTTTCTGACAAAGTATTTGGCAACATTTTATATTGATTTTTTTTTGTAAGCGGCAAAAGTATACAATTATTACCACGTAAATTGTTACTATCTAAATATGCTGGATATGTGGGGTTTGCTATAACTGCTGTTACATCACTAAACAAATTTAATATGTTTGTTACATCACAGCCAGCTCCATTGCTTATGAATATCTCATCTAAATCTAGTTTAATTCCACGAAGTGCATATTTTTTAGCAATAGCAGTCTTCAAAAAGTCGTAACCAGTTTCCGGCGGGTATCCTTTAAATGTTCTACTATGTATTTGCTCATCAAGTGCTTTCTTTATTTTGTCAACAAGCCTTTTGTCCATCGGGCGAGTTACATCACCTATTCCAAGATTATATATTTTTCTTGTTGGATATTTTGCTTTAAAGTCTAACATTTTTTTGCTTATTTCAGTAAAAATATAGTTTTTTTGCAAAACATAATTTTCATTTATTTTCATAGTAAACTCCGTCAAAAACATATTGACACTCTCCGGTCATTATTATTTCATCATCTATGCAAATATCAAGTTTTCCGCCGTCTTGGCAAACAATCACATTATTTTCAACCAAACCCTCACAGTTTGCAACATAGGCACTTGCACAAGCCCCGCTTCCGCATGCCAATGTGAACCCGCTTCCCCTTTCACAAACTTTTAAAAAAATAGTGTTTTCTTTAATGGAAGCCAAATCTACATTTATGCCGTTTTGAAAACAAGGCAAATTTTGAATTTCTGTGCATAGTTTTTTGAAATCAAAACAAAAGTCTTTTACAAACACCACACAGTGTAAATTGCCTATGTCCACAACATATAATTTGAATTTTTGACCTTTAAAACTTAAAATTTTGGTATCAATAATTTTTGCACTACCCATATTTACACTAACAACGGCAATATGATTGTGTATATCTTTGATTAAACAATAAAGTAATTTTTCTCCACTTTGTATTGATATATCAAATTTATTTAATTTTTTACACATATAATATGCAACACATCTTGTGGCATTTCCGCAGAGAGTTGCTGGGCTTGCATCGCTGTTGTAAATTCGCATTTTAATATCTGCGATCTTTGATTTTTCGAGTATAACCACTCCGTCTCCACCTACCCCATTATGACGATCGCATATCTTTCTTATTATTTTTTTTGATAAAGCATTATTTTTTGAATTAAGGTTATCAATAAAAATATAGTCGTTGCCAACTCCATTCATTTTAAAAAATTTAATCATAATAATATATATTAAAAATGTGTAAAAATGTTGAAATTTGTTATTGACTATTTTTTATATCTAAGTTAAAATCGCTAGTGGTGAATAAATGTTTAATATAAGTAATAAATATTTAAAACATTCAGTAAATATTTTGTGCATATTGGTCGGCACTTTTATTATGGGTGCTGGCTTTAATATTTTTTATGCCCCAAACAATATTTTGCTTGGTGGATTTGGCGGTCTTTCCACAATAATTTCATATCTTTTATCGCTTGTGAATTTAACTGTACCAATGTCTGTAATATATCTTGTTTTAAATGTTTTGCTATACATTCTTGCAGTAAAAATTTTAGGCAAAACATTTGCCATCTATGCCATTATTGGCATTGTTTCATATTCACTGTTTTTGGAGTTTTGTACTTTTCCAGTCATAAGTAAAGATCCACTACTTTGTAGTATTTATGGTGGATTCTTGACGGGACTTGGAATAGGTATAATAATAAGATGTGGTGGAACGACTGGCGGTGGAGATATGCTTGGATGCATTATTAACCACAAAAATCCAAAAATATCCATAGGCTGGGTTACAATTTTTGTGAATTGTTTTGTAATTTGCATTTCACTTTTGATCTATGGGCTCAATCTATCACTATATTCCATAATAGGAATTTTTATCGCCGGAAGAACTGGAGACATCATAATTGAAGGTCCACGCTCAGTAAAGGCTTTTTATATCATTTCTCCAAAAGTGGATGAAATTTCCAACAAACTTTTAACCGACCTACATCGTGGAGTAACTACACTTGAAGCAAACGGAATGTATAGCCACAAGCATATGGAAGTGATACTTTGCCTTGTTAGTCAATTTCAAATACCAAAATTAAAACAAATTGTATATGATATTGACCCTTCTGCTTTTTTGTTTTCAATTTCTGTAAAAGAAGCGATGGGAAAAGGCTTTCACAAGTTTGAGAAACAAAAATCAATTTTAATACACAAAAAAGAAAAACAACACCTTGCCACAAATATTTCAGAACAAAGTTACAAGACTACTCCCACAAAAGAAAACCCAATCCAAAAAATAGATGGAGAAGAATAATTTGCATAAAAAAACTTTATCATGATTGATAAAGGTTTAAAATATAATTATTTAACTTTTTTTTGTGGAACAACGCAGTCCACAAGCATTACAACATCGTGCATGTTTCTTTTATATACTTCTTCAAATGTGCTTGGATAGTCCATTTCTATATCAAACTTCTCAGCATAAGTGCAGTACACTTTTAAACTTTCTTTAGCAAACAAATATGCATCCTCAATGGTGTCGCCATCAATGGTGATGCCAAGGTCAGGAAACAAAGCGATAAATCTATCATATTCTTTATAAAACACTGCGGGGAATAAATATTGCTTCATTAAAATCTCCTAGTTTGCTAATTAGTTATGCCATAGGGCTTTATAGTATTATAAAACAATAATATCATATTTATTTGTATAATCAAAATATTTTGCGACAAAAATAAAAAAAGTTCAGAACACAACTGAACTTTTTTAAATATTTAAAATTCAAACTCATTATCCATATTGTTTTGTTTTACAGACTCAGGATTATAACTAAATGATTTTGTTATTTTGTTGATTTGAGTTTTTTGACCATAAGCATAGAATACACTCTCAATCCCTACTGCAGGAACTGTAACTTCTCTTTTTAAATTTAATTTTGCATCAAATTCTTTTTTTGTGCTAACTTTCATTATTCCCTCCAATGTGGCTAATTTAATTCGTTAGTATATTAACACACTTTGGAAGGTTTGTCCATACCTATTTTTAATTTTTTTTATTCATGTAGAATTTTTTGATGATTTTTTATTGGATTTTTTCGTAATATTTTTTTTAGTTGCTTCCACCGACTGCTTTAAGGCATCCATAAGATTTATTACATTGTGTGAAGGTATAATTTTGCTTGGCTTAATTTGCTCACCTTTAATCTTCTTTTGTATTGCAGAAAATACCTTTTGACGATATTCATCTTTATATTGCTTTGCGTCAAAGTTCTTTGTCATATTCTCTATAATCTTTTTTGCAAGTTCAACTTCGTCTTTTGTGGTGGCTATGCCACTTATATCCTTTGGTACAGATTGTATTTCATCATAAAAATGTAGTGTATACAACAGCAAGTTTCCATTTTGTTCTCTAAGTGCAACAAGTTGCTCTTTTGTTCCCAGCACTGTTTTGGCGATTGCCACCTTGTTTTCCTGCTTCATTGCTTTTTTTAACACAACAAATGCTTTTTCGGCACTGGTTGGAATAACGTAATATGATTTATCATAAAGAATTGGATCTATCTCACTTAAACTAACAAATTTTTCTATTAAAATGCTTTTTTGTTTTTTTGACTTTATATTTTCGAGTTCTTCATTGCTTAAAGTAACATATTTACCTTTTTGATATTCATATCCCTTGATGATGTCCTCATTTTTTATATTATTTGGACAATCTTCACACGTTTTTTTATATTTTATGCGTTGATGATTTTTTTTGTATAAAAGATTAAAACCAATGTCATTGGGTTTAACGCATGAATACAATTCAATGGGTATGTATACCACACCAAATTCAACAGCGGTTTTATAACTTCGCATATTTTTAGTATTGACAAAATAAGTTCAATTATTCTGATGATAAAATCTCCCACTGCGTATTTCTGTAAACCAAATAATTTCCATCGTACAACTCTTCATATCGAGTTATTCCTTCAAGAGTTGTAATTGTTTGACTTAATTCATATTGATTGTTCTGTGAGTTTTTTTGAAGAACATATTTGTAAACATTTGTTCCGCGATTTATATAAACATTTATATCCCCATTGGTTTGATAGTATGCTGTAACATTTTTGCCTTCTGCAATTTCAACACTATAAGAGCTTGATATACTAGGCAAAAATATATTCTTGTTGGTATCCTTATCCCAAACTATGACCCCACGAAAATATGAAGGGGAATTTATTTTGTTATTTATATCCCTAACAACTGCTCCAATCCTGTATGAAGAAGAATAAATTTGTTCGCCATTAAGTGTGATAGCGTCGCCAAGACCACTACCAGAACCCATTAAACTCACCATTCCATACATATCTATCATAAATATGGCATCGCCGTAAAAATCCGAAGAAGTTTCAACCCCCATTCCACCTACTATTGGTTCATAATATGTTACATCTGATGAGTACTCATTTTCGTCGGTTATAGAAGAACTATCAATGGTAAATGACGCAAGTGTTCCACTTTTTGTGAGAGAGCCAATCAGTTTACATTGTTCTGAATAACTAGTGTCAAAAACAACAACGCCATTTTCTACTCTTGTGGTGGGAACTAAATATAAATAACTTATACCATCTGACGGAGTGTTTGTTGCCGAAACGTAAGAAAGGCTGGAAGTGGAAATATCTAATTCCTCCTTAGATTGTACACCATAATATAATCTACGCCTGTAATCATCCAACATTAAAATATAATAACTATTATTGAAACAGTTGATTGTCATAGGTAATTCTTGTTGCAAAATCTCTACATTGTAGCCTTCAACACTCATAGTGTACTCTCGCACAGTAATTTCTCCAATACTTAGTTGAACATAAAAGTAATTGTATGCTTCATTTGGAATAAATGTAAAACTATCTGAAACATTAAAAGCACCAACTGCCACATCTATATTTCTGTCTTTAACTTCTTCATCGTTAAGATAAATCCGCATTCGAGCGTAAGTAACATCTGCAGTTTCAACTTTTCCAATAATTTGATAACTTATAGTTACCTTTCCAGAAGTATCACAAATAAATTGGCACTTTGGAGTTTTATAAGTATATCCACTACTTTGATATACTTTTGCGCTTATTTGTTCTTTTTTAAAGACCAAACTGCTTACCGTTCCCGAACTTCCAGAGCCCGAACCCGATTCATTTTCAAGCGTTGTTATTCGTGCACTTAGTGCGGTATCAGCGCTTTGTAAATCAACTATTGATGATGAAATAGTGGAAATTGATTCATTTATACCTGAAACATCACTTTCTAGTTCCGAAATATCTTGAGTAACCCCTGTCAATGTGGACAGTGTTGAGTTTATTTCCAAAACATCGTTTTGCAAATCTTCAACCTCTTGGTTTATGCCAGAAAGGTTAGTTAGCGTTGAGTTGATATCAGCGATATCTGCATTGATTTCAGATATATCTTGTGTTGACGCATTAAGTGTGGTGTTTATGGAAGATATATCATCTTGCAAATCTTCAATGTCTTGAGATGTGCTTTGTATAGTACTCGTCAATGTTGTAAGCGTTTGATTTATAGTGGATATGGTTTGTTGAATCTCAGTTATATCTTGAGGTGTATCAGACAACAATGAAAGTGTGGAATTTATTGCTACAATATCTTCATTTATGCTATCAACCGTACTACAAAGTGTTTCATAGTTGCTTAGGTGAGAATTAAAGGTATTAGTATGTGTTTGATAGTCATTTAAGTGCTGATTTAGTTGCGTTTGATATGTAGAAAAAAGTGTCTTGATTTCTTCAAGACACGTTTTTAGTCCAGTCATATATCCTTGTGTGGTTACTTGATTTGAAAGCGACTTTATTCGCTTTTCTAATTCTTCAATTTGTGTTTTTAATTGGGCAAGTGTTGTGTCCATAATAACTCCTTTTTCACCCAATTTTAAGTTGCACAAGAAAAGTTTTCAATCATTTATGACAAAAAATGTTTTTCTAATAAACTTTATAAGACCTTTTCTATTTCTCCGCCGCCTAGGCACACTTCGCCATCATATAAAACAACATATTGTCCTGGAGTAACAGCACGCTGAGGTTCATAAAAATTAACTTCAATATGGTCGTCCACAATTTTGACATGCACCTTTTGGTCAGGTTGACGATATCTAAACTTTGCATAGCAATCAAACTCATCTTGTGTTGGTCTTTGTGGAATAAAATTGAATTTTCCACTTACAAGACCATTTGAAAAAAGTTCTTTGCTATTTCCTTGCGAAACATACAAAATATTTTTTTTGACATCTTTTTTGATAACAAACCACCTTTTGCCATTTCCATCACTTTTTCCACCTATACCAAGCCCACGCCTTTGACCAAGTGTGTAATACATCACACCATCATGCTTTCCTACAACTTTGCCATCAAGAGTCATAATATCACCTTTTTGGGCTGGAATAAAGTTTTTTAGAAATTTACGGAAGTTACGTTCTCCAATAAAACAAATGCCAGTACTATCCTTTTTGTGCGCATTACTTAGGTTAAGCTTCTCGGCAATGCTTCTCACCGTTGGTTTGTCAATATCTGCAAGTGGAAACAATACGCTCTTCAACTGCTGTTGATTTAGTTGGTTCAAAAAATATGATTGGTCTTTGTTTTTATCAAAGGCTTTTAATAAATAACACTTACCATCTTTTTCTAATTTTTTGGCATAGTGGCCTGTAGCAATATAGTCCGCACCAATCTTTTTTGCAAAGTCCAAAAATGGACCAAACTTGACTTCACGATTACAAAGTACATCCGGATTTGGAGTGTTGCCTTTTTTATACTGCTCCAAAAAATATGTGAAAACTTTGTCATAATACTCTTTTGAATAGTTGACAGTATAATAAGGTATACCAATTTTTGTGCATACCCTTTTCACATCCTCATAATCTTCTTTTGCGGTGCAAACTCCGGTTTCGTCATCTTCCTCCCAATTCACCATAAAAAGTCCGATGACATTGTATCCTTGTTTTTTTAAAAGATAAGCACTTACCGCAGAATCTACACCTCCGCTAATTCCAACAACAACTGTAATCATATGCTAAAATTATAAACAAAAAACACCACAATGTGAAGTGTTTTTTATGATATTTAATTTATTATTCTTAAGTAAGGATAATATTTTATGTTTTAAAGTTCAATAGAAACCGGTACTTTAAATTTTTTTATACAAATATTAAAGATATCAAAAAGCCACATAATCCCATTTGCACCCACAATTATATATATAAAAGTACTTATGCTAACAGGAATTAATCCATTCATACTCAAAATTCCAGCAACAATGAAAATAATTCCAAAAACCAACATGACAATCCCTTTTTTTAATCTGCCAACATAAAAGAGATGGCCACCCCACAATCCTAAAAAAATACACATTAGCAAAATTTTGTATCGTTTTAAATCGTTTGGCAAAATACTTGTGTATACCACTCTATTTTTTTTTCCGGCACGAAGCATTTTTTTACCTGCCCTATTGGTTGCCCATTTAAGTCGTTCAAAAATGAGCCCACAATATGAGCATTTAACAGCATTTTTTAGGCTTTTTTCACCACATCGTGGGCATTTTTTATAATTCAACATCTCACTCTCTTTCTTCAGTTAGACAATAAATTCTCTTTGTTAATGCATCAACTTTAATTTTATCTGAAATTTCCACGCCCGCAATTATATATACTTCATTGTTTTTGCAAAGTAGTGGAATAAAATCTCTAAGTCTTACAGGGACTTTTTTATCTATTAGATAACTTTTCAGTTTTTTTGTTCCACCACTAAACTTTTCGAACACGTCGCCTGCACGCCTAAAACGCCAAATGGCATCTTTTGGCACTTTATCTGCATCATAATAAAGTTTGTTTGAATCCTTTATACTATTGACTTTTTTAATCATAAGTTTGCCATAATATGGAACAACAAAACTTCCAAGTTTGTGCTTTTCGCTAAACGTAATTTCTTTCTTTTGTTTGTTTGTGAGTGTTATGTAATCATATTCTTTGTGTAAACTTACTTTAAGTGGTAAATCAATACGTTTTCCATTTTCAGCCGTGCTTACAAAATTGATTATCATATCAATATGTTTGCTTTCAATATCCTTGTTGACACCAATAAAACCTAGAGCCCGCATTATCATTCGTGAAACTATTGGCTCTGGATATACAAAATACGACAGCGGAATTCGAACTTCCTTATCATTGATTATAAATGCGTCGGTGGGTACTTGAGAGTTTATATACTCATCATCTTTACTTGCAAGACTGGCAAAATTAAGTATGGAAGTTATTGCATTTGGCCAACGTTTTAAAACAATAGGCATAATCTCATTTCTTATGTAGTTTCTATTATACTCATTCTCTTGATTTGTTTCATCTTCACGATATTCAATATCATTATCAAGCACATATTTCCATATAGATTTTTCATCGGTATTAAGCATTGGGCGAATAAAAACATTATCACGCATAAGAGTCATACCTTTAAGCCCACTTAAACCACTTCCACGAAACAAATGCATAAGCACTGTTTCGGCTTGGTCGCTTTGGTGATGTGCTAGTGCAATTTTATCAACGGTGCCACGACTTATTAGTGAATTAAAAACTCCAAACCTAGCTTCTCGCCCAGCACTTTCAAGAGAAAGTGATTTTTGTTTTGCGAGTGCAGGAACATCCACTTTAAATTTGTATGCCCTTATTCTATTTTTTTTGCAATAGTCCATCACAAACATGGCATCAAGTGCACTGTTTTCACGGATTGAATGGTCAATGGTGATTGCAACAACTTCAAAACCTAATTCATATGAAATCGAATTTAGATAATGCAAAAGTGCCATACTGTCCTTCCCACCGCTCACACCAACTCCGATAACATCTCCTTCTTTTATCAAATGATTTTCTTCTATTAATTTTTTAATATTTTCCATGATAATTCCTTTAAAATTAATATACACCACATTGTGTAAGATTTCAAGATTATGTATAAATAAATCAATTCACTTTTAAAAAAAATTTAGTATTTTATATAATTTTTTTAATTTTTTTTGGTTTTTTTAATAATATTTAAAAATAATAGCCATACACATTATTGTAAGACAAATAACAATTATGACAAAAGACCAAATCATATGCTTCATATGTATATAGTATACTAACCATAGATTAAAGTCAATTCAAAAACAAGTTGCAATTACTATTTTTTTTTGATATACTATAAAAAATAGGGAGTTGTGGATATGGGTATAAAAAATAACAATGTTCTTTCAAGAGATCAAATTACAGCCCTCAATATCATAAAACAATATGGGTATGAGAAATTTATTTCCAAACTTGGAGAAAATGGCGGATACATTACAAAAGAAAAAGTTAACATCCTTTCTCCATCCAAAAAAACTTATTTTGTGCCTGTTTATGTTTCACCAGAATTTGCGATGCAGGTCATAAACCGCAAAAAACTATACGATTTTTATTCTCAGTTAAGGCAATATGAAAATAGTGTCGTTGATTTAAAGCAACAGCAACTTGCAAGTGATTATGCACACATCATAAAAAAGGTTCAAAACATATGTTTGCAACTTAAAGATGATGAAGCGGTTTATGAATTCATATCCTATTTAACTAAAAAGTTTGAAAGCGATATATCTCTGGAGATTGTGGTAAATAAGCCATCAATATTTAGCCATGTTCCTCCTGACTATAGGTGGAATGTTAAATTAATAACTCCGCCACTCAAAAAGGACTTAAGATACATGAGTGCACAGTTAAAACACATTCAAACTTTGCTTGAACAAAATAATCAAAGCACATTATTATGAAAAAATGGACCTTTCTTTTCAAGGTCCATTTTTATATATCACATTATATCAAACTCAGAATAACTTAATAAGGTTTATATTCTTTAATGGTCTACGCCAAGAAGTGTGTAACTTGAAATCGCCCAAATTGCATTTCAACTGCACAATTTAGAATTAATATCGTATAAATTTAAAACACTTTGATTCGAAAATGATAAAATTTTATTGGCATATGCGAATTTTTGTGGGTCGTCTTGCGAGAAAACTTCGATATCATAGTTGCAATTTTTAAATTCAACAAAATTTACATTATCCAAACTTGTATAAAAACACTGCAAGTCGTTTTGATAGTAAGTGTAAATTTGCAAAAATCTATCAAGTTCTTCCACCGTTGCCGTTTTAGAATTTTTGTCTGCAATCTCCATTTGTGAGTAACTATTTAATGTTGTAAAAAATTTATCCGTACTTAAATTTGTATACTCGCCATCAAAAGCGTTTAAATATTCAATGGCTGGGGTTATGGTTGCGACAACGCTTTTTAAGTTTGCCAAGTTCTTTTGATTTCGTATTACCGTGTCGTTAAGTTCTAAGTAATTTCCATCTGTACCTTTAAAAGAATCAAAAGTCTGATAAATATATTTTTCACATATTGATATAAACATATTATCAAGTTTTATAATCTCTTGACAAAGGTCAATTAAACTGCGCTTATAATCTTTAAGACTTTGCATAGAGATAATTCCAAAAGGCTCTGAAGTGATGACTGTGATATCAAGTTCGTGTAAAACGTCGTTAAAAACATCAAACTGTGCATTGGTTATATCTATCTGATTTTCAAAATCTTTATATTCTTGTTCCACATCTGCGGTGATTTTTGTTGGAGCAACACTCAACGAATTGCTAAAAGCTTGCAAAAAGTGAAATGATGCAATGAATATAGAGTCATAAACAGTTTCAAGTTCGGTGTATCTTTGAGCATTTGAATGTGTCAGTCCCTGTCGTTTGATTGATTGCAATATTGAAGATATGTTGTCTTCATACATAACGCCACCTGAATAGTCAGAATTTAAGCAAAGCGACTGAACAAACTCATTAAATTTTGCATTGGTGTTGTAGTAAAAATTGGCATCAACTTTTTCATCACAACCCATCAAGTTCAAACTGACAACAAATAATAAAACAAAAATTGAAAATATTTTCTTTATTTTTTGCATTTTTTCTCCTTATTAGACTAAATAATAATTATTTTTTAATGCAACTGCGCTGGTTTTTTGTTCTCCATCAAGCGAAGATATATAATCATCGAAAGTATTTTTTGAAAGATTATTTATTATATCGTCGAAATTAAGAATCAAAAAATTCGAAAATAATGCATCATAAAAATCACTATTTTTAATATAAGTTGAATCATTTAAAATAATGGAATTATTAAAGTCTGTCAAATGACCTATCGCCGTACTCAATGTATTTTGTTCAATATCTAAGGTTGAATAGTTTATGCAAATAGCATTTGCCCAGTAATATAGCGATTTGATATTATACTTTGTTAGTGGGTTTATGGTAAAGGTGTCAATTAGATAGTTTGTTGTTATATCCGAAATAAGTTTATAATATTTAGTGAGATTGCTAGAAAAATTAATATAATATTTGTAATAATTTTGCACATATCTAAATATCGCATTATCATCAGGATATTTTTGAATTGCACTTTGTGTTAAATATTGATTAATGTAAGTTTTACAATCCGCGCTTGATTTTAAAATAATTTCTTTCATTTCACTTATTTCACGCTGAAGAGAAAGCATATTACCATCTTTGTCCTGCGTAAAAAGCAAATTTTCAAGCAAAAAATTATTTTGACTTAACACTGTCTGTATGACCATGTTTAAATCTTTAAATGTCTGTTTTACAGTTTGATAATTTTCGCTGCTAACATTTGTTAAATCTTGCAAAGCATTATAAACATTAAAGTTTTGGTTTATTACATAGTTGAAATCATCATTATGAACTAACGAATATGTGTCGTTATATGGCGCATCTAAGTCAACTCTTGGTTTAAAAATAAAATAACAACCTACTGCAATGGCAACAATAAGCAATATGGAAATTGCTATAACAATAAATTTTTTATTAAAAAATCCAGATTTAGCCACTCTAGAAACTCCTTGGGTGTAGTTTAACATAAATTCCAAGCAAAATCAACAAGATAAAAAATAATATAATTTGCAAAACGCATATTGTTGCATTAATTTATTTTTTGTTGTATACTTAATACAATTATGCTTCCTAATGAGATTAGAAAAAATTTAAAAATAAGAAAACTTTCAATAGAAAATATTGAACAATTTAACGCACTTTTGAAATATTCATTTCAGGTTAGTATGGGTGAGCTCAGTTCCATTGGTTGGAGCGAAAATGGAATCAAAAAATCTAAATCACCCATTTTAAAAAAGGCAACTGTTTTTGGTTGGTTTGATAAAAATCAACTAATTTCACAAATTTGCATCTACCCGATGACAGTCAACATATTTGGCACAATGTATAAAATGGGCGGAGTAACAGGTGTTGGCACCTACCCCGAATATGCCGGCAATGGTCTAATGCTTGAACTTATGAAGAAAAGTTTGCAAGTTATGAAAAGAAAGGGGCAAACAATATCCTTTCTTTACCCTTACTCAATACCTTATTATAGGAAAAAAGGTTGGGAGATTGTTTCTGATAAGATGACATATACAATAAAGGACACTCAACTCCCTAAAAGGCATGATGTACCTGGAATGGTGAAGCGTGTTCGAGAAAATAGTTTAGACTTAAAACGTCTTCACAATGAATTTGCCATGTATCGACATGGCGCAATACTTAGATATAACCTTGAATGGGACGAGTATTGGCGCTGGGAGGGTGATGATATCTTAGTTGCAATATATTATGATGTAAACAACAAGCCAACGGGATATTTGGTTTACTACCTAGTGGATGAGATATTTAAAATCAAAGAATTTGTATATCTAACTCAAGAGGCAAGACACGGCCTTTGGAACTACATTTCAGCACACTTCTCCATGATAAACAAAGTACAAGGTTTAAACTACACAAATGAGCCACTTGCTTTTTTGCTTGAGGATAGCGAAATTAGTGAATCGATTGAACCTTATATAATGGCTAGGATTGTCGATTTTGAGGGATTTATAAAAAAATTTCCATTTAAAGATGTTTCATCAAGGACACTGCATTTTGTTATTGATGACCCCATCATGGAATGTAACAATGGAAACTTCTCGGTAACATGGGATGATGACGAAAACGTGGTTATTACCAAAGGCGGAACAGAAGGTGAACTTGTAAAGGCGTCAATTCAAACTCTCGTGGCCATGTTTATGGGATATAAAAGGCCTACATATCTTGCAAGAATTGAAAGGCTTGAAGCAAACAAACGAACGCTTACATATCTAGAAAAAATAATCCCTAATGAACAACCTTATTTCTCTGACTACTTTTAATAAAAATCCACCAGCCTAGTGAAGTGAACCTCTTTTTTGCAATGCAAAAATGGGGTTCACTTCACTATCCCGGGGTTTTCTACAATACAAAAGCAGAGAACAATTTCCTTGGCCGTGTCCGTTTTTATCGCACTTTCGTTTTACGAGAGTGCATTTGTTTATTAAGTTTTTTGTTAAACGTATACTGCAAAGCCGAGCCACTTGTATTAACCAAGCACACACCTATTGCAAAAATTGACTTTCAATGTATTTGCCTCTTTAAAACATATCTTAAAAGTGCTAGTATTTAATTTACACTCAAAAGATTTAATTTGAAGACCCTCACTTATTAAACTTTTAATTTACTTTAAATTTCTTTGTTAAAGTTGATAATTTTGATTGTATTTAAAAAAATAAATTGACCATACCGTAATAAAAAGGCAGTGTTTCTAGTCTATAAAGTGTAAAAAGTTTTATGTTTTATTCATATTCTTCTAGCACAAAATCTTTATTTTCATATTCTAAAATTTGACTATGAATAATTTGTAATTTACTTTAATTTTTATTATGGTATTAATGATATGTAATCAATACTATTTCTTACTGTATCCCAAATCCCTACTTTCATTTTTTTAATCTTTTTACTATTACCAAAATCTAATAGATCTTCTCTTCCAAATGTTTTTAAGATTTTATTTAATGAACCTAAACTCTCAGAAGTAAGTAAAAAAGCTTCCTCTGGATCAATTAATTTACAATATGCCCATAATTGTCCCAAATCTCTTAAAGTCAGTTTAGTAACCTTAGCTTCAATAAAAAACAATTTGTATTCTTTATCTTTCTTTACAATACCCAGAACATCGATTTGAATATCTACACCAGTAGCTAAATCATTAATTATTCCATGCTTATACAAAACACGATCTAATCGTTGAGAATGTGCATCTTCTACTATAACTTCCCAGTTTTTATATTTTCCACTTAAATATTGTTTCAACCATATAGTCATGGGGTTATATAAATCAAATTCTTTCATTTTTTATTCCTCATATCCAAGATCCTTAGCAATATCCTGCCAACAATCATAATGTTTTCCTCTAATCTCTGGTGGTATTGAAACATCATTTTCACTAGGATGCCTTTGTCTAATTTTTGTTATTTTTCTCTTTTCCCAATAGAATCTATGGGTTATATCAGCAATGTTTTTGCCTGAAAAAGCATAATAATTAGACATTTCATTCGCATATCGATTTAGCGCATTATTCTTATGAATAACAGTGAAACCAATTGGCAAAAATTCATTAGCCGTAATTTTTATTTGATGTTCTTTTTTCCAAAAGTTTGGATTTCCCTCATTGTATTTTACCAACTTTCCATCTCTCATATTTGGATGCGCCCAATCAATAGTGTGAACAGGTATGTCCAAAATTTTAAGTAAATTGCATATTTCTGCAACTACATACCAGTTGTGCATAATTTCTATATAAACACGATGAGTTATTCCATCAATATAACAATTACTTTTCCTTATGTATGCTGTAACATCACAAAAACCTCTTAAGAAATATAGAATCTCATCATGGGGTGCAGTGTAAAAATATTGAGGAACTCTCATTGTCTCAAAAGTTCTTTCATTTTGACACATACGCATAATTTCAGTTATCAAATAATCAGAGTTTTGTTTCTCAAAATAAATAGTAGAAACTCTATCATTTTGCGTATGGTTTAGTGTTGTGCCAATTGTTTGTTCTAAGGCGGACTTAATATCCGCAATACTCGCTTTAACATAAATTTTTACATCATTGCCATCATCTGTTTTTTCATTTTTGTGTGGAATATTAATTAAGATTTTTGTTGTTGAATTGTTTCTTTGTATCTCGCCGTTGCCGACGATCATGCCCAATAAATAAGCCATTCGTATATTCATTTTATTTACTCCTTATACATAATTAAAATGTATTCATGTACTTTGTTAATCCTAAATTTATAGGGATATCCTAATGTCTTCATATTATTATAATCGGATTGACGATCCCAAATGATCAAATCATCAAATATAAATCCGACGTCTTTTAATGCGTAAGCCAAATCACTATGAAGAGGATAAAAATTACTTTTTTTCCTTAGATCCATTACATTTATAAGACAATAAGACTTATGTTTTAGAAGAGGATAAACTTTCCCAAATATATCTTTTAATGAATTTATAAATTTATCGTAATCACTTATGTTTCCAACATCATTATCTTTATTTGAATAATTCTTATTATTTTTTTGGTCTACACTTCTTTTTTGATTTAGAATATCCCAATAAGGCGGTGATGTTACTACTAAATCGAAACTTTCCTTTTCTAAAGTATCTAGTAATTTTAAACTATCTCCTTGACAAATTGTAATTCTGTCTGTTTTCAACCTGCTTTTTGCTATATTACAATAATCTTCCGATAAGTCTATTCCAACCCCTCTACAATTCAAATTCTCTGCAGCGACCATAGTAGAACCTATGCCATTAAATGGGTCCAAAACATTGCAATTTGATCTTGCAAAAGTTTTAACTAATTTTTCACACAAAGATACAGGGTATGAGGCTGGATGCCCTAATAATTTTTCTTCTTGCGTCTTTTTCAAATCTCTCCAAATACTAAAAGAGTTTTGAAGCCACTCTTTTCCTGTTAAGTCATTTGCTCTATTATCCATTTTTATCCCACTTTTTTGATTGAGTTTTTTTGATCGTGTTATCAATAAAATTAATCTCTTGCTCTGTTAGATTATAAATTCTATATACAATTTTATTTAATAAATTATAATATTCAAACCATTCAGCCGACATATAATCAAGAGTTTCTAATTTATTAACATACTCCAATACTACATTAAAATTATCATTATCTACGATAAATGGAATACTTCTTAAATATCTTGCATCTACATGCATTGTAAGTAGTGAATTATTATAGCAATATTTAAGTAAGTAAAAATTTATAAGTTTTGAGTGTATTAATCCTAATACATATCTACACATTGTAGGGTCGCCATCAGTAAATATTGTTACAGTTTCATTTGCTTGAAGTTGTCCGCCAAAACATGCGATTATGCCTGCCTCAGCGCTATAAATATTTTGTATAAATATTTGGCTACCTTGTGTTTGAGGTGGTAAAGATTTTAATCCAAATTTTCTTATATCTTTTCCACATATAGCATTATCCAACTTAGAATGTCCTCTACCAACATACCCTTTTACGTAATCATTTAAAGTTGTATAAGCTTTGTTAAATTTTTTATAAATTTCAACATCTTCCTTACTCTCAAACAAAATAATTTTATCAGTATAAAAATCTTGTCTAATTTCAGTTAATAATTCAAATTTGTTATTTTTCAACTTTTTAATTTTTATTGTGTTGTCGGCATTCCTATTCTTTTGCAATGTTAAAACAATTTGTTCTCCTCTGACATTTTTAAAGTATTTGCCAATATCTACAATTGATAGAATAGAAAAATCTCTTAATATCTCTCTTCTAAAAAAACTATAAGAATTTACATGTAAAAAATTTTTAGGTATAATATACGAAATTATTCCATTATCATTTAACATCTCTTTTGCACGTAAAAGTGCAGCCACATAAAGATTGTCTCCATAATTTTTTACCTGTCTTAAAAATAGATATTCTTTTGTAACAAGAGATGTTGAAGTTAAAGGAACGTACGGTGGATTTCCAATTACGTAATCAAACTTTTCTTTAATTTTAAATCTTTTCATTATTTGTTTAAAATCACAAGAGATGCTATCCATAGATATGAGATTTGCAGTAGGACATATTTTTTTTACAAAACTTACAGCTTTTTTATCTAAATCTATTCCATAAACATTATTTAATCCTTTGTCAATTGCTAACTTTACAAAAACACCTGTTCCGCAACAAGGATCAATTACTTTAACATCGGAATGTCTAAAGTTTATTTCGTTTATAATCAACTGAGCCAAATTAAAATCTGTATAAAAAATCCCATTAGACTTTTTGTAGTTTAAGTCTAATGATTTTTCATAATATTGAGACTCTTTATCAAAATTTATCATATTTAACCTTTAAATATATAATTTTGCACCTTTATATATCTATTTAAGTTATTATAATATAATTACATGATAAGCACAACAAAATATTCTAATTTATAAATATTATTTCATTATTTTTAATTTACTCTCATATCATTCAGTAGTAAAAATCCACAAATAAATGAAATGAATCCCTTTTTTTGCACCACAAAATAGGATTTATTTTACTATCCTGTAATTTTTAATAATAAAAACTCTCACATTGAAGTTGTTTTTGTGAGAGTTTTTTTTATTATCTTCTACCACGCCTTTTTTTTCTGTCTTTTTTGTCCAAACTTTCTAATTTGTTAGATTCAGGGTTTTGACTTTGCGATTCATCGGCTGTTGGCTCCACTGATACATTTTGTTCATCAGTTGGTTCGGCATTTGGCACTGTTTCCAATGCTATAGGCTCTTCCTTAACTTCAGATGGTATAGATTGTGTTTCCTGTTCATGAGTCATTGCATTATTATTGTCAGCATTCTCCAAATTCTCTTTCTCTACAATTTCGGCACCATCAGGTTTATTTTTTACACCATCATCGCCTTGCGCAATTTCAATCCTATCTTCATCATTTGGTGTTTTACGTTCTTCAACTTGTTGCTCATTTGGGACAATATTCTCTGTAACATTTGGCTCAACGTTATCTTGTGGAATATTCTCTTGTACCCCTTCTTGCACAGCTTTTTCTTGCTGCTCTTTTATTTGTTGAAGTGTTTCACCTAACTGTCTATTAAGTTCATTTTGTTGCTCCATCAGACGATTGCTTTCTTCCAAAATTTGATTGCTTATTGCAGTCAGCTCATCACGATTTTTTCTTGGTCTACCACGCTTGCCCGTGCCTGTTGTCCTTTTAGGTGTTGTAACTGTTGTTGATTTTCTTGGTCTACCACGCTTACCTGATGATGTTTTCTTTGGTGAAGACGCCGTGGTTGACTTTCTAGGTCTACCGCGTTTTGCTGAAGTTGTCTTTTTTGGTGTTGCAACTGAAGACGTTGTTTTTCTTGGTCTACCACGCTTCTTTGCTGGCTCTTTTACTTTTGTCTCGTCCGTCTGAATTTTTCTTGGTCTGCCACGTTTTTTTGTACCAGTTGTGGATTTTTTAGGTGTTGTCGACGATGTGGACTTCTTTGGTCTACCACGTTTCTTCGGTTCTGTAGGTTTTGGCTCTTCTGTTTGAACCTTTCTTGGTCTACCACGCTTTGGCTTTGGTTTTTCTTCTTCCACAACAAGATTATTGTCTCCTTTCTCGACTGGATTTTCTTCAATCTTATTGTCTTTTAAAGGTTCTTCTTCTTTTAATGAGTTATTTTCTTCTTTTTGATTTTTGTCTTTAGCTTCTATGTTCTCAACAGCATTTTCTTCAGGCGCTTTAATTATTATTTCAGAAGGATTTTCTGCTTGTGCCAAAATTTGATTTTCAACGGGAGCGCTCTCAGATGAACCTTCATTTTTAAGGGTTTTTATTTCACTAACTTGTCCTGTTTGATTTTCATCTGAAGATTCTTCCTTCGTTTGTTCTTCTTTTGGCTCTTCTTGTGATATTGTTTCCTCGTCTGTAGTCTCTGTACTTGATTGTTCATTGTTTTGTGGCTGTGATTCTTCATTTTGTTCAACTGGCGCAGATTCAATCAAGTTTCCATCTTGATCATAGATATTACCATCTAAGGCATGGTACAAACCCTTATCATCATAGTATGTACCATCTTCAAACCAAAAGTAACCATTTTCGTCATATATCCCTTGAGCCTCTCCTTGGTCTGCGGAATCCGATGTTTCTATTGGTTCTTCTGTATCTTGTGAAACTTCTACGCTATCAAGCGTAATTTGATCCTCAAGTGGCTGATTTCCTGGTGTTTGTTGAGAACCATCCTGTGGAGAAACTTCGTTGTCTTGTGTACCTTCTTCAACTTGTTCTATTGGTTTGGTTTCTATTGGTTCGGTTTGTTCTAATTTTTCTGATTGTTCTTCCTGTTGTAAAGGTTCACTACTTTCATTAACATCCGATTTATTTTCTTTTGCTTTTTCTTCCTGGTTATGAATAACTTGCCTTAAATCTTCAATAACGCCATCTTTGATTGCATTAATTTCTTTGGCTTTTTCAAGTTCTTTAACCGCTTCTTCTTTTTGAGTGGCGAGTTCATCAACTTCTTTTTTATGTTTTGTTTGAACATCATTTAAAATAGCCTTATAAACCTTTGTTGAAAATGTATCATACTCACTCATCATTGCATCGGTTGTATATTGCTTTTTCTGTTCAAGTTCTGCCCTAAGTTTTTCAATCTGTTCTTTTAAAGTTGATGTTTCTTGGTCAAAACGTACCGTAGCATCATCTTGATCTTTTTCAAGTTGCTCTTGTTTTTTGATTTCATCTTGTTGTTGTTTTCTTATATAGTTTACTTCAATACGATTTGTGGACTCTTCTTGTTGTTGTCGAAGTCTTTCAATGTTCTCCTTGCTTGCTTGAAGTTTTCGTTGATAATCTTTTGAAGTATTTTCATAATTACGCTTCAAGGAATCAATCTCACTTTCCAGTTGTTGAATTTGAGATAAAATTCTTTGCCTAGCATTTAGAAAAATTTCAGATTCTTTCATTGCTCTGTCCAAAATCAAAGAACCGTCAATCCCTGCATTCTCGAAATTGTACTGTTCATGTTCAACGGCATTTTGACGAGCACGTTCAAGCTCTTCAGCTTCTTGCCTTGCGCGTTTTTCAAGATATTCATTAAGAACAGGAATACCTCTACGGATTTCTTTTCTTGTGAATAAGATCTCAAAGTCAACATATTTTGGAATTGTTGTTGAAGCTTTGTCAACATATCTATCAAAAATATGAAGATTTTGATACAAGCTTGAAAGTGTGAAGTTTTGCGATGCACGAAGCAAAATAACAAAAATCACAGCAAGTAAAAGAACAACAAGCGGTGTAACCAATGAGTTGCTTATTGAACTTATGGTCAATGCATTACTTGTGTAACTTAAAAGCGTTAAAAGAAATGATACAAGCATTGTTACTATAGAAATACCTATAAAATTTTTTATGTTTGAAACATATCCGCTGGTATGTAATGGTTTTTCAATTAAGTTGTACATACTAAGGTAATGGCTTGGTTCTTGCTCACGATAAAGCATATATTGCTGCCAATGATACCTTAAAAGTCGTGGAGTTTTTTTGATAAGATTGTTAAATTCAACCAAATTAGATTCATCAATTTGTTGATGTGAATAAAGCCATCTGTTTAATTTTTCAAGTGATTTTTCAAGCCTACCTTCATAGGCGTAGCGAGATTTAATCATAAACACAATCATCATCAGTGCGGTGAATCCTAAGGCAAGATAAAAAATTATATCTGCACTAAGGTTGTTTTGAATTAATCTGTAAAGAAAATCTGTTACATTGGTTATAACGCTCAAAAGCATAATACTACCCCTTTTTTTTACAATTTTCGAGTGTAGTATATCACATTAGATTTTTTTTAACTAATATTTTTTAATATTTTTTTTTATTTTTTTTATTAATTTTTTAAAAAATATTTTTTTATTTTTTAAAATGTTGAATAATATGCATCTCTTGATTATGTATTCTAGTTCGTAAACACCACTGCAAAGTCGCCCTAAGCAAACATGAAGAGCCCTTGAAATTTTTTTGAGCGGCACTTCCTTCATCATGACAGCTTGACGCCACTAACTTGTCATCCTAAAAACGTCATGCTTGAAGGCAGACAAAGTCTCTCATTGCTTTATATATGTGGTGAGATTTGTATTAAAGTTGCACTTTTTAAACTTAAAATATACACATTTTTAACATTTTTATTTAACCCACGCTCTATTGCAGTTTTATAAAGATAAAGTTGTTTATTATAAGATGAAACAAGTTTTTGCGGTGATTTTGACGAAAATTTGTAATCTATCAAAATGGCATCATCGCCTTTGATTGCAATAAGGTCGCAAACCCCTTGTACAAGTACCTTATAAAAGATTGAGGAACGCTCGATTTCGCTATATGGAATTTCCATAACAAAACTATGCTCTTTCAAAAGTGTGTAACCGTTTGTTAATTCCTTTATGATCTGTGCGTTTTGTAGAAGCAAATTTTTATTTACATTATATAATAATTTTTCATCAAATTGTTGTGCTTTTTTAAGTTTTTCAATTATATCATTCACGTTTTGTAAACTTATCTCTTGTTCAAAATTTAATTGCTCCAAAATTTTGTGATACAAAATACCTTCATCCTGTGTTGCAGGAATTTTCAAATGTTCGCCTATCGACAGATTTTGTGGTTCAAAGTTTTGACTCGTATATTCATATTCTTCACGAAGTATACTAGAAACTGAATTTTTTTGTGCAATGGTTGTTACAAACCTATTTTTATAATCTTCTTTTATATAATTAGCAAGTTGTTTATCAAGTGGAGAATTTGAAGTTGTTGCTGTAATACTCTCGCTTTTTTCTATTGGAGCATTCGCTTTTTCAATAACACTAAGACGTAATTTTGAATTTTTAAATATATTTCCACTTTTCCCACAATTTATATGAGAAATAGATACCTTGTCCAAACTTTTTACAATCAAATCAAGATATGTTCGTTGTGATAAAATTTCATTTTCGTTCTCAAACTTAGAGTATTCCAATTTTTTTGTAGTGCCAATCAAAAAAAGTTTGTTTTTGGCACGAGTCAGTGCAACATACAAAAGTCTAAGTTTTTCGGCAAACTCATCGTCGTAATTTTTTTGCTTAATCACATCATAATAAATAGTATCATATTTAGTCCTTGATTTTTCATCAAAATATTTTATTCCAATACCAAGCTCTTGGTTTAAAACTATTTTTGTGGATTTTGGCGAACGATTGAAGTCCTGTCCTAGCGAAACACAAAATACTATTGGCCATTCAAGCCCCTTACTTGCATGCATGGTTGTTAGTGTTACACAATCTAACGAAGAAACTGTACTTGTTACTTTTATTTTTCTTGTGTTTTGTTTTAAGAATGAAAGATATTCGCCCACAGCAAAATTGAATGATGAGTTTACAAACGAGTTGATGAAAGTTTCTATGTTGTTTTTTCTAGAAAGACCATTTTCAAGATAAGAAAGTTTATATAAATAATTTGTGGAATTTACAAGCAATGAAAGTGCAAAGTACAATCCCTTGAAAGTGTAATTATCGTAAAATTCTTGAAGAATTTTTTTCATATTTTTTATCTTTTCTTTAATTTCGGGCAGGATATCATAGTGCTGTACACACTCATAGAAATTGTTGCACTCACACTCTCTTATTTTTAACATTTCGTCGGTTGAAAAATCAAAAAGTGGGGATAACATTACACTTGAAAGGGCAAAATCGTCATTGAAATTTTCACAAACTTTTATTGCATTAATAAGCACTTTGACATCATACGTTTGTTCAAGGTCGAGATTGGAATTCTCTACAAGTGGGATGCCATATTTTTCAAAAACATCCACATATTCCGCCTGATTGCTTCGAGTCCTAAACAAAACACAAATATCACTGTAATTTATTTTTCTATATGTTTTTAAATTTATGTCATAAATTTTTTCATCAAGAAGTTTTGTTATTTTTTCGGCAACAAGTGTGGCTTCAACTTTTTCACTTGGCAAAATGTCTGTATTGTCGGCACTAAGGCTGTACACATCAGATACTTTTTGTTCATCATCTTGAGATTTATCGCATATTATGTTTAATTCCACATTGTAATCTTCTTCCAAAAATGGTGCCTTGGGATTGAGTTGTGCGTCTTGTTTATAGTTAAGTCCTGCACTTTTATTTGTCATGATAACGCAGAATATGTTATTTACGAAATTTAAAATTGGTGCTTGTGTTCTAAAATTTGAATTAAGTTTAAGGGAATTTGACTTGCCGGTTGTAAAATATTCTTTTGTATATTTTTTTATCACTTCTTCAAAAATTTTAGAATCGGACTGTCTAAAACCATAAATTGCCTGTTTTAAATCTCCAACTAAAAAAAGATTGTCATCATTTTGTATCATAGAAATTATCTTTTCTTGAATTAAATTGGCATCTTGGAATTCGTCTATAAAAATTTTTTTGTATTTTGCCTTAATTTCTTCGTTGACTTCTTTATGTTCTAAAACTTTTATTGTAAGCCTTTCAATATCATTAAAGTCATACATATTTTTTGTGTTCTTGATGGCATTATATTGGCAAATAAACTCATCACAAAGTTGTAAAAGTGTGATTACAATGTCCTTGCAAAAAACTTTTGAATTCAAATAAATTTGCGAACCAGAATAATTTTTTATTGCATCCACAACATCTTTTAAAATATCTTTACTAGCTACAATTTTTTTCATATACTCATCATCAATTCTTGGTTTAGATGGAAATGATTCTTGCATGCAATAATCAATTATTTTGCAATAATCACTATTGTTTAAAATAAATTGTGCATATGTTAAAAGAGAAGATATATACTCGCAATGTTTTACAAGGTCATGTTCTTTACATGTCGAAAAAATGTCGTTTAGGTTTTTAATGATATAATTTAATTTAAAGTTTATGTATCTTTTGTATATTTTTTCCGCTTTGTTATCGTTAAATAACGAAATAGCCGTATTTTTAAAATCGTCAAAATCTAAAACCGAACATGAAAAATTATATATTGAAAGCACAAGGTCATATATATTTTTGTCTGTTCTATTATCCGCAAAACAATTAAATAAAGAAAAATACTTTTGTTCGTTATTTTTTTTATATACTTCTATTGCCTTTTTCATTGCACGATTTTGATAAAACGCTTCTTGTGCGCTATCCAAAACTGAAAAAGATGGATCAATATCTATTAAATAAAAAAATTTTTTTACTATTTTTTGGCAAAAACTGTCAAATGTAGAAATATCTGCAAGTGGAATGTCGTCAAGTTGCAAAAACACATCTTTTCTTGTGGGTGCAACTTCTTTTAATGATGAAACCAGTCTTTGTTTCATCTCTTCACTCGCAAAGTTTGTATAGGTTAAAACCAAAATGTCCTTGACTGTTATGTCATAGTTTAAGATATAGTCCAAAATCTTTCTTATCATAACACTCGTCTTGCCACTTCCAGCAGAAGCTGAGACAACAAGATTTTGCCCGTGTGAATTTATCACATCTTCTTGCTCTTTTATTTTTGCGAACTCACTCATGCAGTACCTCCGAAAAAGTTTGAGAATTTATTCTCGCGGATAATTTTCTGTAAAAATTTTCATCATGTCCGCAAATATCCTTGTATTGACAGTACTTACAAACATTTTTTGCAGGGGATTTTCTTATGTTTCCAGCCAAAATTTCTTTTAGTCCTTGCCTTACGATTTCTACAGAATATTTTAGCATGGCTTTAAAATCTTCTGAACTTACTTTTTTTTTGGAGATGAGATTCAAAGTACCACTTTTTAAATATTTTTGATTAGTTGAAAAAGATGCTTCAAAAAGTCGGCTTTTATACGTGTTCTTAAATTCACTATCTGCATGTAAGCATAAACCTACATCATCTACAAAATAACCATAAAGTTTATATGCATCAACGTTATCGCTTTGAAAAGCATTTGATATTGGTAGGTAAAAAGCACCAAACGCCTTGCCGTTAAACTTTTCAGTGAGTGCTTTTAAGTAAACATAAACTTGAATTTTTGTACCATAATATAGGTTTGAAATCTGTGCGTTACTCGAAGCCTGTGAACCAGTTTTATAATCGATTACTCTATATGTATCACCATATTTGTCCACACGGTCGACAATGCCCACAACAGAATAGTTTTTATCATCAATTCTTAAAACTATATCACCATCAAACTTCAATTCTGTTTTATATATTTTAAAGTCAGACACCCTTTGTTCGTAGTTCAAAAACTGTCCAAACCTAAACACTTCATTCTTTAAGATTTTTTTGACCATATCGTTTTCATCATCATTCAAAAGCCAATATTTTGGACTTTTTATGAGTGAATCAAAAATTTCTTCAACCATAGAATTCAACTCGTCATCATTAAACTCGCCAAGCCTTCCCTTTGCATTTTTTGAAAGAATATTACAAAATTCGTGCAAAAAATTACCAAAATCATTTTGCTTCATCTCACCATCTTTATTTTCAACAAGTTTTAAACCATAAGTAACAAAGTGTTTAAAAGGACAAGCAAAATAACTTTCAAGTTGTGTAATCCTAATTTTATCACCTTTAAGTAGAGTTTGTGCGCTACTGATAAATTCTTCATTTGGTGTATATTCCACATCTTCGCCAAGCATAATCAAAGCGTTTTTTATGCTTGTGCCTGCTTTGGATTTATGTTGGAACTGCCTTGCGACCACTGCATTTGGTGCGTGGAATTTAAGGCTGTTAATATCTTGACTAAGATTGAAATCTTCCTCATTTAAAGATTTTCCACCCAAACTTAAAATGTCGTCAACAAAACTTGAACTAACATTTTTTTTCGCCGAATCATCAAAAAGCGGATAAGTAATAATAAGTTTATTCGAAGTCAATAGTGTATCAAAAAGCCTAAATTTGTTGCGTTTATTAATCACTTTAACAGTTGGAGAAATTATAACAATGGAGCAAAGACTTTCAATATCTTGATCAAGTATCAAACTTTCATCTTTTAAGCGTGCTGGCATATTGCTATTTGCTCCCATCACAAAAAGATATTTTTTTTGTTCAAAAAAACTTTTGCAAATGTCTCCAACAAACACGCAATCAACACTAAGCGGAATCTTGTTTATTTTAAGGTTTTTTAAAGCATTTAAGTAAAAATCTTCAAAATCTTTTATTGTGATTTTTCCTTCGCCCAATATATTTATAATTTTGTTGTTTAAAACATCTATTTTATCAAATATCTGTACATAGACTTTTTCAAGACTTAAGTCGCCGTTTTGTTTGAAATTTTGACTTATTTTATCAAGTGCTATTTTAATTTTAAAAAAATCAAAAATATCTTTTACAAAATTTATGTAATAATTAAAAGTATCAAAAATATTTATATTATTCAATTTTTCGAATGTATTTTTTATTTTTTCGTCAAAGTTATATATTTTTTCTATTTTTTTATATTGAATATTATTTTCTCTAACAAAATTTATTACGTTATATTTTACTTCTCTTTCTATATCAAAGAAATAATTTTCAATTAAATTTATTATATTTTCTTTTTCAAAACCTGAAGTCAAAAGCGTAAAAATACAAGCCAAAAACTCATATAGAGGAGTTTGAGAAATTGACACACTATCATCAACATAAAAACTTATGTTATATTTTGAAAAAATATTTTCAATATATGGGAAATACTCTTCTGTTGTCGCCACTGAAATATCGTTAAATTTTAACTCATTTTTTGTTAAAAAAGCAATTTGCATAGCAACGTTTTCAAGTTCATCTTTTTTTTGTGGGAGTGCTATAACAGTGCTTTTTAAACCTTCATCTTTTAAACCATAACCAAACATATTTTCAAATATTATTTTTCTGTCGCCGTCAAAATTTGTCTCTATATTTTTAATAGTGTATGGCATATTATTTTCTTTAAAGTATGATAAAAAATTTTTCTCCATTTCACCATCAAAAATGTTTCTATTAGAGAATTTGCTTGGTGTAATAATGCCAATAGTAACATTATTTGCCACTTTGCAAATTTTTTTGACGATGTCATAACCTTGTGCAGTAAAACTTTCAAATCCGCAAAAATAAAAATTAACATCTTTGTATTCACTTGTGTTCTCAATAAGTGAAGAAAATGTTTTCAAGGTCTTTGTTGCATCAAGACGAAAGTCCAAGAGTCTTTCATACTCTGCCATAATCAGTTTGATGTCATAAAGTTTATCTTTTAAGCGTTTATCTAAAATTTCATCAATCATTAACATATCGGAAGTAATATTTGATGATCTTAAAAGGGAAAGTGAATTTTTTATTTTTTCCACAAGATTGGTTGTGATGGTTTTTGAAAAACAAACAAAATTGTTTTTTGTATTTTGTATGGCCCTGTAAAGCACAAACTCACTTTCAATTTGGTCGACAAAAACACAGTCAAGTTTTGCGTTAGTAATAAGTTTTCTTGCAAGATTATTTATTCCCATTACAGAAATGTTAAAAGTCGCTGATATGTTTAAAACTTCAAAAACTGATTTTTCAACGATAAGCGAGTATCTGTCAGGAACAACAATTATATTTTTATGCAAAAAGTCTTGCACATAGGGTTTTATCTCACCTATGACAGCGTTTTTTACATCATTTAAAGTATGACCCAAAATTATGTTTATTGCCATGCTTAAATATTATCAAAATTTATCAAAGTTTGCAACCTTAATTGCTACTAATATTTTTTACTTTGTACCTATTAGCAAACTTTTTTAATCCCTGCATTTTTGATTGTCTATTTAACAATTCTGCATTTTTTACACGAAGTTGTTTAATTTCTTCGTTTAGTCGTTCATTTTCTTTTGTCAAAAGTTTAAAATTTTTTTGTAGGGTTTTTACTTCGTCTTCCTTTTGCCTTAAATTAATAAGCGTTTTCCTAAGCATATTATTGGCCCTTTCAATTTCAAATTCCTGATTTTTTGATGCTTGCTCTGTTGCTTGCTTTTTAACAAGCTTGACAAGACCCATAAATAAACTATTTATATCACTGTCGGTAAGCTTGGTTTTATAATTTGTGAAAGCAATGACATTATCTGGCGTTTTTTGTGGCATTTTTATATCCTTTTGTTGTAATTGATTTACGCATTCTTCAAATAAATTTTTTTGTTTTATTACAACTGTTCTAAACTTGTTTTGAAATCTAACCATTTGCGTTATATCTCCATTTGCAAGAGTTAAACACGCCTTTCGAACAGAAATACCTTTACTTGTCATTTTTAAGATTTTCATAACAAGTTCACGAGTTTCATCATTGCTAAACTCCTTTTGGTCATTTTTTTTATGTTTAGACAAATCTATCCCAAGCCTATGTGCTCTCTTTATATCCTCTTTGAGTGCTTCAAGTTCAATATAATAATAGTTTCTAACGCTATTTGGCTTTCTTCCAGTTTGTACAGCATAATCATTAAATAGTTTTATAAGCGGTATATTTTTCTCTCTACCTTTTTCTATGACATCAAAAAGTGTTTTAACTTCTTCGTCCTTCCATTTTGAATATATTTTCATAAGTCTCTCCTTTTCCGTGATTATTCCCATATCCAAAAAAATTAAACTATGAATATCAATAAATAAGTTTCTTTTTTTATACATGCTAATTGGATAAATTTTCATTTTTGTTTTAATAAGATGAAAAGCATCATATATATTAAATATGAATATAAACATTTACAGCGAATATGGTTTTTTGATTGATATTAAAGGTCAGACATACGAACTTGACAGAACAAATCATTTGTGTATTGAAAACTGCACAAATTCACTAACTTTACGAGCCTATCCAACTGATCAAACTAAATTATCTATTCCGTTTGCTTTTAATCTAAAAATGCAAAACAACAAAATAATTTGTAATTTAGATAATGTTAAGGTATATAATATTGGCATGCGCTGCGATGTGTTTATTATGCCATTTTTGATCCCAAGCATAGAGTGCGTTTACTCACAAACACACATAGTAAAAAATGTGCGTTACACTGTTAGCGCCTATACTGATAGAATAAAGGTTGTTTCATCAAAAGGTGAATATGTTTTTCAAATTCCACTAAGTGATGCACAAAGTGAAGTTAACGGAAACTATATATACATACTTACAAAACAAAATAAAAAAACGCTTGTGTGTTTTGATACATCAAAAAACATTTTCAATAGCATAACTGCCGACTTTATAGACTTGAAAGAAAAAAATATAATGGCAAGGGTAGATCTTGAAGATATGGCCCATCACACCAAAATTTTAACACTTAAAAACGACCTAACGATAGAAAAAAGTGAGATGTATATAGATGAATCTCTATCCAGAAAATGTTATGTAAACGAACTTGTTCCATATAATTTTTTTGAAGCGCTGATGTGCAAAGATGATAAGAATGCAATAAAATTTTTGAGCGATGACCTCAAAAATGCGATCTCAGACCAAAACATATACGAATTTTTTGGCAAATATTACAAAATAAACATAACTTCTTTGTCTCCGCTTATATATACTCTATATTATCCCGATAGTGCAAAAGACTTTAAAATAACTGTAAATGACGAAAAAATTACAGAAATAGAAGACTGAATTTACTATAATAAATTTGTATTTTAATAAAATTAAATGTATATCCATAATGCTATTGATTTTTGTATAGTTATAGTGTACAATCTTCATAAGGAGAGTATATGGATAATTTTTTAAATAATTTAAAATGCCTAACCGAAGTGTACTCACAAAAAGATGTGGCACAAAAAACAGGCTTTTCGGCAAGCAGTATAAATAACTATTTGAGTGGCAAAAGTCAACCTTCAGCATCTTTTTTAATTAAATTAAAAAATGCATACAATGTTGATATTGACCAGTTTTTGACATCAAAAATGGACAAGGACAATTTTACAAGTTCCAATCTAAACTATGGCAAGTTTTTCGGAAATTATATAGTTTACTATTACAACTCAAGTGCCTATAAGGGAAAAGTTGGAAGTTACAACTATGATATTTTGACATTCGGTTTGATAAGCGTGATTAATGACAAAGACATCTCTTCATCAAAAGGCACACTCGCCGGCGGACTATTTATGTTGACAAGAATGGATGCAGAAAAATATTTAAAGACACTGGACTCGTTCAATGGCGACACAGAAAAAATAAAGTCGTTTTATTCATCTTTTCCAAATTCATATTTTGGCAATTTGCAACAAAATGCAACTCAGGTTTTTATTAGTTTAAAAAACAACAACGACCAGTGTTTAATAATTTTAAACAATCCACCAAGCAGCAAAAAATATCGTGGCGGACTCGGAACAGTTAACTCTATTTCGCGAGGAAGAGAACATGTCCCTTGCGTACAATACATTTTACTTTCAAATGTTTCATTTAAAGTACCTGATGGTGAAATATACAATATTTTATCTTTGGGCGTAAGTAATGTAAATATAAAAAACGAAACAAAAGAGCTGATTGAACTTATTAAAAACTTATACTTTAATCCAAAACCAACAGGTCTTAGCGAATATCAACAAAGGAAAATTGTCGAAGATAGCATAGAAAACATAGTGCAAAATGCAGTGGATGCCAACCTTTTCCGCTTTGCAAAAGTAAGTAATATGGAAGATGATCAATATTATCGTTTAATTAAGGATGCCGACTATGAGTAATTATAAACAAATATTTGATGATATGATAAAAAAACTAGAGAATAAGAACAGTGTGGATGTAGCAAATGTTGTAAAGGCCTTTCACTTCGCCGAACAAAAACACAGCGGTCAGTTTAGAAAAGATGGTGATCCTTATATTATCCACCCCGTTGAAGTTGCAAAAATTTTGGAAGATCGAGATTTTAACACAGATGTAATATGTGCCGCATTGCTTCACGACACTGTTGAAGACTGTGGTGTTACAACAAAAGAACTTCAAAATACATTTAACCATCAAATTGCACAGATTGTAGACGCGGTAACTGCCATAACAAAAGACAATTTTCTTCCAGATAGTGAAAACATTTATTCAAACACAAAAGATTTTTTCAAACAAGCCGTTGAAGACTCTACCTATCAAAAATTGATATCCATTGGTAAAAACAATAAATTTGGTTTTTACATAAAGTTTGCTGACAGACTTAATAATTTAAGCACCATTGCATGCTTTCCAAAATACAAAAAGGAAGCAAAAATTTTGGAAACAGAAAAGTGGCTCATTCCACTTGCAAAACTCTTAAAAAGTAGATATTTTTATTATCATCTCACAAATGGTTGTTTTTGTGTTCGTCATGAAGAGGATAAACTGTTTTTTTTATACTTAGATAAATACATTCAAAATATGTCAAGATATATTCAAGATCTCAAAAACACATTAACCTATGAGATGCAATCTTATTTAAATTCGTCTAAATATACACTTTCAAGAGTGGAAGTCTTACCCAAAACACAATACGAAGTGTATACATCCATATCCAAACACTTTGACACAAACAAAGTTTCTTCAGTAAAGGAGAGTAATTTTATAAGTGTACCAATTTTTGATATCTACATAATCTTAAATGAAGATATAAAGGACAACCTAAAAAATCTATATTCGTTCCTCACCGACTTTGGTGCAAAAAATAAATTTAAAATAATCGGACTTGACAAAGATGAACTTGACAACCTAAGTCTTAAAATTGTGGACAATATGCGAAATTTATTTGATATCACCATGCTCTCAAAAAAGCAATACACTGAACTTCAAAATGGCACAGTAGATGGTACTGACATAGATGAACTTGACGAAACTATTGCTGGCGGAGTTGATGCCGACTACATTACAGTTTACACTCCACAACATAAATCAATAAAAATTCCAGCCAAAAGTACTGTGCTTGATTTTGCCTTTAAACTTCACCAAGATATCGGCTTTTCAGCAATGTATGCCTATATAAATGATTCACCCAATAAATCACCTATCTACACTAGATTACATAATGGCGACAAAGTTGAAGTAATTTGCAAACTCGATGCCTTTAATATGAATCAAAACATCGCCGCGCTTAGGTGGCTTGCTTACTGCAAAAATGAGAGCACACAAAGAATATTAATAAAATATTTTGAGAGAAAATATACGTAAAAATTTGACATATACTTTAAAATCTATTATTATTCATTGACACTGTGTCAATGGAGATGGAATGCCAACAAAACAGTTTTTTAATCTGTCAAAAGAAAAACAAAACAGCATTATAAGGTGCGCCTTTAATGAATTCAGCGAAAATGAATTTGATAAAGCCTCAATTTTTTCTATTGCACAAAAAAGTGGCTTCTCAAGGTCATCTTTTTATTGTTACTTTAAAGATAAAGATGACATATATAAATATTTGGTAAATAAATTTTTAAAACAGAAACTGGATATATTAAAAAAAGATAAAGATTTATCTAAAAAACAACTATCTAAGGCAATTTTTGAATATCTGTTGTCATTTTATGGTAAAGAAGAACAAAATTTTGTCAAAAACTTTTTGAAAAATATGAATCCTGAAAATGTGCACTATATCGCCTATGAATTACAAAGTTCCCCACTGCTTTCAAATTGTAATAAAGTTATGTCAAAAAACAGTTTCGATATTTATATAGTTTCCACAGTTGTACTTTGTAATATGGCGATTGCAATACTTAACTGTTTTGAAGGCATATATACAAAAAAACAAGCAGAAAAATATTTTGACCGTATGTTACAAATTTTGGAGAATGGTTTAAAGGGAGAAAAAATATGATTAAAATATCAAATATAGTAAAAGATTATAACGCCGGAGACAGCGTTGTGCATGCACTTAAAAATGTATGTCTAACCTTTCGAGAAAACGAATTTGTTTCCATTTTAGGCCCCAGCGGATGTGGCAAAACAACACTTTTGAATGTTTTAGGCGGACTGGATAGATACACAAGTGGCGAAATTGAGATAAATGGAAAGTCTACCAAACTTTTTCGCGACCGGGACTGGGACTCTTATCGCAACCACTATATTGGTTTCATTTTTCAATCATACAACCTTATTCCACACCTGACAATATTAGAAAATGTTGAACTTGCGCTAACCATTGCAGGACTGGACAAAAAGTCAAAGCGCGAAAAAGCAACAAACGCACTAATTCGCGTCGGCCTTGAAGAACAACTTCACAAAAAACCAAATCAACTATCTGGCGGACAAATGCAAAGGGTTGCCATCGCAAGAGCAATAGTCAATAACCCAAAAATTATACTCGCAGACGAACCAACCGGTGCTCTCGACTCCAAAACAAGCAAACAAATAATGGAACTTATGAAAGAAATTGCTGGCGACCACTTGATTATTATGGTAACTCACAATGCAGAACTTGCAAAAAAATATTCTACTAGAATAATAAAACTCCTTGACGGAGAAGTAAAGTCCGATTCAAATCCATACAATTTCGAACCAAATAAAGAAATACAGCAAAATGAAAAAATAGAGAAAAATCATATAAAAATTGATAAAAATACGCAAATAAATGCTAAAAAACGCAAAAAGAATAAAACTTCAATGAGTTTTTGGACTGCATTTATGTTGTCATTAAAAAATCTGATTAGTAAAAAAGGCAGAACATTTATGACAAGTTTTGCGGGAAGCATAGGTATAATTGGAATTGCGCTTGTGCTTGCCGTTTCAAACGGTTTTCAAACTTACATAAATGATTTACAGTCCACTACCCTTGCCGGCTACCCCATTGCAATTTCAACAGTTACAGTCAATATGGACAGTATAACACAAGGCATGACAAATATGGGCTCAGACGAAGAACTTGTGGAATTTCCCGATTCTAATGAAATTACTTCATATAACTCTGAGTTTGGAATAATTCAGGACCTTGCAAAATTTTCACAATACAATTTTATTTCACCACAATTTGTAGAATATATGCAAGCATACAAAGATGAAGACGATAAAAAGCCTAATTCACAAAAAACACTAAATGCCATGGATTTTTCTTACGCTTATGAACTTCCAGTGTTTACAAAGAATTCAGAAAATGAAATTATTTCTGTAGATACTTCTCTTGAAAATAGCACAATGAGCGGTATGCAATCAGGGGCGTTTAGTGAAGCTCTCTCTGAATCTCAATTTGTTCAATCTAATTACGACATCCTTGCAGGAGAATATCCACAGAGTATGACCGACCTTGTGCTTGTTGTTGACTCTTACAACCGTCTACCAATATCTACTCTTAAATCGCTTGGGATTGATAATAAGGAAAGTTACACCTTTGACGAAATTTTAAACAAAGAGTATAAAATTTTTACCAACAATATATATTACAAAACCGACTTTTCGCCACTCACTATTGAAAACGACTTGGATACAATAACTTCATATTATAACTCACAAGATAATAAAGATGTCATAACATGCAAAATATCTTGTATACTTCGAATTAAAGAAAGTAACCCAACATCATTGTACTCTGAAGGCATAAAGTATTCACCACAACTCACACAATATTTAAACCAAACAAACAAGGCATCTTCAATCGTCAAGGCACAACTAGAGAATACCGAAACATTGCTTGTTCCTTATGTTTTTAATATTTCAGAATTAAATATGACAATAGAATTTAAATCAATCACCGATCCAAACCCATTGTTTGGACTGATTGCTTTTGCAAAAAATATTTATAACATAGATCTATCAGTACAACAAGCACAGCAATATGGACTCCAGATGCTTGGAGCAAGCGATATCCCTGTTTCCATTCAACTGTATCCTACAAGTTTTGACGCCAAAGATGATATTATATCATATATAAATGCTTGGAACGACATGGAAGAACATCAAAATAATCAAATAATTTATAGCGACCAAACAGCATTTTTAACCTCAACATTAGGTCAACTTGTAGATATCATCAGTTATGTGTTAATTGCCTTTGCATCAATTTCGCTTATAGTGTCTTCAATAATGATTTCAATTATAACCTATGTGTCGGTAATAGAGAGAACAAAAGAAATTGGAGTTCTTCGTAGTATTGGTGCAAGAAAGAAAGACATTTCTCGAGTGTTTAATGCAGAAACGTTAATTATTGGACTTTGTTCGGGAATACTTGGAGTCATGGTAAGTTTTATACTCACTTTCCCTATCAGTGCGATAGTTAAAAGTGTTGCAGGAGAAACATTCACAGCAAATATTGCAATACTTTCACCACTTAGTGGTATTATACTTGTGGTAATAAGTGTTATTTTAACTATGATAGCAGGTTTTATCCCCGCAAAAATGGCAGCAAAAAAAGACCCTGTAAAGGCACTTAGAACAGAATAGATCACTCAACATCACACCAGCGATATTAATTTATCACACCTCAACCACTCTGTCATTCTGAGACGGACCCGCAGAGCGGCGACTTACGAAACCTTATAATGTCATTCTGAGCGTTAGCGAAGAATCTCAACCTTATAATGTCATTCTGTCGTTAGCGAAGAATTTCAAGCGGACGAGATCCTTCGTCAGCCATCAGGTAAGCCATTCTCAGGATGACAAGAAAAACAAAAGTCATTCTGAGACGGACCCGCAGAGCGTCGACTTACGAAGAATCTCAACCACTCTGTCAACCATCAGGCAGGCAATTCTTAGATAGGCCGAGCAAGATATGACATTTTAAAACAGACAAGCGAAGTCATACTCACAAAAAATTACAAAAAAAAATATATTTTTCCAACTTTATGTCTTGACAAAACCATTAAGATAGCATATCATATATATGTTATCGCGGGGTGGAGCAGTTAGGCAGCTCGCTGGGCTCATAACCCAGAGGTCGTAAGTTCAAATCTTACCCCCGCAACCAGAAAAAACGCCGAAAGGTGTTTTTTTTTAGGGGGAAGTTTGAACTTATATAACCTCACCTGGTCGTAAGTTCAAATCTTACTCCCTTTAGCCAGTTAAGGGGGGAAGTTTGAACTTATATAACCTCACTCAGTTGTATCAAATCTTACCACCTTTAGCCAAAAAGAGTGTCACACGAATGTGTGACATTTTTTTGTTTACCTTAACTTGCTAAAAAATCTTTAATCAAAATATAAAGGTAAATTTAAAGTAAATAAAATCTTGTTGTTTTATAGTAATTTGTTTACAAAAAGTATATAAAAATATGCGACTTAGGTCGCATATTCTCAAAATAACATTTCAATTTTTTGTCAAGTATTTAACTTAGGGGCTAAGAATTTCAAGAAATTTGGAAAGCTGGCCGCGCGGCAAAGAAAGAGATCACAAATCTGGAGTAGAAGGCGATGCCGCCGTCGAAAGCGACATAGTATGCATAATTAGTATCCGACGAATTAGGGGAACGCAACCAATAAACATCCATCAACAAATTACCTTGATCATCTTGGATTTCTAGATTTCCATTCCAATCTCTTGCCACATCTGATGTGAATATGTTTGTTGCTTCTTCTTTTGATAACAACCAAAATTTATCTGAGTCTGTTAAACCTTTTACATCTATGTCGTCGAGATTTTCGTCATTCATTGAACTGTCTAAATATAGGCTTTCTAATGTTCTTCCTATTATCTGTGTGTACACTTCATCATGTGTTGTGTCTATATTTAAATCTGTTACCATATTAGATTTTGAATTTTGATTACCACTACTTGTTATTTCATCAAAATTGATATCAAATACTTCTGGACCCATCTGTGAATATGATGCATGTTTTGCCACTGTGTTCTCTCCAGTATAGTTCATCCATCTTCTTATTGTACTAGTCTTGTATTCATTTGCATTTGTGTTGTATTCTGTATTTAAACCAGTGTAGTTACCACTACTTGCAGTAAACTTACCTACGCTTTGGTATGCACATATTGTGCCTGTGTAATTATTTGTTAGATAATTGTCTATTTCTTGTACTATCTCTTGGGCCGGACCCCCCATAAAAATTTCATATACATCGCTTTCATACTCCGTTGCCAAGTCTGTTTCAAGTAAATATGTTCCGTTAAGTGAAGATAAGTCGGTTGGGGTGCTACTACCTTGTGTCCTTGTTGTGTCGGCTACATATCTCCAACGGATGTACTCGTTCTCTGTCTCTCTCATTACTGTACCCATCTCGACATAGTAGTATGTTCTTGAATCTCCGTCATTTGCTGTTGTTCCATCGTGTTTCATTAATAAACTGTCTACATTTTCTAGTGATACTGTTACGTTTACATTATTTAAAAGTATTTCAGACTCTGTTTGATTATAGAACTTTATTGTATATACTTTCTCTGTTTTGTCTTTTGGTAGGAATATACTTGTACTGTTTACTCTCAGTCCTTCTGGTAAGTTTGGATATGTTAATTTCACTCTTTGGTATTCACTGCTTCCGTCTGTTGCTTTTAGGGTTATCTTTGCTGTTAATTCTTCTTTTGAGGCTATCCCTTCCTTATTCAAAGAAATCGCTCCCACTTCTGAAAAGTTTTTGTTAAATGTCGTTGTTGAACTTCCTACTTGTACACTGCTTACTGTGGCTGTGGTGTCTTCGTTAGATAGGGTTATGTTTATCTGGGTATACTGTACCTTCTACCCTTCCTATCACAACTTCAAAACTAAAACTTCCACTTGCATCATCTGTTACGTCTTTTAGGGCTAAACCTATCACTAGTCTTCCTGTTGTATACTCTTCTGCTTCGTGTGGACCTATGTCTATCCCTTTTGGTACGCTGAAGTATGTGTTTTGTGTGCTTACTTGTGTTTTATTTGTTACTGTCGCATTTATTGTCTCTGTTCCATAGTTTAATATATCTATTACTATGTAAAAAGCATAGGCTGTCTGCTTAGTCTCATCTGGTGCCCCATATGTTAAATTTGAAACGTTGAATGTTTGGCTATCGTTTTCTTCTCCCGGATTTGTTACTGTGCCGTTTTGTGGATTGTAGCCATCGTATGTGTTTGTGTACCCTTCTCCCGTCATCTGTGCATAACTTGCGGGTATACTGGCTCCTGCATTTGTTAGTGTGGTTGAATTATCTGCGTTTTGGCTTTCATTTACTGGCACTTCTGAAAGCGACCTATACACGCTTGCGTTTATGTCTACAAACACGTCTTGTATCTCATAACTTACGCTACCACCCACTGAGTAGCTTACTTGTACTGCACTATACACCCCAAAACATAGCATTGCTACGCTTAGGCACAGTGCCGACAAGCTTAAGAATAGTTTGGTTTTCCTTTTCATACTTTC
>CALWPD010000002.1 GCA_944383335.1 uncultured Clostridia bacterium
GTGGGAGTCGAACCCACATGAAGTTGCCCTCGCGGGATTTTGAGTCCCGTGCGTCTGCCATTTCGCCACACCAGCAAGGTTTTAACTATGTAATGTTACCATAATATAAAGATATTTGCAACAAGTTTTTGCAAATTATTGACATCGTCATTTGGATATTTTAAAATTATACATATGTTATGTGAAAATTGTCAAGAACGCAACGCAACATCATATTGTCAAATTAAGCTCGGAGACAAGGTTGTGCAGAAATATCTTTGTCAACAGTGTAGGTCTGTGCTTGTTCCAAATGATGAACTTTCTGTCAATCCAAAGTTTCAAATCAAAAATCAATATTGTCATAATTGTGGTACCACACTCAAAGATTTTGTTGCATCAAGCTATGTCGGGTGTGAGTATTGCTATATAGAGTTTTATCCAATAATCAAGCAAGCTCTACATGGCGTTCAAAAGGAAATAAAAAATACAGGAAAAATGCCAAAACGCTTTAAAATTAACCAACAAATTAAAGAAACTGAAAAACTTTTAGAACAAGCAATTTCAAACTCTGATCTTGCGCAAGTAAATAGACTTTCAAGCATGCTTAGAGATTTAAAAAATGGAAATAAAGGGGGGAATTATGATTGATCCGGTTATTATTTCTTCCAGAATTAGACTTGCGAGAAATTTCCATGATCTTCCTTTTCCGAATAAACTCAGTGACTTAGAAGCGGCAAACAGCATTTCAAAGGGTATCTTTGCAATACTTGGTGATGATTTTGAATTCCGAAGATTAAAACATATGGACGGCAATACATGTCTTATGTTGCTTGAAGAGCATACTATAAGCAAAGAACTAATCGATAACAAGGACATCTCAGGTTATGCAATCTCTCCAGATGGTCTTATAACTGTGATGATAAATGAAGAAGATCACCTTAGGCTTCAATGTATAATTCATGAGTTTGATTTAAAAAAATGTTATCAAAAACTCTGTTTAATTGATGATAAAATTTTAGATAAGATAGATATGGCTTATTCAAAAGAACTTGGCTTTTTAACCGCTTGTCCCACAAATGTAGGAACAGGAATGCGAGCATCTGTTATGTTGTTTTTGCCAGCACTTTCATTTAATGGAGCAATGAAACAACTTATTGAAACACTTTCACAAAATGGCCTTGTCGTGAGGGGACTTTTTGGTGAGAATTCGGCTTGCGATGGATATTTTTATCAGATTTCAAATAAATACACACTCGGATTAACAGAAGAAGAAATAATTGATTTGGTAACTAAAAATGTTTCAAAAATAATAGAGATGGAAGAAAAGTCGAGAAAAACATTAAAACAAGTCAATAAAAATGTAATACTAGATATGTGCTATCGCTCATATGGTATACTTACAAATTCATATATGATGCCACTTGATGAGGCCATTATGCACCTTTCAAAACTCAGGTTTGGTGTGGTTATGGGGCTTGTAAAATTTAAAAATCCAAAAATAATTGACGAACTTTACACCCTTGTTCAACCGGCGCATCTTATGGATTATTACTCGCTGGATTTAAACCTATTAGAACAGAGCATATTTCGAGCAAAATTTTTATCAGAAACTTTGGAAAATAAATTGATTAAAGGAGTTTAAAATGCAGAACCCATCATCAGATAGTTTGGAAAAGGTTATTAAAAATGCAGGCAAAGTTGCGTTAAAATATGGAAGCAACCAAGTCGGAACTGAGCATATCTTGTATGGACTTTGTAGTGTCAAAGATTGTATGGCATCAAAAATACTAAAAGAATACGGAATAACAAGTGAAGGACTTTTGGAAATATTTAATGACAATTCACAAGGTGTTTTTGTTGGTGTGGATGTTGAACTAACTCCAAGAAGCAAAGAAATAATTAATATGGCTAAACAAGTGGCTATGCAGCTTGGACATAATTTTGTAGGACCAGAACATTTACTATTTGCTCTTCTTTCAAGTCCAAATTGTTTTGCAGTTAGGCTTATAGCATCATATTTTCGTGCTAATTTAACAGAGATAAAGTCAAAACTTATAGTTTTTCTACAAGGAAATACCGATCTTTTCTCTGAAAATATACAGGATGCGCAAAAAAGCACACTACCAGAAAAATTATTGGATATGGGATATGATGTAACATTAAAAGCAAAACAGGGTAAAATTGATCCAATTATCGGTAGAGAAGCGGAAATTGAGCGCATAATTGAAATACTTTGTCGAAAGACCAAAAACAATCCAATTTTAATTGGCGAAGCAGGTGTTGGTAAAACTGCCATTGTTGAAGGACTTGCACAGGCTATTGTTAGTGGAAATGTACCGGAGCTTTTAAAGGATAAAATAATATACTCTCTTGAAATAGGCGGACTTATTGCTGGCACAAAATATCGCGGGAGCATGGAAGAAAAACTAAAAGATACTATTGAAACTATAATTGCAAGCAAAAACATAATTGTATTTATAGATGAAATTCATACGCTTGCACAAGCTGGAAGTGAAAAAGGAGAAACAAGCCCAAAAGATATGTTAAAACCATATCTTGCACGTGGAGAACTTCAAACTATTGGTGCGACCACCACAGATGAATATGCCAAGTTCATTGAGAGTGATAAAGCGCTCGAACGTAGATTCCAACCCATTATTGTAAATCCACCAACAGTAGAACAAACAATAGAAATTTTAAAAGGTCTTAAAGATAGTTATGAAGCATTTCATAACGTAACTATAACCGATGAAGCTATTGAAGCTGCCGCCACATTTTCAGATAGATACATTATGGATAGAAGTTTGCCAGACAAAGCACTTGACTTAATTGATGAGGCGAGCAGTAGGGCAAAAGTTAATTTCAATTTAAAACCAGTGGCGATAAGAGAAAAAGAAGAAAAAATAAAACAACTTTCTGCTAATAGGGATGAAGCAAGCATTCAAAGAAATTATGAAAAAGCGGCAAAACTCCAAACTCAGATAACTGACCTTGAGAATGAACTTAAAGTGCTAAATGAGAATTTTAATCGCACTACCAATTCAAATTTAAATTCCATAGGCGCTAATGAAATTGCAGAAGTTGTTTCCAAGTGGACTGGTATACCAGTTACAAAAATAACCGAGACAGAAAGGGAAAAGCTCATAAACTTAGAAAACATTTTACACAAGCGTGTAGTTGGTCAAGATGAAGCAGTTAATGCCGTAGCGAAAGCAATCAGAAGGTCAAGGGTTGGACTTCATGACAACAAACGGCCAATAGGTTCATTCTTGTTTCTTGGTCCAACAGGCGTGGGTAAAACTGAATTATGTAAAGCCATTGCAGAAGCCATGTTTGATGATGAGAATAATATTATCAGAATAGATATGAGCGAATATATGGAACCGCATAGTATTTCAAAACTTATTGGAGCGCCACCAGGATATGTTGGTTTTGATGAAGGGGGACAATTAACGGAGCAGGTAAGACGTAGACCATATAGTGTTGTGCTATTCGATGAAATTGAAAAAGCACATCCGGACATATTCAATAGTCTTTTACAGGTTCTTGATGACGGAAGATTAACTGATAATCAAGGAAGAACTGTCAGTTTCAAAAATACTATAATAATTATGACAAGTAACATAGGTAGTCAAGAAATAAATGAAAAACACCTTAGTTTCAACTCTCAAAGTGTTGAAGAAAGCGAAATCAAAGAAATGTATTATAGTGCATTAAAACATAAATTAAAACCAGAATTTTTAAACAGAATTGATGTTATTTGCATATTCAAACCATTGAATGAAAACGATTTGGTTAAAATCGCGACCATTATGATATCCAATATAAACAAGCGCCTAACAAAGAGTGGGCTTGAACTTAAACTCACTGCGCGAGCACTCAATTATATCGTAAAAAGTGGCGCTAATTTGCAGTTTGGTGCAAGACCATTAAAAAGGTATATTCAGCAGGAAGTTGAAGACAGAATCGCCGAAAAGATGCTACTTGGGCAAATAAATTCCACTGGGAGCGTAATAATTGACTGTGAAGACGGCGAATTGACATTCAAAAGCCAAAACTAAATACAAAAAAAGAGAATTTACAAAATTTCTCTTTTTTTATAAGATATCTCCAGTTTATTTTTCATTAGTTGGCGATGAATTCATGGAGAAGTGAGTCTTTTGGAACAAGTTTGTTTGTTATAGGGTTAAATTTATTGAGTTTCTGCACGAGAACTTTGCAAATTTCTGAAGTGTTTTCTTTAAGATATGGCAAAAGGTAGTTTGCGTATAAAAGTGGCTCATACATATGGATAGAATCAAGAGCAAAGTCGATGCCGCTTATATAAGGATCAATATATTTTTTCTCTCCATCAAGCACTTCATTCCATGTATCAAGTGTTTCTTGAATTTTTCGTCCACGGGTTTTATAATCACGAAGTAAGCGTCGTAAAAGTCTAACTTCAACACATGAAAGCAAACACTCATTATTATCATAAAAATCAGATAGTGCACAAATATATATTTTATAAATATAGTTATCAAATTTATTATAACCGTTTATAAGTATTGGATTAAGTGCGTGCAAACCTTCAATGATAACAATAGTATCATCATCAATGTTAAGGTGAATATATTTTTCTTCACGTTTACCTGTTAAAAAATTATATTTTGGCATTTCTGCTTCTGTAGTGGTCAGAAGTGAACTGAGAAATTTATTAAAATATTCAATATCTAACGCAGTTACATTTTCAAAGTCAAAATTGCCATTTGGAAGACGCGGTGTATTGACTCTATTTAAAAAGAAATCATCTAATGAAACAAAAATACTTGTTTTATTTTTATCTTTTAATTTTTGTTTTAAAATGGCACTTGTTGTTGTTTTCCCAGAAGAAGATGGGCCAGCAAGCAAAACAATTTTAATTTTTTTATTTACTATTTCATCAATAACTTCATCAATTTGATTGTGAAACATCCTTTCGGACATATCAATAAGTAACCGTTCATCATTTTTTGCTAGATTGTTAATTTCATCAACATAATAAATATTTTTATTTAATTGCATCATATCTCCTTGCGTTTAGTTTAGAATAACATATTATTGAATTATATTGAAATATTTTAACAAAAAAAATTAAATTTATCATTATTTAATACATTTTGACTTTTTTTGCCAAGTGGGGACAAACAATTATTTTCTGTACTATATTATTTATGAGTCATGAGGTAAAAATGAAACTAGTAGAATTATTAAAAAGTATAAAAGTAAAAAATAATATTAAAAGTTTTTTGGAATTAGACATACAAAAAATAAGTTCACGTTCTCAAGATAACCTTAACAACAGTCTGTTTTTTTGTTATAATGGTTCACACGATCCGCAAATTATGGCTAAAAATGCAGTGGCAAATGGCGCTGTTGCAATAGTTTGTGATAAATTTTATGATGTAGATGTACTTCAAATTTTGGTTGACGATGTCAGAGAGGCAATGGCAAGCATTGCGCAAACTTTTTTTAATACAAAGGATGTAAAAGTTATTGGTATAACGGGCACAAACGGCAAGACTACAACCAGTTTCATAATTGCCGATATTTTAAAAAGTGTTGGAAAAAAAGTTGGAATAATCGGAACGAATGGTGTGTATTTTGCTAATACATTCTTGCCTTCAAAATTAACTACACCTGATGTAATAGATTTGCATGAAATGTTTTCTATAATGAAAAAAGGCGGTGTGGATTATGTTGTAATGGAAGTTTCTGCGCATGCTATTTCACTAAAAAAGATACTCGGAATAAATTTTATTTGCAAGGTTTTAACTAATGTATCGCAAGACCACTTAGATTATTTTAAAACTCTTGACGAATATAAAAAAGTAAAATTAAGTTTTTTTGATAACCTAAACGATTTAATGGTTGTAAATGCTGATGATGAAGTCGGACAACAAATTCTTCATAAATACGACACCGCAATTTCTTATGGAATAAATTGCCCAAGTGATTCGTTCTGTATAGATATAAATAAAGACTGCAATTCTTACATTATGAACATATGCGACAATGTAATAAAAATAAATTCTAAGCTTTATGGACTTTTCAATGTTTACAACTGTTTGGCAGGGGCAACATGTTGTTATTTTCTTGGCATAAGCATAGACCAAATTCAAAACGCACTTTGCAACTTAAAGCCGGTTGATGGCAGGTTTAATGTTATAAAATATAACGACAAAACGATAATTATAGACTATGCACACACTCCAGATGGACTTGAAAATGTTCTTAAAACCTCAAGGAAAATGACAAATAACAAACTTATTTGTGTGTTTGGTTGCGGTGGAGATAGGGATAAATCTAAGCGACCAATTATGGGGGCAGTTGCAGAGAAATATTCAGATTATTGTTTCATAACAAGCGACAATCCTCGTTTTGAGAATCCAAAAAACATTTTGAGCGACATTCAAAGCGGATTTAATGATAAAAATTATTATATTACGCTGGATAGAAAAACTGCAATAAAATTAGCTATTAATAGTTTAAAAGGTGGGGATACCCTTATAATTTGTGGCAAAGGTGGAGAAAATTATATTGACATAAAAGGCGAAAAGTTGCCATATAGTGATTTTGAAACGGTTAAAGAAATTTTAGGAACTATGAAATGATAGAAAGAAATTTATTTATATTCTTAATGGGTTTTTTGGTTGCTTCGCTTTTATCTCCGCTAATCCTTGCATTAAGTAAAAAACTAAAAGCAAGACAAACAATACTTCATTATGTAAAAGAGCACGAGGCAAAAAATGGCACACCTACAATGGGCGGACTTATATTTATTGTTGCCTGCACTTTGGTGTGTTTATGTTTTTTATGGCAAGATTTTACGCTTGGAATAATCTCCATTGCTGTGATGCTAGCATATGGGCTTTTGGGTTTTTTGGATGACTTTTTAAAAGTGCATTATAAACAAAATCTTGGGCTACGAGCATATCAAAAAATCATTGGACAAGTTGGCATTGCTGTTATTATTGCAGTTTTTGCCTACAATTCAAATCTAGTTGGGACAAGCATCTTTATTCCTTTCACTAGCATAAGTATAGATATAGGTCTGTGGATTATTCCACTTATAATTTTTGTGTATATCTCAGTTGTGAATAGTGTAAATTTACTTGACGGACTTGATGGCCTTTGTAGTGGAGTAAGTTTTGTATATCTACTCAGTTTTGCGTGCGTCATGCTTATATATTCAAATCTTCCACAGGTGGACATAACTCAGTGGCAAAACTTAATTCAAATTTGTTTTGCAATGGCTGGCTGCTTGCTTGCTTACTTTATGCTTAATTGTTATCCTGCAAAAATTTTTATGGGAGATACTGGTTCTTTGGCACTGGGTGGGATTATCACAACTATAGCAGTTTTTACTGGGCTTGAATTATATATACCAATTCTTGGGATTGCCTATGTTGTTACCGCCTTAAGTGATATAATTCAAGTATTTTATTACAAGCGCACAAAAAAAAGAATTTTTTTAATGGCACCACTTCATCATCATTTCCAAAAAAAAGGTGTGAATGAAAGTAAGATTGTAACCATATATATAATATCGACAATGGTTGTTTGTTTAATTACAATCACGTTGATCTTATATTTTGGTGGTATGATGTGAACATATTAACAAAAAATTTTTTGGTTTACGGAACAGGTAAGAGTGGAAAGAGTGCGATTTTATTTTTGCTTTCACGTGGTGCAAAAAACATTTATACTTTTGACGACGATATAAACAGTGAAAATATAAAAAATACCACAAGACTTTATAACTTAGAAGATATAGATAAATATGACATAGAGTATGCAATCTTAAGCCCCGGAGTAAGCGTTCTTGGCAATAAAAACATAGACATACTTTCAAAAAAAGGTATCAAGTTTATGAGTGAATTTTGTTTGGGTTTTATTTTTTCTCATGGAAAAAAAATATGCATAACAGGAACAAACGGGAAAACGACCACAGTTAACCTTTTGTATAATATGCTTTGTCAAAAATATAAAGATGTTTTTCTTTGTGGCAATACGGATACGCCAATAACAAAAATTGCAAACTTAACCTCACAAAATTCAATCTTGGTATGTGAAGTTAGTAGTTTTGCATTAGAAACTACACAACCACTAAAGCCAAATATAAGTGCAATTTTGAACATCGGTGTTGATCATATATCGCGTCATGGTACTTTTGAAAATTACAGTCAAATTAAGAAACGTATTACACAAAATCAAGACGGCAATGACTATTTTGTTTGTAATGATAATTTTGACATAGTAACCAACGCAAACGTAGTTCTATATTCTTTAACAGAAAGAACAAACGGAGCATACTGTCAGCATGACAATATATATTATAATAGCAAAAAAATTCTTAATAAAAAACATATAAATCTCATAGGGGATAGAAATTTAGAAAACATACTTTGTGCTATTTCTATTGCTAAACTTATGAAAGTTAGTTCTTGTAAAATAAAAAAGGTTATAAAAAATTTCAAAGGACTAAAGCATAGATTGGAAATTGTTTTAACTAAAAACAATATTACATACATAGACGATAGTAAGGCAACCAATCCCGATAGTACTATTTGTGCGCTTGACAGCATAAAAAAAGATACAATTTTACTATTGGGAGGAAGTGATAAGGGTTATGAATATGACTCAATTTTTCGCCATACGCAGAACACAAAGATTATTTTAACATTTGGTGAAATGGCGGAAAAAATCAGGCAGACAGCAATCTCATGTGGCTTCAAAAAAATACTATCGTTTAAAAAGATGAGGGACGCTGTAATGTATGCCATAAGTTTAGCACATTCGGGCGATGTAGTCCTTTTGTCGCCTGCCTGTGCAAGTTATGATGAATTCAAATCTTATGCCGAAAGAGGTGATAACTTTGCAAAAATTGTCGCAGAAAACGAAGATTAAGTTTGATAAAAACATAGTCCTTGTGTTGTTTTGCACATTGTTTTTGTGTGTGTTCGGTTGCATAATGGTATATAGTGCAAGTTTTTATTCAGCACAAAAAAATTATGATAATTCAACATTTTTTTTAATCAAGCAAATTGTTGGCGTACTTTTGGGGTTTTGTGGGCTTGTGTTTTTCACATTTTTTGATTACAAAAAACTAAAAAAATTTAAATGGCTTGCCGTCATTACTTCGATTGTGCTGTTGGTTTTGGTTTTTATTCCTGGAATAGGTATAGAGAACTATGGGGCAAAAAGGTGGATAGGTTTTGCAGGTTTTTCATTTCAACCAAGTGAAATCGCAAAGTTTTCACTTGTATTATTTTGTGCTTGTCATTTTTCAAAGCACAAAGATGAAGCAAAAAAGTTCAAAACCATTTTGCTTCCACTTGCTGTTGGCGGACTTTTTTGTCTACTTGTTATTTTAGAACCTAATATGAGTATCACAATGTGTCTTGGCATAGTTATGATTGCAATGTTATTTTTTGGTGGTACAAAACTTAAATTTTTTATATATATAGGCATACCAGCACTTTGTCTCGTGCCGGTTTTAATCTTGATTGAACCATATAGGCTGCTTAGACTCATGGCGTTTTTAGATCCTTGGGCTTCTCCTCAAGGAGAAGGTTTTCAACTCATACAATCTTTATATTCACTTGGTAATGGTGGACTTTTCGGTGTTGGACTTTTTAGTTCTAGACAAAAATATTTGTATCTTCCATTTGCAGAGAGCGATTTTATATTTTCTATAATTTGTGAAGAGTGTGGTTTTTTTGGTGCTTCGTTGTTAATTTTTGTGTTTGCACTATTATGTTATCTTTTAGTAAAAATAGCACTTAATGCCAAGGACAGGTTTGCAAGTTTACTTTGTAGTGGAATAGCCTGTGTTATTTGTACGCAAGTTGTTTTAAACATTGCAGTGGTAACTGGCTCTATTCCGCCAACAGGGCTGCCACTTCCTTTCATAAGCGCTGGAAGCACTTCGCTAATGGTGTTTATGTCCGCGATTGGTATTTGTCTTAATGTCTATAGACAAAGTCGCACAAAGGCATAACGCTTTGCATAAGTTAATGTGGAGAACATTATGCAAAGTTTTTTTATTTGTGGAGGCAATAGACTGGAAGGCGAATTGGATATACAAACCTCCAAAAATTCAGTTTTACCTATTCTTGCGGGTTGTATACTTTGTGAGAATGATATAATAATAAATAAATTTCCAAAATATGAAGATACACTTATAATGCTCAAAATTTTGGAGAACTTAGGTGCAAAAACTTATATATGTAAAGATTATGTAAAAATAGAATGTGGAAAAATTCAAAAAAATGAGATACCAGTGGGGTTGGCATCAAAGATACGTTCGTCAATATTCAGTCTTGGTGCAATACTTTCAAGGTTCAAAAAAGCAAAAGTTCCATATCCGGGTGGATGTGCAATAGGAGCAAGACCAATAGATTTACATATAAAGGGACTTAAACAACTTGGAGCAAAAATAATTGACAAACATGGTTATTTATATTGTGATGGAAGCAATATGAAAAGCGGAGTTGTGAGCATAGATTTTCCTTCTGTTGGAGCAACTGAAAATATAATACTCGCTTCGGTATTTTTGAAAGGCACAACAAAGATAATAAATTGTGCAAAAGAGCCAGAGATTATAGACCTTGCCAATTTTCTAAATAGTCTGGGTGCCAAAATATATGGAGCGGGTAATAGCGTAATAGAGATAGAAGGTGTTGACAGACTAAAAGGTGGAGAATATACTCCAATAACCGATAGAATAATAACTGGTACATATGTTTTAGCAACACTTATGTGTGGTGGAGATGTTACATTAAAACATGTAAATATAGACCATATAGCATCACTCATCCACAACCTTAAAAATAATTGTTGCAAAATATCACTAAAAGGTGATAAACTAACAATAATTGCAAATAAGAGACCAAAAGCAATTTCAAAAATTGAAACTCAGCCCTACCCAGGTTTTCCAACAGATCTCCAACCGCAAATCATAGCTATGCTTTCCATTGCAAAAGGAACTTCTGTTGTGGTGGAAAATTTGTTCGAATCAAGATTTAAGCATATAAGTGAACTTAAAAAACTTGGCGCAGACATTTTGGTCAACGATAAAACCGCTATAATTAAAGGTGTGAATATGCTTTATGGTGCAAATGTTCAATGTCAAGATTTAAGAGGCGGTGCGGGGCTAGTTTTGGCGGGACTTGTAGCAAAGGGTTACACAACTATTGATGGTATATTTCATATAGATAGGGGATATTACCATATGGAAAAAGATTTGCAATGTTTAGGAGCAAATATTGAAAGGATTACTAAAGCATAAAAAATGGCTCATTGCATCTGGCATTTTGATTGGACTTATTTTAGTATTAGTCATTTTGAATTTCACTTTATTTGCATTGCGCAATGTTGAAGTTGATTTTAAAAATCAATCAACAATTTTTACCAGTGAAGCACAAGAAAATATAGCAAACAACAGTGCAATTCCTCGTGGTGCTTCGGTTTTCACCATTAATAAAACGCAAATAAAGGATCAGTTAGAAAGAGATAATCCTTATCTTAAGATAGTAAACATTGAAACTGTCTTTCCAAACAAAATTATAATTCATTGTGCAGAAAGAGAAGAAACTTATGCAATAAGGGCAGGAGAAAGTAGATACTTTATTTGCGATGCCGACTTTAAGGTCTTAAATATTCAAGCACATTTTCGTGATGATCAATATAATGCAATTCTCTTTGAAGGGCTTGAAAATATTATTACAAATGCAAACAGAGTTAATGCTGGAGAGTTTTTGGAGTTTAGTTCAGATACCGATCTTTTAATGGGTTTAGGAAAGGCACTATTGCAAAATAACAAAACCGTTGCTATGCAACGCGGACTGATAAGTTCAATAACTTTAACATCAGCAATTTATCCTTTCACAGCAATCAATTTGCCTTACTTTGCAATAAAAGACTATAACGGCTTTGTTACAAACATTTATAAGCCTGATACCCTTCTTGCTGAGAAGTTGCAATATATGTTTGCAACACTCTCGCAAGTTGTTTACATTCCTAGCGTGTTTTATCAAAAAGATATTGAAGATGGCAAAATTACTTTAGAGCAAATTGATGAACAATATTATTTAGACTATACATTAGAAATTTTAGAAAATAATAGTGGAGAACTTGTAATAAGACTTGAAAAGTTAAATGAAAAAGACTAAGTTCAGACGGACAAGAAAAGGTATTTTTGTACTTAGATGACTACCTTAGGTATTTTTCAGTAAACAAAAAAGAAAAATTGTCAAAGCCGTTTTTCAAAAGTTGAAAAGTTTAACTTTTTTTAATTTTCTTTTCTTAGTTAGAATTTTATGTTGACAACATAAACTTTTGAGTTTATAATTATAAAAAAATGTTATAAATATACATTTTGTCAAAAAAAGGAGAAAAAAGTGCCTAAGACAAAGGTAACAGTAATAGATGTGGGCTCAAATAGCATAAGAGTGCTTATTGCAAGTCGTGGCACAATCAATACGCTTTCTTTATGTGGATATTCTGAGGCTGAATATGCAGGATATTATGAAGGTGAATTTTTGGAAGAGGACAAGCTTTCAGACGCGTTCTCAAAAGCACTTTTAGGTGCACAAAGCGTTGCGAATCACCATGTAGACAAGGTATATGTTGGTGTGCCTGCTAACTTCGCTTTTTGTAAAACGAAAACTTTAACTCAAAATTTTGGGCAAAAAGTTAAAATATTGGACGAAGATGTTGCACAGATTTATACAATGGCTGACGATTTGAAAAATCCAAATTATGTACTTATCAGTGCTACACCAGTTGCTTTTGAACTTGACGATGGAAGTGTTACAACTTCTCCGGTTGGCAAAAAGAGTAATAAACTAACTGCAACAGTAAGTCTTATCTATGCAGAAAGAAATTTTATAGAAAAGATAAATGCTATATTAAAAAATATAGGTGTGGCAAGCGTTGAGTATCTATCAAGTACATTATGTGAAGATTTGTATCTCTTGCCAAAGGAGCGAAGAGCGGAACCAAATGTTGTTATAGATTGTGGCTACATAGAAACTTCTGTAAGCATAGTTCAAGGTGAAGGCCTTTTGGACTTGAAATCGTTTGCTGTGGGTGGGGGACACATTTCGGCAGACCTTATGGAATGTTTGAAGATCACTTTTGATGAGGCAGAACAACTTCGTAAACAGCTTGTGCTTTCAGTAAATGCTGGTGATGGTGATGATTATGAAATTGCCAGAGCGGGTAATGTAGTTCCGATTAGTATGAGACAAGCAAATGAAATAACATATGCACGACTTGAAATGATGTCGGCTTTAATTGAAAAATGCATAAGGTCAAACATTGAAACTATGCCATATTATTTAACTGGTGGTGGAATAAGTTATATAAAAGGTGCAAGAGAAATTCTATGCAAGTGTTTAAATAAAAATGTTAGCATATTGTATCCAAAAGATTTGCATTTAAATAAACCACACTATTCAGCACTACTTGGGATGTCAGAATACGTGCTAAATAATAGACAGGAAGAAAATAATAAGAATTTTATTTCAAGACTATTAGAAAAAATAATTAAAAGGTAAGGAGAAGAATTATGTATAGTAATATGAATGTAGGTCCAGTTGCTAATATCAAAGTAATAGGCGTTGGCGGGGGAGGAAACAATGCTGTAAATAGAATGATTGATGCAAACATTACAAGCGCTCAGTTTATTGCAATCAATACCGATAAACAGGCACTATTGCTCTCAAAGGCAGACCACAGACTTCAAATTGGAGAAAAGTTGACTCGTGGGTTGGGCGCTGGTGCTGATCCAGATGTTGGACAAAAAGCGGCAGAAGAAAGTAAAAGTAGTATAAGTGAAATTTTGAAGGACTGCGACCTTGTGTTTATTACTGCAGGCATGGGTGGAGGGACAGGTACTGGAGCTGCTCCTGTTGTTGCACAAATTGCAAAAGAAATGGGTATACTTACAATCGCTGTCGTTACTAAACCTTTTGGGTTTGAAGGTAAAAAACGCCAAGAGAATGCAGAAAAGGGTCTTGAAAATTTAAGAAAATATGTTGACACTTTGGTTATCATTCCAAATAATAAGTTACTTGAAATTGTGCCTCAAAAAACTCCAATAATAGAAGCATTTTTGTATGCAGACGATGTTTTAAGACAAGGTATACAAGGCATAAGTGATTTGATTGTTACTCCAAGTTTAATCAATCTGGATTTTGCTGATGTTAGGTCAATTATGAAAAATACTGGGCTGGCCCATATGGGAATTGGACATGCCAAAGGTGAAAATAAAACCATTGAAGCAGTTCGTCAAGCAGTTTCTTCTCCACTTCTTGAAACAACCATTGAAGGTGCGACAGGAGTCATCCTTAATGTTAAAGGAGGATTGGATTTGCCACTTGATGAAGTTTACGAAGCAGCAAACCTTGTTCGTGAAGTTGTTGATCCGTCTTGTAACATTATTTTTGGTGCAGGAATTGATGAAGGCATGAATGATGAAGTGGAAATAACAATAATAGCAACAGGTTTCCAAAATAAACTCACTGGGCAAGAAAAGGACTTGTCGAAGGTAAAAAAAGATGTTGAAGCAGCAAACAACTTCTCAGATCGTAGATATGAAGGTTTTCCAACCACAAAAAGACTTTTTCCTCGCGAAGAAGAACAGCCAAAACAACATTCACAATATGTAGAACCACCTAAAGCAGAATTTAAAAGAAATGCCGATGGGACAGAATCTTCAAGACTTCATGTTGATGATGCATATGTTCCACCATTCTTAAGAAAATATAGAGATAACAAATAGGATTAAACATCCTAACCACCAGTCAAACTGGTGGATTTTTTTTATTATTTTATTATTAATTTGAAAAATTGACGATTATTACTTTGATATTCTTAGTTTAAATATTTTATACGCTCATTACATTTATTTTATTTGTTATTTTTAATATATTTGTTATAATAAAAATATGCAGTGGGAAATTGCTATAATTAAATTGTTACAAAGCGGTCAAAATAGATTTTTTGATGTATTTTTTGAGTTAATAAGCATGTTTGCCGATTATATTGGCATTTTTTTATTATTTATTTTCTTTTATTTTTTTGCAAATAAAAAATTTTCTTTCTATTTTGTCTTAATAACAATAATAAATAGTAGTTTTAATCATGTTTTAAAATTCATTTTTGATCGTCCTCGTCCATTTGAAGTTGATATGGATGTGATAAATAAATTAGAAGCACTGGGTAGAAGTTTCCCAAGTGGACATACAGTTTGTGCCACAACCATGGTATTCTTTATTTTGTTGTATACACTTCAGAAATGTAAGAGAAAATGGACAAAAGTACTTAGCATAATTTTATGTATATTGTTTTTAGTATTAGTGGCACTATCTAGAATGTATTTAGGACAACATTTTTTAACCGATATATTATCTGGGATGCTGGTATCTTTGATTTTATGCACAATACTGTTAAGCATTGTAAAAAAACAACTTATTCTTTAATTTCTTGTATTAAAAAATGCAATTTTTCATAAAATATAACATATGAAAAAAGCAGGTATAATATCTATAATATTTGTTACCACATTGGTAGTGGCAATTTACCTTTTTTTGTGCCTTAGTTACATTTTATATCCAATAAAATATAAAGATATTATACTTTTGTATGGTGAGCAATATAATGTTAATAGCAATTTGATAGCAAGTTTAATCAATGTTGAAAGTGGTTTTAATTGTGATGCTGTTTCGCAAAAAGGTGCTGTGGGACTTATGCAGCTTATGCCATCAACTGCCAAGTGGCTTGCTAATGAGTTGGATATTGAATATGCTGATGACAAACTTTTTGAACCAGAGTATAACATTAAACTAGGTGCGTACTATCTTGCTTATCTCAGTAAAAAATTTGAAAATATTCGCACAGTACTTTGCGCTTATAATGCAGGTGAGGGCGTTGTAAAAAATTGGCTCTCAAATCGTGAATATTCGTCTGATGGAAAAACTTTAAATTATATTCCGTATGCAGAAACAAAGACTCATGTGGAAAAAGTTGAAAAAGGTTTAAAGATATATGAAAGGAAACTAAAATGAGTCATTGCCATCATCGTCATCATCAAGTCTTAGCGCTTGGGAATTTATGAGCTTGTCATTTTGGCTTAGCAATGGCTTAATGCTATCATAGCCATATTTTTGCCTAATTTTGTCTATTGCATTTTCAAGGTTTTTTCTATTTCTGTTTGTACTAAATAGATCGAGTTGTGATATATCATCACTATCTAAGTTTGAAACACTTATTCTAATGCTCCTAAGTGGACAAATTTCATCCCAAATTTGGTCAATAATATTCATTGAAGTGTTATAAATATCTTTTGTAAAATTAGTGTTTTTTTTCATTGTATGGCTTTTGGAAAGCCAAATTAAATCATTGCGTCTAAGTGAGACTGAAATGGTTGAACCAGTGAAATGTTTGGCTCTAAGCCTAGTAGCAATTTCATCACACAAAAACATAACCACACTTCTAAGGTCTTTTTTAGTTTTTACATCAACAAGTGTTGTTGTGCCATTTCCGACGCTTTTTACTACTTTTCTATCGTCAACACTTTGAACGTCGTCATCATCAATCCCTTGTACATTTTTTTGGAGTTTTTCACCAACAATTCCAAATTTCCTTTTTATGATATTCTCGTCATATTCTGCAAGGTCGCCAAGTGTGAATATATTTATTTTATTAAGTTTCGTTTCCATTTTCTTTCCAATGCCAATTATACTTGCGAGTGGTAGATGATATGTTTTTTGCTTAAAGTTTTCTAGTGATATGACGGTTACTGCATCTGGTTTTTTCATATCGCTCCCAAGCTTTGCAAATGTTTTAGAAAAACTAACACCCACTGAAATTGTAACACCAATTTCATCTTTAATACGCTGACGAAGTGTGTTTGCTACATCCAGTGCGCTTCCAAAAAATTTTACTGTGTTTGTTATATCCAGCCAACATTCATCTATCCCAAAAGGCTCCACCTTATCTGTATATTCTTCGTAAATTGCTCGTATTCTTCTAGAATAGTTTTCATAAATCTTATGGTGCGGTCTAACACACACGAGGTTAGGACATTTCCTTTTTGCTTCAAAAATCACATCACCAGTTTTAATACCAAAACTTTTTGCGATTTCGTTTTTTGCAAGTACAATACCATTACGCTTTGTAACCTCACCAGTAACTGCAACAGGCTGATCTTTTATAGAAGGATTAAGTGCACACTCACATGATGCAAAAAAATTATTGACATCACAATGAAGAATAATTTTTTTTGTTTGCATTTTGTCCTCCTTTTGTTATAATATTATTAAATTTAATATGACAATAATAAAGGCTTTTTATGAAAATTTTATTTAAAAACGCAAATATTTTAGATGTTGAAAATGGAAAACTCTTTTTAGGTAATGTAATTGTTACAGATAACATAATCAGTTTTGTTGGTACAACATATCCAAATGACAATTTTGACGAAGTAATAGATTGCAAACAAAACATTCTTATGCCAGGCTTTGTGGATGCGCATTGTCATTCACCAATGACTATCTTGCGTGGAGTCGGTGCAGATTTACCATTGAAAGATTGGCTTTTTGACAAAATTATTCCTCTTGAAAATAAGTTGACACCAAATGATATATATTGGGGTGAAAAACTTGCGATACTTGAATACCTTGCAGCTGGAATAACTACGGTGGAAGAATGTTATTTTGATAATGAGCAAATAATAAAGGCACTTTCTGAATCTGGTATGCGTGCAAGAGTGGGCTTTGGACCATCTACAAGAAAAACAAATAAGGATATGCAGACTTTTTTGACAGAACAATTAAATATGTTTCAAAAAGTAGATCATAAACAAATTAAGCCTTGTTTGTATATTCATTCTATTTATACATCGACATCAGATGAAATTGAAAATTGTGTCTATTTTTCTGCTAAAAATAATTTACCTATGAGTATTCATCTTTCTGAAACACTTGATGAAGTGGGTAATTGTACGGTACAAAATGATGGACTTACACCACCACAGTATCTTGAAAGTTTGGGCTTTTTTGACAGAAATACCCTTTGTTATCACTGTGTGCATATGGATAAGGATGATTTGCAAATTTTGGCGGATTACAACTCAAATATTTGTACTTGTCCATCATCCAATATAAAACTTGCAAGTGGCATTGCTCCAATTTATGCAATGCAAAATAAAGGAATAAACATTGCTATTGGCACCGATGGTGTAGCATCAAATAATAGTCTAGATATGTTCAAAGAAATGTTTTTGGTATCTACGCTTGCAAAAGTCAGTATATCAGATGCAAGCGCAGTCAAAGCGCAAGATGTTTTAAAAATGGCAACGAAAAATGGTTCTAAAGCTCTTGGCTTTGATTGTGGAGAGATTGTTGTTGGCAAAACAGCGGATTTGATTATTATAGATATCCATAAACCGCATATGTATCCTCATTCAGATCTACTGTCGCACCTTGTTTATTCTGCCAAGTCATCAGATGTTGTTCTTACAATGATTAATGGGAGAATACTATACAAAGATGGTGTTTACACAAATGAGGATGCTCAGTTAATTTATAACAAAATAAATGAAATAAGAGAGAGGTTAACAAAATGAATATAAACGAAACATTGTCAAAAGAGTTTGATGTAAGGCTTGATAGAGTTGAAAATATCATCAAAATGATTGATGAAGGAGACACTATCCCTTTTATCGCGAGATATCGTAAAGAACTAACGGGCAGTCTTGACGACCAAATTTTACGTGAAATGAATGATAGATTAAATTATCTTCGAAACTTGGAAAAGCGCAAAACAGAAGTGGAGAATAGTATTAAAGAGCAAGAGAAATGGAGCGATGAACTTGAACAAAAACTCAATGATGCCAAAACCTTAACCGAAGTTGAAGATATTTATAGACCATATAAACCAAAGCGTAAAACTCGTGCATCAGTTGCCATTGCTAAAGGGCTTGAACCACTTGCAGATATCTTAATCAAACAAGAGTTTGACGGGGATATCAATTTACTTTGTAGTAATTATATAAATGAAGAAAAGGGAGTCAAGACGGTAGAAGATGCGCTTAATGGTGCTAAAGACATAATTGCAGAGAGAATAAGTGATGATAGTGAATTGAGAAAAATACTTCGTGAGCTTTTACAAGAAAAAGCGAATATAAAAACAGAACTTTTAGATAACGAAAAGAATAAAACTTATGAAATGTATAGAGACTATACTGAACCAGTTGCAAAAATGCCAAGCCATAGAATTTTGGCTATAAACCGTGGCGAAAAAGAAGATTGTATAAAGGTCAGTGTGGTAATTGATGATAAATTACCATTAAAAAAGATTGAAAAAGAATATTTAAAAGACAACCCAACTACTTATGATATCATGAAGAGTACAATTTTGGATAGTTATGATAGACTACTATTTCCTTCACTAGAAAGAGAACTTCGCACTACACTCACAGATAGAGCGAACGAACAGGCAATCAAGATGTTTGATATAAATCTTCGTCCATTATTACTTCAAGCACCTTTAAAGAATAATGTGATAATGGGTTTTGATCCAGGGTACAGAATGGGTTGTAAAATCGCAGTAATTGATCAAAAGGGTGATGTGTTGGACACCACAGTTGTTTATCCAACTCCACCACAATCAAAGACTGAAGAAAGTATGGAAATATTAACCAAGCTCATAAATAAGGACAAGGTCGATATTATTGCAATAGGAAATGGAACTGCAAGTAAGGAGAGCGAAATTTTTGTAGCAGAGCTATTAAAGCATATTAAACGCCCAGTAAGTTATGCAATGGTAAACGAGGCAGGAGCGTCAGTTTATAGTGCTTCAAAACTTGGAGCAAAAGAGTTTCCCGATTTTGACGTAAATCTTCGAAGTGCCGTAAGTATTGCTCGAAGATTACAAGATCCATTAAGCGAACTTATAAAAATAGATGTAAAATCCATAGGCGTAGGGCAATATCAACATGATATGCCACAGGCAAGACTGACTGAAGTTTTAACAGGAGTTGTTGAAGATTGCGTTAATAGTGTTGGTGTGGATCTAAATACAGCATCACCTAGATTGCTTGAATTTGTTTCAGGATTAAACTCAAAAACTGCACAAAATATAGTTAAATATAGGAAAGAAATTATACATTTCCAAAATCGTGAACAACTTTTAAAAGTTTCGGGATTAGGTCGGAAAGCGTTTGAGCAGTGTGCAGGCTTTTTGCGCATCACAGACGGCGACAATGTATTAGATAATACCGCCGTGCATCCAGAGAGTTATGATTCGGTTGAAAAACTCTTGACGCATTATAATTTCACAAGCGATGATGTCAAAAATGGCAATATAAATGATATAAGAGATATGATAAAAGCCGAGGGGGAAGAGAAAGTTGCATCTCTTATTGGTGTGGGTGTTCCAACGCTAAAAGATATTGTTGAAGAATTATTGAAACCGGGTAGAGATATTCGTGAAAGTATGCCAAAACCTGTGTTAAGAAGCGACATCCTATCACTTCAAGACTTAAAAGAAGGAATGATTTTAACAGGTACAGTGCGAAATGTAATCGATTTTGGAGCGTTTGTGGACATTGGTGTACATCAAGACGGGCTTGTACACATCTCGCAAATTTGTGATAAATATATAAAACATCCAAGCGAAGTGCTTAAAGTTGGCGATATTATAACTGTAAAAGTTCTTGGAATAGATGTTGAAAAAAAACGTATTTCACTTACAATGAAGGGCTTGGAATAATAAATCAGCTCTTGACAACTATTTATAAAGTGCTATACTTATTTTCGTAAGGAGATTTTTATGAGTAAAAGAGAGTTAAAGAAAAAACAAAGGACATTAAAGACATTATCAAAAGCGACAGTAATTGGTGGTATTACTCTTGGTATTGTTCTTATGTGTGTTGGTTTTGCTCTTTTGGGCAGTGGTCTTATTTGGGCTTCACTTCTAGGAGCATTTGTATGTGGTGTGTTAGGCATAACAGCAGGTGTGGTAATTAATAATAAAGCCGAAAAAATATCTTTTAATGATAATGAAAACTATATTGTAAATGATTTTGTTTCAGATAAAGAACAATCACACTTGCAAGTTAAACAAAAAGAGAATACAAATACAAAACAATCACAACATGAAGATGGTTTGACTTTATAATTTTAATTAATACAAAAAACTCTATCAAAGCTGGTAGAGTTTTTATATGGTTTAAGATTTTATATAAATTTGTGTTGTTTTTTTGTATAAAGGTTGATTTATTTGATGTGATATGCCATAATTAAAAATATGAAAAGTTTTCTAGAGCGTAGGCAAAAAGAACGCAATTTTGATGCATTTAATGTTATAAATATAATGTTGCTAGTTGGGGTTTTGGTTGCATTTATAATTTCAACTGTATTTTGTATTGTTGACATTGTGGAGAAAATAGAAACAAGCATATTACCCCTTTTTGAGCGTTTGTTGGCTATAGTTTTATTGTTTTTGCCACTTTATTTGAAATTGATATTCAAAATCCAATTTCCACGAACTGCAACAAGTTTATTTTATTTATTCTTATTTTTAAGTGTTTATCTTGGAGATTTTATTAATCTATCAGCCATTCTGTGGTGGTGGGATAATATTATTCAATTTTTTAGTGGATTATTACTTGGCTTTTTAGCAATGTTTTTGGTTAATCATCTCGCGAAAAAGGGTGCAAATTCACCAATTTATATTTTTTTATTTGTGCTTTGTTTTTCTATGGCACTTATAAGTATGTGGGAAATTTTTGAATTTGTGTTGGATGTCATTTTTGATTTAGATTTTCAACATGCAGGAGAATTTATAGGAAAAAGTGCTTTGTATGATACTATGTTTGATGTTATTGCAAGCACTATAGGTGCAATCGTTTCTGCACTTTGTTGTGCACTTTTGACATATAAAGATAAAAATTTTGTTTTACAATTCAGAGTTACAAAAATCAAAAAACAAAAAATATCGCAAATTGAGGAATGATATGAAAGTTTATAATGTTTTACACAGAAGGAAAGAAGAGTTTGTCCCGATTGAAGCAAAGTCAGTAAAAATGTATGTGTGCGGAATGACTACAAACGGGCTTGTCCATCTTGGACACGCAAGGCAAGCCATAACTTTTGATATGATATATAAATATTTAAAACTGAAAGGATTTTCAGTCAAATATGCATCGAACTACACAGATATAGATGATAGGCTTATTTCTCAGGCAAAAGAGCGAAACATTTCGCCATTGCAACTTGCTGACGAGCGCATAAAAATAATAAATACAACGTGGAAAAACCTTGATGTTGCAGAACCAGATTTTAGACCTAGAGTAACAAAATGTATTCAAAATATAATTCAATTTATTTTTGATTTAATAGAAAAAGGTTATGCCTATGAAACGCAAGATGGAGATGTATATTTTACTGTTAAAAAATTCTCTGGATATGGTAAGCTGTCAAATAGAAAAATAGATGAACTTATAGATTCTGTTAGAATTGAGAATGCCGAAAACAAGCGAGATAAATTAGATTTTGCGCTTTGGAAGCACACAAATGAAGGTGAGTTTGGTTTTCCATCTCCTTGGGGAATGGGTAGACCCGGTTGGCATATCGAATGTTCGGCTATGATAAAAACTTATTTGGGCGACCAAATAGATATTCATGGCGGTGGTAAGGATTTAATTTTCCCTCATCATGAGAATGAGATTGCTCAAAGTTATTGTGAAAATGGTTGCGACCTTGCCAAATACTGGTTACATAATGGACTAATCACCATTAATGGTCAAAAGATGAGTAAAAGTTTAGGCAATTTTATGCTTGTGGATGATATTTTAAAAACCTATGATGGTGAAATTATTCGTTACGCAATACTTGTTAACCATTATACTTCAACTCAAGACCTTGGTGATGAAGCACTCAAACTTGCTGAAAAAAATTTATATTATTTCTATAACAGTTTGAATACAATTCAAGATTATGAGCCAAACGATACTCTAGTTGAAAAGTTTTATGAAAGCATGGATGATGATTTTAATAGTGCGAAAGTTATTGCAGACCTTTTTGTTGAATTCTCAAATTATTCTAAAACAAAAAATGCAAAATTTGCTGGAGCGATTATGAATTGTTTGCCACTTTTGCAAAACATATTGGGAATATTAAAACATAATCCAAAAAACTTTATTGGAAAAATCAAACAAAAATATTTAGGAATCTTGAATATAACTGAAAACGAAATTAATGCAATTATAAACAAACGAAGTGAAGCAAAGCAACAAAAAAATTATTCACTTGCAGATAGCTTAAGGGACGAATTACTAAATCGTGGCATAATGTTGAATGACACAAAATCAGGCACGACTTGGGACATAAAACAATTATATTAATAAAAGGAAACGACATATGAAAATAGGTGTAGTAGGATTGCCAAATGTTGGCAAAAGTACGCTTTTTAATGCAATAACGGAAGCGGGAGCAGAAAGTGCAAACTATCCGTTTTGCACAATAGAGCCAAATATTGGAGTTGTCGATGTTAAGGACGAAAGACTCAATGTTCTTGGCAAAATGTATAATACAAAAAAAATAACTCCGGCATCCATTGAATTTGTAGATATTGCAGGCCTTGTGAAAGGTGCAAGCCAAGGTGAAGGACTTGGCAATAAATTTTTAAGCCATATTCGTGAAGTGGATGCCATTTGTCATGTAGTAAGGTGTTTTGATGATGAAAACATTATTAATGTAAATTCGTCGGTTGATCCAGTTCGAGATATTGAAATAATAAATTTAGAACTCATACTTGCCGATCTTGAAACTATTACAAAAAGATATGATAAGTTGAGTAAACTTGCAAGAGTGGGTGAGAAACAATCTGAAAAAGAACTTGAAATTTTAAAAAAGATTAAAGTTGCACTAGAAAATGGTGAAAATGCAAGAACTGTTAAAGCAAATGATGAAGATGAGCAAAAAATCATAAACTCCTTTTTCCTTTTGACGACAAAACCTGTAGTATATTGTGCAAACATTGGCGAGAACGACATAGGTAAACCAAACAAATATGTTGACGCTGTTAAAGAATATGCAAAAAAAGAGGGAGCAAAAACTATAGCACTTTGTGCAAAGATTGAAGAAGAACTTACTAAACTTGATAGATCAGATCGGGAATTATTCAAACAAGAATTAGGTATTAAAGAAAGTGGTCTTGACCAACTTGTTGTTGCAAGTTATGACCTTTTAGGGCTTATGAGTTTTCTTACAGCCGGCGAAACGGAGTGCCGTGCTTGGACAATAAAAAGAGGGACCAAAGCACCTCAAGCGGCAGGGAAAATTCATACAGACTTTGAAAAAGGTTTTATAAAAGCTGAAGTTGTTAAATATGACGATTTGGTTGCTTGTGGAAGTTATAGTATGGCAAAAGAAAAAGGTAAAGTCCGAATTGAAGGGAAGGACTACATTGTTCAAGATGGAGATGTCATGCTATTTAGATTTAATGTATAGTAACAAAAAATAACTCTATGGAATATATAATTCCAAAGGAGTTATTTTTTATGGAAGAGACTATTCAAAATGATACCGAAAATATATCATCGTCAGTTCCAGAAACACAACCAGAGCAAACAACAATAGTACCATACGATCTCTCTACACTTTCAACAGATATTCAAAGTGCCAGAATCATCTCGCCGGCATACAGTTCTAGACGTAGTGAACTTGCTGCAATTTTACAATATTTATATTATGGCATCATATTTGAAAATTTAGGATATAATGAAATAGCAAATCAACTTTTTGCAATAGGAGAACAGGAGATGCATCATTTTCAACTTTTGGCACAAACTTTAATTAGACTTGGCGTTGATCCAATTTATACTGCATTTCCGCCACAGCGTGATGCGTATTTTACGACGAGATTTATAAACTATATCACCACAAACAAAGAGGCAATGATTAAGTCAGCAATTTGTGATGAAGAATGTGCAATAAAGCAATATGATAGTATGCTGTCGCGTTTAACAAATCAGACAGTCATTGATATAATAACCCACATAAGAGATATGGAGTATAAACATATAGACATTTTAAAAAACATCTTAAAAGCTTTTTAGCTTTGTTTGATTTAGTTAAATTTTAAATTTCGCTTTTAACAAAATATGTTGCATCATGTTTACATAGTGGACAAATAAAATCTTTAGGTAAATAATCTCCTTCGTAAACATAACCGCATACTGAACAAACATACACCACTTTCTTTTTCGATTTAGAAAGTTTCGGTTTTATGTTTGTTTGGTAATATGAATATGTAATAGAAGGGATGTCATTTAAAGAAACTTCTGCCCGTATTTCTGCAATAAATTCATAATGAGTATCTAAATCGTGAATCTCAACTACTTCCGCAGAAATATAGGAGTTTGTTCCTTTGGTTATGTAGGGGATACCATTTTCTGCTATTTTGTAAGCAGAAAAATTATTAAATTTATTTGTATCTTTTCCACTTGAAAAACCAAATCGTTTTATCAAATCAAAATCTGTTTCCTCATTTAAAATTGAGACATTGAATTTGTGAGTATTTAATATTTGTTGTGTTGTAAAGTTATTTTTGTTAACAGCAATCATGATTCTGTTCGGGGTAGACGTTACTTGTGATAGGGCATTGATCACACAACCATTTATTTTATCTGTTTTTGCCGTTAAAATATATAATCCATAAGAAATATTAAACATTACATTCATAAATTTTCTCCTTACAAAAAATATTATCATGATCATTTTTTTTGGTCAAATGTTTTAATAATTTATTACTATGAATAATATATAAAAAGAGGATAGTATTTTCATTAATACTATCCTTCATTTTTTCTAATTAGCCATTTATTTTATCTTGCTTTGCTTTTTGCTTTTCCGTTTTCTTTTTTGCTTTTTGTTCCTTAAACTTTCTTTCTTTTTCAAGTTTTTCTTTTTTAACACGCTCTGCAATGATTCCTTTTTGAATAGAAATTAAATATTCAGGGAGTTTAAAACTTTCAATTTTTGCAGTTAAGGCTTCAATTTGATTTTCAAGTTTTGTATGTCTACCAGCATATGCTTTAAAATCGCGCTCCATAGATTTTGTAATTTCTTGTTGTCTTGAGGTTGTGCGTTGTTTTTTAAGGATATCCTGATGTATTTCTTCAATTCTTGTTAATTCCTTTTTGATATCATCAATTTTGTTTTGATATTCTTTAATTTTTGCATCTCTAATTTCTTCCGCCTCACGCCTTACAACATCACGGTGTAGGGTGGACTCTCTGTCATATTCGCTGGCTTTTTTTCTTTCCCATTTTTTAATAGTAACTTTTTTCATAAAATAAGCACAAAGGGCAATTACAAGTGCAATAAACAATATCGCTGTTGGTATAACATACCAAATAAGCCCATCGTTTTCGTTGTCTTCATCAGTTGTTGTATCTCCACTTTCATCATCGGTTGTTGTATCAGCAGTTGTAAGCAGAAGAACAGTTTTATCATCGGACAATCTTTCTATTGCATCTTCATAGGTTGATTGGTCAATAGTTTCAAGAGTTAGGTTATCAAAAAATGCTTTACCTTGAATGGATGGACTTTCACTTACAATTCCAAATTGAAGTTGCACTGATGTTGTTTCGTTGAGTGTAACATAGATGGTGTAGGTTGTCCATTCATCATTGGAGATTATTTCTTCAAAGTTTTTCTCCATTCCAACAAGACCAAATATGGCACCATATTTAAGTTTTTCATTCTCATCTACGCCTTCTTGGAGAGTGTTGCCAGTAAATCTTGTGTAAACATCAACTGAAATTTTGTAATATGTGTCCGCATTGAGTGATAATGATTCTTTACCAGTCAGAGTGTATTTTGCGACTGAGTTAGAGATAAATGCAGGCATATAAGTTTCATTTGCTTGGTTTTCGCCACTATGTGTAATTCCAAAAATGTTATCATCAGCATTTATCATTCCGCCATATGCTGGCATATCGCCTTGATCTAAAGTTTCTCCATTTACAAGTTCTTGTTCATACATATATGGGGTATAAATACCATATATTGTGTCATTAGAGACAAAATTAAAGTTGGTAAGAGAGAAATCAAGTGTATTATGGGAATTTGCATAATCTTCATAGTTGTCATCAGTTACAAGTGTGCTTGTTTCAAATCTAACGTTATCAATATACAAATATCCAGTGACCGGATCTTCTTTTGTACCAAGAGCCAGCATTAAACGTAGTGTAGTAGAGTATGTGTCAGTGTTTATCATAATAGAGTATTGCTTCCACTCATCACTACTAAGCCCCTCGTCGGAATAAAGAACATTATCGTCATTGTCTAATACATAAACACTCAGCAAGTTATTATTTAAAGTTTGTGCAGTTGTTTTATAATCAAATGATAATAGTTGATAACTATTTGCAGTCGTATTGATATTTGAACTTGTAACAGATTGATAAGTCTCTTGATAATTGTAAAGCATAAGCACATTGTTAACATCTTTGTCTATACCAAGACTTGTTGTGGAAGGGTTGCCTGGGTTTTTGGCATTACCATACAATGCTTTGTTTTGTTCATATAATTGTGAGTAAGTGTTTACTATACCATACATACTGGAAGTTGTATTTTCGGTTTGACTTGTCCAATCAGAAGGTTTCACAGGATATTCGAAATTCTTATCAAGGGTATCCGATGAATTAAAAGTTCCATTTTCAACAGAAGGTGCACCAGATAAAATGTTAGGTGAAACAGAAATTGAATTTGTAGTTGTGGCATCGTTAAATTGTGAATGGGAAATGCTTTCGAAAGTAATATCATCAAAGACTACACAACCAGATGCTCCTGTGTCTGAATTGCCAAGTTCCAACACTATAGAAAACGATGTCTTATAAAGGTCATGACCTTTAACAAATATATAATATGGTGTGTAATCATTAGTCAATGCATTCTTGGTATTGGATGTTATGGAGATTGACTCCTTTACAGGTGTATAAAAATCTTCCGCATACTCTTCACCATAAAAATTTGCAACATCATCGCCTTCGCGTAGAGTGATATATGCATTTCCTGAAAAGTCATCGCTGACTTTGGCCCAAATTGTTATTTTGTAAGTTTCATAAGGTAAAACTTCAAATGATGTACTTTGATATCCGACAGAAACGGGAGTGCTTGATGTTGAGTATAAAACAAGTGCATATTTGTTTTGTGCGCTAAGTGAAGAACCTAAATAATCTAAGCCCAAACTCTCCATACTTGCTTTATTTTGTATGCTAACAATTTTTGCATCTCCGCCGATAGGAAGGTAATTTTCAACACTCCAACCAGTGAAATTTCCAAGTTCAAAGTCAGCATTTTCAATCATGCCGTCCAATGTATCTCTAAGGTCGATTATATTCATTCTGTTCAAAGCAACATTGTCAGTTCCAACATATTGACCAGCTTCATTATAAAAGAAATTTCCTGATAGTTGGTTAGCGGTGATATGGTCAAAAAATACTGCATTGTAACTGTCGCTGGTTGTTGTTCCAAGCCATAATTGGATTGTTATGGTTTGTTCGCTTATACCCGTGGCGATATAAAACCTATATTCAGTCCATCCATTGGTTGAAAATGCTTCAAAACTGGTATTTTGAACAGTATCTTCAAGCCCTTCGACATATATAGATGCACGTGCATCAGTTTGTGTCAATGCCCAAATGCTAAAACGATAATATGAATACGCTTCAAGCGAGATGTCATTTGATTCATATCCAATATGGTTTTGTTCATTTGTTTCGGTGGAACTTTTTGCATTTATCATAAGGATATGGTCATCAAGTTCATATCCTGGTTGTGTGTATGGCTTGCTTGGGTTTTGTGAACTGGTGAGAGCATAACTTGAAGCACGGTTCGAAAAAGTATCAGAGTTGACACTTATAACTCCATTTTTTCCGTTTGATGTACCTACTCTTGCCCATCCAGTTGGTGTTGATTGTAATGACGCCGTAGTTGACGAATTAAAATCGCTATTAGTTATTGTGATTTCCGAAGAGGCCATATCTTCGGCAGAGACAAACCCCACGTTAACGACTGGATAGAAGCTTAAACATATTGCCAAAAGCAATGAAATAATAATAATAGTTAAATAATTAAATTTTTTATTAGCAGTAATCATATAACACCTTTTAATTTATTTTAATAGTTAACCTTGTTAGTATAGAGCATAACGACAATATTTGCAAATATTTTTTAACATTTGTGCAACAATATTTTTATGAATAACCAATTTTCAAAAAAACATATATTGCTATTGTTAATTTGTGGAGCACTTATTGGACTTATCAATGGATTCTTTGGTGGCGGTGGTGGTATGCTTTGTGTGCCAATACTAGAAAAGGCTATTGGTCTTGAAAGCAAAAAAGCACACGCAACTACACTTTGTGTCATTTTGCCATTATGCATTGTCAGTGCAGTAATTTATATATACAACAACAACATAGATTTTGTCAATTTGTCTTGGGTCAGTTTTGGGGCTGTAACAGGTGGAGTAATAGGTGCCTTTTTTTTAAGTAAAATAAACAGCAAATGGCTAAGCGTTATTTTTGCAATCTTGATGTTTGGTGTAGGGGTTAAAATGGTGATATAAATGTGGTACTTATATATTATCTTTGGTTTTTTGTCTGGAGTTGTAGGGGCAATGGGCATGGGTGGAGGAACGCTTCTTATACCATTATTGACAATATTTTCTGATGTTAGTCAAGTACTTGCTCAGGGATATAATTTAATAGCTTTTTTACCAATGAGTTTAATTGCAATTTTAATTCATATGAAAAATAAGTTAATTGAACCAAAATACTTATGGCTTTTGATTCCATCAGGTGTTGTATTCGCAGTTGTGGGGAGCATTTTGGCAAATTTAATAAAAGGTGGCGTTTTAAAAGTATTATTTGGCATTTTTTTGATTGTACTAAGTATATTCCAATTCGTCAAAATATTCAAAAAATAACCTTTTCTAGTGGACAAAATTATAATATTATGTTAAACTCTAAGTCGCATGAAAGCAAAAGGAGAATTTTATGGTAGACACAAAAAAATGCATATCATGCGGCACTTGCATTAAAATGTGTCCAGTTGAAGCCATTTCTTTTAAAGATGGCAAAGCATGGATAGATCCAAACATTTGTATTAAATGTGGAACTTGTGAGGCGGTTTGTCCAGTAAATGCAATAAAAATTAAAAGATAGTTTAATAGAGAGGGAAAATGGAAAAAGTTGCGTTAATTGAACTTAATGAAATTGAATTAAAACTCGTGATTATGAATGTAGCACCAGGGGGATATTTTAATGTTTTTGACAGAATTGATGAAAATATTCGTTTGGGGCAAAATATTGCTAACGAAGGGTTGGTTTCTGCAGGTAAAATTACCGAAACATTAAATGTTTTAAGAATGTTTAGAAAAGTTTGTGAAAATAATTCTGTTGACAAAGTCATAAGCGTTTCGACCAGTTTTATAAAAGAAGCCAAAAATCAAAAAAGTTTTTTTGATGAAATTTATAACAATACATCATTCACATTTTCAATTTTATCACTTGATGAAGAAATCAAAGCAATATATAATGGCATAGTTAACTTTATCGATGTCCCAAAAGGTGTTATTGTGGATGTTGAATCGAGTAACACACATATAATTCATTACAATAGAAGAACTATCCTAAGTATTGCTACATTGCCTTTTGGTGCCGTTAATATGGCAGATGGTAAAATTTCATACAATGAAATCATTAAAAAAGTGAAGAGTGAGTATCATCCATCTGAATTACTTACTGCGGCTGATCAAGACTTGATGTTCGTCGGCACTGGACAAACGATGGTAAGTATTGGAAAACTTGCAAAGCGTGTTGCGCATTATCCACTTGATATAGACAATAATTATGTTGTTTCAACAAAAGTGTTTAATGCCGTGTTTGATAAAGTTAAAGATCTTGATCTGAACCAAACCATAAAACTTAAGGGCATAAGTGAAGATAGGGCTGACTATCTTGTTTCTGGTATGGCAGTAGTTAAGGGGATTGTTGACGTTTTGAAAATTCAAAACTTTTCAATATCTTCTGGCGGGTTAGATGAAGGACTTATTTATTCATATGTTGTTCCAGAAACGAACGATAAACCATTAAGTGATATGCTGGCATATAGTCTTGATAGTATTAGGATATTTTACGATATGGAAAATAGTAACACTCAAAATGTTTACAATCTTGCCTTGATACTCTTTAAACAACTAAAAGTTATGCATAAACTTCCAAGAGCATATGTTAAAGCACTTAGAATTGCCTCATCGATGTATGATTGTGGAAAGCGGATAAACTTTGAGAACAATTCAAAATATAGTTTTGATGTTATCATTAATTCAAGACTTAATGGAGTATCTCATAAAGATCTTTTGTTGGCAGGATTTGCTTGCAAATGTCAGAACTTAGAGAACATTTCTTTATCAGAATGGGTTAAATATAAAGATATTTTAAATGAAGATGATCTTGATGCAGTTCGAAAGCTCGGCGTCATAATAAATCTTGCTTCAAAACTTGACAGTTCTAGAAGTGGAAATGTTTATGACATCAGTTGCGATATTTTAGGTGATTCTATAATTATGAAAACAATCGTGAAGAATGATGCAAGTTTTGATATTAGGCAAGCAATGAAACTTGCACCAATATTTAAGAAAATACTCAAAAAAAATCTGCAAATCATTTAAATCTCATATCGATGATATGAGTTTTATTCTTAAATAAGGAGAAAATATGAAGAAGAAAATTTTTATTTTATCATTATTTTTGGCATCAAGTTTAATGCTTTGTGGATGTCTTGATATAGTTACTACAACTAATACAAATGGTATATACACTCAAACTCCATCACAAGTTGTTGAAGAAGTCATAGATAGTGTTGTAACAATTTCTGTGGTAAATGAACAAACAAATGCACAAATCACTATGGGTAGTGGTGTTTGTATAAGAGATGGGGGATATATAGTAACAAACTATCATGTTATATACAAAGTTCTGCAAACTAGTGGGCTGAAAATTTATGTGTTTTTAAATGGAGAAAAAGTTGGATACGAATCAGAACTTTTATGGTCAAATGCAAATTTGGATGTGGCAATAATACATTGTGAAAAAAGCGATATACCATATGTAAATGTGGTTGATAGAGTAATTTCTAGTGAAAATAGGTTAAAACTTTTAGAGCCTGTTATAGCTATAGGAACTCCATTAGATTTTGCATATCAAAATTCATGTACATTTGGATATGTAAGTGGGCTTGATAGATATTCTGTATCGTCATCATCAGGTGGACTTAGTTCTAATGTATATGAAAATCTTATTCAGCACACCGCATCAATTTCAAATGGAAATAGTGGTGGTGGATTATTTGACATGAACGGTTATTTGATTGGACTTAATACCTTGGGTTCGGATAACGGCAATGATATGTATTTTGCAGTGCCAATATTTCCTATATTGATTGTTTTGGATGATGTAATTGAGTGTTATGAAACTGGAACACAATATCAGTTGCCAACTCTCGGCGTAAGTGTAATTGATAGCATTACTTGCGATATTTATGGTTATGATACAATAACAACCGATGGTCTGTATATATCAGAAGTTAATGGCAGTGCTCAGGGGATTGTTGAAGTTGGAGATATTATGGTATCAATATCTAGTTCAAATAACTCATTTTCTATAACTTGTCGCAATGACCTTATATACGCACTTTTGCAGATGTCAAGCGGAGAAACTGTTACGGTTAAGCTTATAAGAAATAATGAAGAAATAAGTGTGAATGTTACTTTGTCATAATGTGAGGAAAAGATGCAAACAGTTTTTGGTTTAGATTTTGGCAGTACCTATGTAAACATAGTTAAGCAAGACGAAGGATTAATATTAAGAGAAGCCAACTTGGTTTCAGTAAAGCGTGCCGAAGACGGATATGTTTTGAAGTGCGTAGGAAATGAATCTTTTAAACTTTTAGGTAAAAATTTTGACAATGTGATGACATTTAGTCCGGTTGGATCTGGAGAAATAATTAGTCCAGAATATGCAACGATTTTGTTAAAACAATTATTTGAAAGTGTTCAAATTAAGCCAAGTTTGTTTAATCATATTAAGCTTGTGCTTTTGACACCAGTTGGTTTGAATGATAACGAGAAACAAAAATATATAGATTTATGCAATTCGGTAAAAATAAAAGATATCATTTTGATACCAAATGTAATTGCCTCGGCAATAGGGGAAAACATGAATATTGGTGCAAATAGCGCAAAAATGATTGTAGATATTGGGGGAGGGACCATTGATAGTGCAGTTATAAACCTAAATCATATAATTTGTGGTTCTACTCTTGCACTTGGTGGAAGAACGCTTGATAGTTGCATTGTTGAATATATTCAAAGAAAATATGGTGTTACCATAGGATTAAAAACTGCACAACATTTAAAAGAACACATTGGAAGCTTGTACGAAGGCGATTCTTCAAGTGAAGAAGTTTCTTGTATAAACAACTCAACTAAATTGGTTGATACAGTGGTGATTTCTGCACATGATATATTTGATGCAACTTCATTTTTCTTAGATGAAATAGTTCGTATAATAGAAACAACAATATCAACACTACCTTCGGATATTGCCGTAGATGTTAGAAGAAATGGCATAACAATAACTGGCGGATATTCAAAAATGGTAGGTCTTGAAAAGTATTTGAGAACTAGATTAAAGATAAATATTCTTATAAGTGATGAAAGCAGTGAGGCTGCTCAAAGCGGTCTTATAAAACTGGTAAATAATGCGACACTGTTAGACCAAGTGGCTCTAAACTGATATGCAAAAATAGTTTAAAAGGGACATAATAGTACAAAATGTTCCTTTGCTTTTTTTTATATACTCATTAAACTAAATTTGAGGTAAAAATGGCAAGAAAAATAGTTTTTACAAGTGGTAAAGGCGGGGTTGGCAAAACCACAGTTTGTGCCAATCTTGGTGCCACTTTATCGAATCTTGGTTTTAGAGTTTGTATTTTAGATGTTGATATTGGCTTAAATAATCTTGATGTTGTCATGGGTATAGAAAATAAAGTCGTCTTTGATATAATAGATGTTATTGAAAGCAGATGTCGTGCAAGCCAAGCCCTTGTTCAAGATAAAAATTTTGAAAATTTGTATATTTTACCATCGGCACATTCTTACAGGGGAGAAGAAGTTTCGGCAAGCGATATACAAAATGTTGTAAAAAATTTAGAAAATAGTTTTGATTATATCTTTATAGATTGTCCGGCAGGCGTGGAACAGGGATTTAAGCGTGCAGTTTCTAGCGCAAGTGAGGCAGTTGTCGTTGTTACCCCGCATATTTCAAGTATTAGGGATGCTGATAAGGTGCTTTCAATTCTTGCTACATATAACTTAAACCAAAAATACTTAGTGGTGAATCGTGTACGTGGAGATCTTATGATGAATGGAGAAATGATAGATGTTGATGAAATTATAAGGTTTTTGCATATACCAGTGCTTGGTGTGATACCAGAAGATGACGATATAACAGCACTTTCAAGTGTTGGAGCTCTTGGCGGTAGAGAATCAAATAGGGCATGGATGCTTCTGGCGGAAAATTTGCATAATGGCACTCAAAAAGTGTTTGACTGCAAACAAAAATACCGTGGGCTCTTTGGTTCTTTTAGGCGAAATATTAAAAGGAAGGTTTGATATGAAGGTAACTATAGCTCAGATTGGAGAAAATAGGTTAAAGCGAGTTTTGGTGGATGACAAGGAGAACAGTCCAGAGAAACTTTGCGAAGTGTTATCAAGCGATTTTAAAAATGTGTGCAACTGCTACATGGATGAGCCAAGTGTTGACGTTTCGGCAGATATTACAGATGATGGTATAGAGTTCAATGTTCATATTAATGCAAAGCGTATAAAATCTATTGGTGTTCTAACTATCTAATTTTTAAAATAAAATATATCGTGGAAACATTTGGCAAAGATATGCAAATTACATACGCTAAATCTATTTATCCTATAATTTATTGTCATAAAATTAATGTCGACTTTTTTTGGTCAAAGTGTTTAAGTTTGGCTATTTTTGTAGTTACTTTTTTCATTTTTTTTAATATATATAGTCTATTAAAAGTGGTGCTTATATGAAATACAAACTGCATCCACTTTTTGTATTATATCTCATATTTTTAATCATTATTGGGCAATTCGAGAGTATATTTGTTTACCTACTCGTTGTTACTTTGCACGAAATGTCGCATAGTTTTGTAGCACATAAACTTGGTTATAAATTAGACAAATTATTACTTATGCCTTATGGGGTATGTTTAAATTACAAAACCAATAGTTTTTTGCCAAAGGATGAAATTTTAATTGCAATTAGTGGTCCTTTAATCAATTTATTGTTTGCCATATCAACCATTGCTCTTTGGTGGATTTTTCCAATAGCTCAAATATATACACAACTTTTTTGTTATGCGAATATTGTGATGTTCGTATTCAATTTATTGCCGTGTTATCCACTTGATGGAGGAAGAGTGCTTGCGGGTATAATAACAAAAAAATACAACAGGAAATTGGCAATTAAAATCACAATAATATTCAACATACTTATTTGTATTGTATTTATTTTAACATTTATTTCAGGAATATTTTTCGGAATAATAAATACCAATATATTAATTATTTGTGTTTTTCTATTTTTAGGCATTCTAGAACCACAGAAGTCCACATCATATGGTTACATCAGTCTTTTTTCAAATAGAAAAAATGTATATAAAAACGGGAATCAAATTAAGTTTACATTAGTTTGTGGTGATGACCCTATTTATAAAGTGATGGCAAAAATGTCTAAATATAAATTCAACGTTTTTTATGTTTTACTTCAAGATAAAAAAATAAAAATAATTTCAGAAATAACTCTTAATAACTTTGCAATAAAATATGGGCCAACAGCAAAAATGGATGAAATATTTATGTAAAAATGCACAAAATACAAATATGAAGCAAACGCTTAAATATATTTACCAAAGTTTGTTTGAAAATCTCAAATACGCAGAAACAAAACATAGTATCACAATGACAATAGCATCGGCAGTCATCGCTTTTGCAAGTACTTATTTTTCAAACAACAAACTCATAAATATATTAGCTAGTGCCACAATTATGCTTGCTTTAATTTCCATAATCTATTCGTTCGTTGCACTTTTATCACGAAATGTTAAACTTCCCAAAAAAGATTCTCACATTGAAGATACAAACCTTATGAGCTACAGAACAATTAGCAAGTACACAGATATAGGATATGTCAAGAAGATTAAAAAAGATTATAAGTTGCCAGCAAATTATATCATAGACGAAATGGATTTAGATTTAGCACGCGAGGTCATATCAATAGCAAAACTTGTCAGCATTAAGTTTAGTTATTTCAACTTTGCATTGTTCTTTTTATTTTTGAGTATCCTCTGTACAATAGTTGCTGTTTGTATTAGAGGTAATTTGATATGATAGAAGAGTTTACATTTTGGCTTTTAAGCATTGTTGAAGATGATCCAATACCATATGAAATCTCAAGTATTTGCTTTTGTTATACTAAAAATGGAGAAGCCAAAACTCTATTTATGGGAGGATGTGAATACTCGCCAAGATTGCGTTATCTGTTTGATTATTTTCCACTTGAAGCACAGTTTTTTAATTGTAAAACGCTGGAAAAATTTTATGACGACAAATACTTTGATAAAATAGTTTGTAATCTAATTGATGAAAGTTTCTCTAATGATATACTAAAAAAAGAATTTTATGGCAAAAAAATTTACTTTGGCGAATATAAAAGCAAATTAAGCTATCTATTCACAGTTAAATGATTTAAAGTGTTTGTACTTTTTGTAAATATTTGATAAAATACTTTTGGAGAAATTTATGGAAGTACTAAGAGAATATTCTCAACTTGTTAACAAAACAAAAGCAATTATGTCATATGATATATCTGAAATCCCAATGCTTGACAAAATGTCTGATTCTGAGCTTAAATACATTGCCAATCATAGCAATTTTACCGATAATATAAAGCTTATTGGCGAACTTGGGGAACTCGTGTTTCAGTTAAATAATTACACACCTGCAGTAGTAAATTATATTACCATCTTTCTTTGTGCACATAAATACTATTATGTTATGGAGTTTATTTCCAAACTGTATGCAGGACACATTAGCGGGGCAACATATGTTAGCAAAAGTAAAGACTATAATATTAAAGAAAGATTATTTGATAGATTTATTGAAGTTGTTGAAATAGGAAAGATTCCTGTGGAATTATATATGCCATTGGTTTTAAGCGCCATATTTGAAGAGAAAAACGAACTTTACTATTGGCATGATATTGCAATGGAATACATGCAAAATTATATGCGTGAACATAATGACAAACTTGGCGATTATGTTTTAAATAATAGTCAGTATGAACTTATGTATTTAACACTTATTTTAAATTTTGATACACAAAAGGGGATAAGCATAATTTTCAATGACCTGTCTCATAGAAATGTTAGTGAAGAAAATGCAGAGTATTTTTTGAAAAAATATATCAATGATACTTTGGCTTTCTTTGACAAATATTTGCCAAAAGAAAAAGAATCGAGATTCCATTACATAAAAGTTCTTTCTGCCATAAAAAACAATGTTGAAATTGAAAGCAGACTTGAAAAAATATACGATGAAGAAAGTGATGCACAGATAAAAGAATATTTATCCAAAAGACTTGGCATAAGTGAAACTTTAACTTTTGGAAGTGAAGCACATTTTGGTGTACTTGCAAAAAAGAGAGTTTCTAGGCCTCAACAAAGAACACTTGGTTTGGCGTTTGAGCACTTACCTTTAGAGTTTAAAAGTGGTAAATACGCCAATGATATTGAAAAAACTTTTCTCATTGAAGTATTTAAACAAGAAAAAAATCTTTTAAATTTAGCAAGTTTAAAATCACTTTATGATGTTTTTAATAAAGAAAGTTTAAATGCGTTTGCTGAGAAACTTTTTGATAAACACAGCAAAAGTAAAGATATCCTTTCTAGTAAATGGTGTGTTAGAATGTTTTCGCTTTATTCGGAAGGACTATTTGAAAGAAAAATCTATGAGTTTTTAGTAATATTATATAGATTAAATCGTAACAAAGAAGCAAGATATTTAACGCTTTGTCTTATATACAGCCAAAAGCCTTCGTTTATTCAATTATTTAACAGACTCTGCCAGTTTGAATCGTTTGAAGAGCACATGGAAGAATATGTTGAGATATTTGCTACACAAAACAAGCAAAGTGTTGAAGAAGTAAAAGATTTGATATTACCAGAGACTCTTTCAGACAAAGAAATTAAAAAAGAGATAAAAAGGCTATATTTAAACTTTATATCTCATAGGACATATACGCGTGATTTATTTTCGAAATTATTCATTCAACACAAAGTCTTTAATCAATTCGCAAATAGACTTGTTTTTGGAGAATATAAGCAAAATAAACTTTATTCAATATTTTTAGTCAAAGATCAAGAAATTGTGTATATTTATGGAAATAAACAAGAGAGTAATGATATTGTAATAAGTCTAGTTCATACACTCGATTTGGATGATAGATTTGAAAATGTTGACTTAAAGTTAAACAATGCACTTTTTGAACAATTTCGTCAAAGCAGTTTTGATGTGAAAGATTTTAATAGAGCCAGTATGTCAGTTACCAATTTCTATGGCACTATTGTTGACGGCAGAGAGTTTGTTAAGCGTTTACAACAATCAGGGTTTGTACCGAATGTGAAACAAGGTGAAGGGCAGTTTATGTCAATGGTTTCTGAAAACAAGATGCTTAACATTTTGGTTGAAATATCTTTCCAAAAGCCTATTACAACTGCTTCCACAGTTGCAACGCTTGATAGTATTAGGTTTTATAGATTAAGCGAAGTTATGCGTGATCAGGAAAAATATCTCACCATGAAATCGCAAAGCCTTAGCATTGGTGGTGTTGAAGAACGATTTTTTGATTATATCCTATCATTAATAAAGAACTAAATATTTTTCGACCAAAAAAGTGTTTTTTGGTCATTTTTTTTAATATGAATGGGTCATAAAGTTTGATATAATATCTTTGTTTCAAGGAGAGATATTATGGAAGGACGAGATATATTAAAATTTATGGCACAGCAAGCAAAAAATAGACTCAGGGGAAAAGATAGTAGACTAAGGCCAAATGTTAAAACCATTGATGTTAAAGACGATGAAAAACTTTACTATATTGTTAAGAAAACAGTTGATGAAAATTGTATTAATCCTCTTGCAGAACTTATTGATATAAAGTATTACAAAACTCTTACAAGCGACCAAAAAGAAAGATATTTTTTTAATCTTGCGGATAAGTACAGAAAGTTAAAACAAAGATATGAACATGAAAAATTAAAGCAAGTTAATTGAAAAACTTTGCATAAAATTTTAGATATGATATACTAATTATATGGACATTTTAGAACAATTAAATGAAGCACAAAAACAAGCACTCTTAAACGCTAAGGGTGCTGTTTTGGTAACTGCGGGTGCGGGCAGTGGCAAAACTAAACTTTTAACACATACAATCGCATATTTAATAAAAGAAAAAAATGTACGACCAGAAAACATACTTGCAATAACTTTCACAAATAAAGCAGCAAAGGAGATGGAAAAAAGGATATTTCAACTTGTTGGTGAATCTAGTAACATTTGGGTATCAACATTTCATTCTATGTGCTTAAGAATTATTAGACAAAATATTTCTAGTCTTGAGGGCTATACTTCAGATTTTTCCATTTATAGCGAAAGTGATAGCGATAGATTATTAAAACAAATCGTGAAAGACCTATCTTTACCTCTTGATAATGCAAAACATTATGCAATGACTATTAGTTATTGTCAGAATCATAACATAGACATATACACATTTGCAAAGACATCGCGAAGGGATGAAGATGATTCTATAAAAGTATATGAAGCATACGAAGATGCACTTATAAAAAATAACGCTATGGACTTTGACCATCTTTTGTCAAATGCATACAAACTTTTGGTTAATAATGAACATATTTTGAGAAAATATCAAGAGCGTTTTGAATACATATTTGTTGATGAATTTCAAGACACCAACATAATTCAATATGATATTGTAAAACTTTTATCACAGGTACATAAAAATATTTTTGTTGTAGGCGATGAAGATCAATGTATTTATACTTGGCGTGGCGCAAACTTTCAAAATATTTTTAATTTTAAAATAGATTTTGCTCCTGTTAAAGTGTATAAACTTGAACAAAATTATCGTAGCACAAAATGTATCATAGACACAGCAAACAAATTAATTTCAAATAACTTCGAAAGATTTGACAAGGTCCTTTGGACTCAAAATGAACAAGGTAAGGACATACAATGTACCAAATATTACGATGAACAAAATGAAGCGGAATCTATAGTCTCTAAAATTTGGAACATAACAAATAAGGGAGAATATAAACTTAGTGATATTGCCATATTAATGAGAATAAATGCGCTTTCTCTTCCTTTCGAACAAAAACTACTTAATTATAACATTCCATATCGAATCTATGGTGGCTTTAAATTCTATGAAAGACAGGAAATAAAGAATCTTATAAGTTATCTTAGAATCTTTACAAATCCAAGCGATGAAACTTCACTTTTAAGAATCATAAATTTTCCAAAGCGAGGGATAGGCGAAGGGGCGATACTTAAGCTTAGACAATTTGCTTTGGAAAATAGTTTGTCGCTTTTAAATGCCATGAAAAAATTATGCGAAGGAGTTGAAGGCTACTCGCAACTTGCACAAAAAGTTAAGCAATTTGTTCTTTCCTACAATAAGCTTGAAGACCAAAAGTCTAGTATGACATTAACAGAATTTGTGTCAGCAGTTATAGATGAATTTGCAGTTAAATCTGCGTATATTGAGCCTACTGACGAAAATACAGAAAAATTGATGAATATAGATGTATTTGTTAATTCTGTGGAAGAGTTTGAAAAGGCAAATGCTGGTACGACACTTTCTGAATATATTGAAAGCATAACGCTGGAAGCGGATATCGATTATATGGGAGATGAAACGGTTACACTTTCTACAGTACATTCAGTTAAAGGTCTTGAATTTAAAGTTGTATTTGTTGTCGGCGTCGAAGAAGGCATTTTCCCGCTTTCACGCAGTGCATATAGTCAAAAAGAAACGGAAGAAGAGCGTAGGCTTATGTATGTGGCGATAACCCGAGCAAGAGAGCGATTGTTTTTATCTTATGTTCAAAGTAGATATTTGCATGGAAAAAGGTCATATACAACTCCAAGTAAATTTTTGGAGGAAATGGGACTAAACATTTATACAAAACAGAAGAAAATTGATATTTCTAGTTTTGGGAATAGACATTTTGAGAATAATAATTTTATTAAACAACCAGTAAAAACTACATCATCATTTTCTTCTTATGCCGTTGCAAATCAAAATGAAAAAGAAAAAAAAGATGTAACTATCTATAAAATTGGACAATTAGTTAATCATCCCAAATTTGGTAAAGGAAGAATTGTGGATATAGTTGACAATGGAATATGTGCAGATATTGTATTTGACAATGTTGGCAAAAAAACGTTAATTCTTGAAATAGCACCGCTTGAAATTTTATCGTGAGGTTTGATATGGATGAGATGAAAAATCTTGTAGACAAATTAAATAACTATTCTTATCATTATTATGTGCTTGATGCACCAATAATATCTGATGCTGAATACGATAAACTCTATGACAAATTGGTTAAACTGGAAAAAACGACTGGTGTTATTTTATCCAATTCGCCAACGCAAAGGGTTGGAGATACTGTTTTAAAAAATTTCAAAAAAGTTACGCATAAGTTTCGCTTATATAGTTTGGATAAATGTCAATCGAAAGAGTCTCTTTTGACATGGATGAAAGATGTTTGTGAGAAAGAGAACAATGTAGATTTTACTCTAGAATATAAATTTGATGGTTTGACTATTGTTTGCACATACGATGAAGGTGTTTTAAAGTCTTGTGCAACAAGAGGCAATGGAATGGTCGGAGAGGATGTTACACTGCAAGTCAAAACAATTAAAAGTGTACCACTTTCAATACCATATGAAGGTCAGCTAATCGTTCAAGGAGAGGGGATGATAACCCTTTCTAATTTAAAAAAATTTAATCAAAAATATCCAAACGAGGCACTTAAAAATGCACGGAATGCTGTAAGTGGAGCAATAAGAAATCTAGATCCTAAACAGACCGCAAAGCGTAATTTGGATTGGTTTTGCTACAATGTTTTGTATGCGGAAAATAAGGCCTTTACAACGCAGGTTGATATGTTTGAATTTTTAAAAGAAAATGGTTTTTTAATTTCTCCTTATAAGCGTTTTTCTTCTCCACAAGATATTATTTCAGAGATTGAAAAAGTAGATAAAGAAAAAAGTTCATTGGACATATTGATTGATGGGATGGTTGTTAAAATAAATCAACTAAATCTTCGTGATGAGTTTGGTTACACTTCAAAATTTCCAAAGTGGGCAATGGCATACAAGTTTGAAGCACAGGAACTTTCCACCATCTTAAAGGACGTAATTTGGCAAGTTGGACGTACAGGAAAAATTACACCCATTGCAATTATTGAACCAGTAAATTTAAGTGGCGCTACAATATATCGTGCTACGCTCAATAACTATATGGATATATTGCGTAAAAATATTTATATAGGTTCACGTGTTTTTGTTAGAAGAAGTAATGAAGTTATACCAGAGATTATGGGCCTTGCCGAAAAACTTGAGGGTTCAATTCCTATAAGAAAACCAGAATTTTGTCCAAGTTGTGGTACTCGTCTTGTTCAAATTGGTGCACTAGATTTTTGTCCAAATACCGACTTTTGTCCAGAACAAATCATAGGTAGACTCACTCATTTTGCAACTAGGAATGCAATGGACATTGATGGTTTTAAAGATAGTACAGCTAGATTATTATACGAAAGCGGACTTGTAAAGGATGTTTCTGACTTGTACACTTTAAAAGAAAGTGATTTAATAAATTTACCTTTATTTAAAGAGAAAAAAGTAAACAATTTACTTTCTGCTATAGAAAAAAGCAAAGATGTTGAACTGAGTAACTTCATTTATGCTCTAAGTATTCAAAATATAGGAGTAAAAACCGCAAAAGACTTGTCTAAATACTATCGGACTATTGAGGATCTAAAAAAAGCGACCATGGATGATCTTTTGAAAATTAGGGATGTTGGAGAAATAGTTGCGGATAGCATTGTTGAATACTTTAAAAATCCAAAAAACTTGGCACTTGTTGATAAACTATTAAAGAGGGGTATTAAAATCAAAAACAGCACTCAAACTGGTAAAAGTAAAGGAATTCTTGAAGGAAAAACTTTTGTTTTAACTGGTACACTTGAAAGTTTCACTAGATCTGAAGCGACAGCACTCATTGAACAAAATGGTGGGCAAACGTCCTCCTCAGTTAGCAAAAATACTGACTTTGTTTTAGCAGGAAAGGAGGCTGGTAGTAAGTTAACAAAGGCTCAAAATTTGGGTATTGATATAATTGATGAACAAACTTTTAAAAATTTATTAAAAATTTAAAAAAATTATTCACAAAATTATATTTTTGTGTTAAACTCATTTAGATTATACAAAGAAGAGGTGTTTTATTATGATGAACGAACCGCCAATCGACGAATTGGTAAAAAAAATGGACAACAATAAATACAAATTATGTATTATAATGGAAAAGCGTGCTAAAGAACTTGAAAAACGCATGCCTGCAGAAATTGAAAAAAGTGATAAAAAAGCAATTAGTCTTGCTGCAGATGAGATATATGAGGGCACGATAATTTCAAGTGATGATGTAAAATAAGGATGTTGTTTAATTTGTGATCACACATTTGTGTGGTCTTTTTTTAATATGCCAAATCTTAAAAATACTTTATTTTCATTTTGTTTTGTGATATCATAAAATTATGATTGCAGAAGTAATTGTTGACATAACAAATTGCACGGTAGATAAAGTGTTTGACTATATCGCATTAGATACCACCAAAGTTGGTCAAAGAGTTATGGTTCCTTTTGGAAAACGAAATATTCAAGGCTTTGTCATTGCGCTAAAACAGTATTCAGATGTAAGTGATGATAAATTAAAAAAAATTCTATATGCAGTGGATGAATATCAAGTAATATTACCTGAGCATATTGAACTTATGCATTTTATGGTAAAAAAGTATCATCTAAGGTTTGTAGACTGTTTAAGGCTTTTTGTGCCTTCAGAACTTAGAAGCAATGATGTTAAACCATTGATAAAAACTTATGTAAATGTAAGCAAAAACCCAGAAGAATATTCAAAGTCGGTAAGAAAGAATGCAAAAAATATAATTGCACTATGTGATTATTTAGAAGTTAATAAAAGGTATCTAAAAAATGCATTGACAAAAGAATTTAGCCAAAGTGCAGTTAATAAATTGATTGATGATGGTGTACTTGAGGTTGTAGAAATTCAGCAACATCGTATTCCGGATTCATATAAAACAGATGAAAATAAGCATATACTTACACCAATGCAAAAGCGTGCAACAGACGCAATTTTGAAAAAGAATGATACATATTTGTTGTTTGGTGTTACAGGTAGTGGAAAAACAGAAGTTTATATGTCGGTTATTGAAAAGATGGTGGCTACAGGTAGAAATGCAATAATGCTTGTGCCTGAGATATCACTTACTCCACAAGTCCTTGCACATTTTCGTGCAAGGTTTGGAGATAATGTTGCAATACTTCATAGCGGATTAAGTGCTGGAGAACGTTTTGATGAGTGGAGACGTGTGCTTTTTGGGGAAGCAAAAATAGTTTTGGGTGCACGCTCAGCTATATTTGCACCTATACAAAATGTAGGTATAATTATTATTGATGAAGAGCATGAGACAAGCTACATAAGCGAGTCAAACCCGCGTTATAATACATTTGATATAGCAAAGTTTAGAAGTGTATACAATAAATGTTCCTTGGTTCTTGCAAGTGCTACACCGGACATTGACAGTTATCAAAAAGCAATAAATGGTGAGTATAAACTATTAAATTTGCCTACTCGAATTAATGATAAGCCTATGCCCAAAATTCAGATTGTTGATATGTTAAGCGAGATTCGAAATGGTAACACTGGTATGTTTTCAAATGTACTTTTATTTGAACTTGACAAATGCATAAAAGAAAAACATCAAGCAATGTTTTTTATAAACCGCAGAGGTTATAGTTCATTTATGCGTTGCACAAATTGTGGTTATATTCCAAAATGCAGTGATTGTGATGTAACATTGGTATACCACAAAAAAGAAAATAAACTCAAATGCCACTATTGTGGCAAGCGCTTTAAAGCATTGACTATTTGTCCAAATTGTAAAAGTACAACAATCAGAAATGGGGCGATTGGTACAGAACAAGTTGTTTCAAAACTTCACGAGCTGTATCCAGAAGTGCCAATTTTTCAAATGGACAATGACACGACACGCACGAAAAATGCTTATCAAAAAATTCTTTTTCAATTTAGAACTTCTAAACCAGCCATATTGGTTGGTACTCAAATGATAGCAAAAGGTCATGATTTTTCAGATGTTACACTTGTGGGCATAATTGATGCCGATCAGAGTTTATACCATAGCGATTACAAAAGCACGGAAAAAACATTTGAACTTATAACTCAAATGGCAGGTCGGGCGGGGCGAGATAAGGCAGAAGGTAAGGTAATATTACAAACCTATGCACCTAAACATTATGCTTATAGATACATTGCTAATTACGATTATAAAAGTTTTTTTGATAAAGAACTTAGTATTCGAAAAAATACTATGTTTCCACCATTTACTACAATACTTAGACTTTTATTTTCATCGCAAAGTGAAGAAATTGTTCGTGAAATAACAAAACTGTGCTATACTGACATTAAGCGTCTTCGTGATGAATATATAGATGACTTTGTGTATTTGGATGCAATGAAGAGTCCTATCGCAAAAATAAAAAACAAAATAAGATATCAAATTCTTATGAGAATTAAGCATAAAAATGAAGATGAGATAATTCAAAAACTCTATGAAATTTGTGATCGTCATGAGAATGCAAAAGTAAGCATGTTTGTGGAGATAAACCCGCAAAATTTAAATTAAAGGAGATTTTATATGGCAGTTAGAGAAGTGATACAAAAATCAGACGAAATACTGAGAAAGCATAGTAAAGAAGTTAAGGTTTTTGACAAAAAATTGGAACAACTGATTGATGATATGTGGGAAACAATGTATACAAATGATGGTATGGGACTCGCGGCAGTTCAAGTGGGTATATTAAAACGCGTTATAGTAATGGATGTGAATAATATGAAACTTGAGCTTGTTAATCCTGAAATTATTAGTCAAAGTGGTTGTGATATAGAAGAAGAAGGTTGTCTTAGTTGTGGCAAAATTAGAGGGAAAGTAGAGCGTCCAATGGTTGTAACCGTAAGTGCGCAAGATAGGTATGGGTTCAAATTTCAAATTACAGGAGAGAAATATCTTGCAAGATGTCTTTGTCATGAGATTGACCATTTAAATGGCATTCTATTTATAGACAAAATCGTAAAGGAGCAAATATGAAAGTAATATTCCTTGGGACCTCTGAATTTTCTTGTATTTGTCTTGATTATATACTAAAATCCAGTCATAATGTGGTTGCTGTAGTAACGCAACCAGATAAGGCTTCGGGAAGAGGACATAAACTTGTTGAACCGGAAATAAAAAAAATGGCAAAACAAAATAATCTCCCCGTTTTTCAATTTGAAAAAATAAGGAGAGATGGTGTTAATTACTTAAAAGAAATTGACGCAGACATAATGGTGACGGCATCCTATGGACAAATACTTAGTCAAGAGATAATAGATATTTGCCCTCATAAGGTAATAAATGTCCACGCATCACTTTTACCAAAATATCGTGGAGCTTCCCCAATCCAATATGCGCTTTTAAACGGAGATGAAGTAACGGGCGTTACTATTATGAGAACTGAAGCGGGTATTGACACGGGCGATATGTTAATTTCAAGTAAGGTTAAATTGATAATGATGACAATTTTGAGACTTTGACAAAAAAACTTGCAAATGAAGGGGGAAAGTTAGTTGTTAAGGCTCTAAATATGTTGCAAAATAATAACAATTTGACTTGGATACCACAAAATGAGAAAGAGGCAACATTTACAAAGATGATTAAAAGTGAAGATACTATTCTTGATTTTAATCATTCGGCAAAACAACTTGTGAACTTAACTCGTGCATTTTCTCCAAATCTTGGAGCAAAATTTAATATAGGAGAAAACACATACAAGGTTTTTAAACTTAGCGAAATCGCTTTAAATTCACAACTTCCAAATGGGACAATAGTTGAAGCATCACCTAAAAAAGGACTTGTAATAAAGTGCCAGGATGGTGCTGTTATTGTTGAATTATTACAGGCGCCAGGTGGAAAAGTAATGCCTGCAAAAAGTTTTTTAAATGGGAAAAAAATTGAAATAGGGATAGTTGCAAATGCTTAATTTACTAGATTTGTCATATGATGAATTAGAACAAGTTCTACGGGGACTAAATCAACCAAAATACAGAGTCTCTCAACTCTATGATGCATTAGTTTTGTATAAGGAGCCTAATAAAATAACCAATATTCCAAAGTCGCTTATTGATATTTTATCTAACCAATATATATTCTTGCCACTAAAAATATATAAGTCCATTACAAGTAAGGATGGAACGACCAAATTTTTGTATAAACTAAAGGACGGAAATTTAATTGAAGGTGTACTTATGAAATATAAGTATGGCAATACGCTTTGCGTTTCGACACAAGTCGGTTGCAGAATGGGTTGTAAATTTTGTGCTTCTACACTCGGTGGACTTATTCGAAATCTTACAAATGGCGAAATATTGGCGCAAGTGTTATGTGTAAATGCATATCTAGAAGGAACAAGGGATAAACGGCAAATCACAAATGTTGTGCTTATGGGTAGTGGCGAACCTCTTGATAACTACAACAATGTGATTAAATTTTTGCGATGCGTTGCTGATAAGCGTGGTATAGGAATTAGTCAACGAAATATATCGCTTTCAACTTGTGGTCTTGTGGATAAAATAGATCAATTAAAAGAAGAAAATTTGCAAATAACGCTTACAATTTCATTGCACGCACCAAATGATCAAATAAGAAAACAAATAATGCCAATAGCAAACAAATATTCAATAAAAGAAATAATAGATAGTTCAAAGAGATATTTCATCAAGACTAAACGCAGAATAGTGTTTGAGTATGCTTTAATTGAAGGCAAAAATGATAGTTATGATTGTGCTGACGAGCTATCGACACTTATGCGAGGATTTTCAAATCATGTTAATTTAATTCCGTTGAACGAAGTGAAAGAAAGAGGGTTGAAAGGCACTACAAAACATCGTGCATATGCCTTTATGGAACGGTTAAAGGAGCATAATGTGAGCGCTACGATAAGAAGAACGATGGGTGAAGATATAGAAGGAGCCTGTGGACAGCTGAGAGCAAAAGTGTTGTCAGACATACAATAAAGTGTATTATGCAAAAACGCATAATACATTATGTGGTGTATATATGGAAAATATAGTAATAAAAATAATGTCTAATAATTTTTGGGTGAGACTTGCAAATGGTGAGATTGTTGTTGCCAAACCACGAGGTACGCTTAAATCACGTGGGATTTTTGTTGGCGACAAAGTATTTTTAAATAAAGTTCTTAATGACTATACAATCGACAAAGTTTACACTAGGAAAAATTTGCTTGTAAGACCTCCACTTGCCAATCTTGACGAACTTATTATTGTGCTTGCAGGGATACCAAAACCCGACTTTTATATTTTAGATAAACTCATATTATTCGCATATGCATATGGAATTGAACCAATACTTGTTGTAAACAAGCAAGACATAAATTTAGATATAAATGAATATGTAAAAACAGTGTACGAACCTATTATTAAAGTTATTTACATTTCTGCAAAATCAGGGCTAGGTTTTGAGCAATTAAAAGATGCCATAAAATTTAAGATAAGTGCACTTGCAGGACAATCTGCAGTGGGGAAAAGTGCAATAGTTAACCGTATCTTTGGTAAAAATATTTCAAAAGAAGGAGATTTGAGTGAAAAAATTAATCGAGGCAAAAATACAACAAGGCATTGTGAGATTTTCACAAAATGGGATTTACTAATCGCCGACACGGCTGGTTTTACAGCTCTTGACGAAACACTGCTTCCTATTCCGTATTTTGAACTGCCATTATATTATAAAGATTATATTTCGTACATGCCAAAATGTAAATATTCTGATTGCAAACATATAAATGAAAATGTTTGTGATTGTGCAGTTAAATGTGCTGTTCAAAATGGACAACTTGACAATGGTCGTTATAAAAGATACACTGAAATCTATAAAGCATTAGAACAAAAGTGGGTAAAAACGCATGGATAAAACAATATTGATTGCACCATCAACTGATCCAATAAAATCAGTAAACGCAATAATAGATTATGCTGAGTCAGTTAAGCATGATGCTGATTTTTTGCATTGCGATATTATGGATGGTGTTTTTGTTGAAAACAAAACTTATTCTTTTAGAGCACTAAGAGCGATAAATGAAAAGACATTGCTTCCGCTAGATGTGCATCTTATGATTGACAATCCAACCAAACATATCAATGATTTTTTAAATGCAGGAGCAAATATTTTGACTGTTCACTATGAGGCTTATAAGAACAAAGAACAACTTATAAAAGATTTAAAACACATACAAGAATTTGGCGCGCTTTCTGGGCTAAGTATAAAACCACATACATCAGTAAGCGAGATTATTCCATATCTTTATTACATTGATGTGGTTTTGGTGATGAGTGTAGAACCTGGAAAAAGCGGACAAAAATTTATTGAAAGCACATATGAAAAAGTTGCGCAGTTAAATAAAATAAAAATTGATTATGATGTTGATTTTAAAATTGAAGTCGATGGAGGAGTCAACCCAAGCATTAGTCGCAATCTAAAAAAGTTTGGTGCAGATATTTTAGTGAGTGGAAGTTATATTTATGAAAGTGAGAATAGATTAGAAGCCATTTCTAGTTTACGCTGACACCACATTTCAAACTTTGGCATATTATTATACGAGGTGAAGAATATGAAAATATTTTGTTTCAAAATGCCAAAGTTTTTGTCTGGAATAGTTAAGATTATATTTAAAAAATCTGTTATAAAATAATAACTTTTTATACATAAAAAAACTCACCATGCGGTGAGAAATATCGTTATGCTTTTTTTGATGTTTTAATGCATTTTGTGCAAGCCTTGACAGTTTTTTCTTGACCATCAACAGTAATTGTTGTTTTTTGTAAATTAACTTCATATGTTCTGTTTGATTTACGGTTGCTGTGGCTTACATTATGACCGGACATTTTTCCTTTTCCACATATTTCACAAACTCTGCTCATAATTCCTCCGCTTTCTAAATTTACATCGCATATATTATCATTTTTTTAAAAACAAATCAAGGGTTTTGTCTCAATTTTTCGAAAAAGTGGCAAAAAATACTTGAAGTATTTAAAATATTGTTGTATATTAACATTGCGTTCGTATGCTTAAAAGGAAACAAAATTTGGTAGAAACAAACAATTTCTATGGCAAAATTACTATTTCTGATGAGGCGATTGCTTCGGTCGCTGGTTTTGCCACGCTTGATTCCTATGGAGTCGTGGATCTCGTGTCCCGAAACCTAAAAGACGGCATTCGAGAGTTATTAGTTAAGCAACCATATTCACGTGGTATTAAGATATCAAATGTAGAAAATAGAATATCCATCGACATTTACTGTATATTGAAGTATGGTATTTCTGTCAGCGCTGTTGCCGAAAGTTTAAAAAAGACTATCAAATATAGTGTTGAGGATTTTACTGGAATGATTGTTGACGCTGTCAATATACATGTCGTTGGCGTAAGAGTTTAGGAGATAAATATGCAAAAGTCCATTAACGGCGCAACCTTTAAAAAGATGATTTTCGGTGGCGTTTCGTTACTTGATCAAAATAAACAATTAGTTGATTCGCTCAATGTGTTCCCAGTTCCAGATGGCGACACAGGCACAAATATGTTTCTCACAATGAAGTCAGCAGGAAATGAAGTCAATAATTGTCCTGACAATACCTTTCAAACAATTTGTGGAGCATTTGCAAAGGGTGCTTTGCGTGGAGCAAGAGGAAATTCTGGAGTTATAACGTCGCAAATAGTGAAAGGTATGTGTTCCGTGCTTGGTAATGTAGAGTCAATTACACCAAAAAATTTTGCAAAAGCCATGACAGAGGGCACAAAAGTAGCCTACAAAGCTGTTACAAAGCCAAAAGAAGGCACTATTCTTACTGTGATAAGGGTGATGAGTGAACAGGCAGTTGAAATTGCCAAAAAAGTTAGTGACCTTGAAGAATTTTTAAAGCGTGTTTTGGAAAAGGGTGAAGAAATTCTTCAACAGACTCCAGAAATGTTGCCGGTATTAAAAAAAGCTGGCGTTGTTGATTCTGGCGGAAGAGGTCTTATAGTTATATTCACAGGGTTTTACAAAGCACTTATTGGCGAAACCGATTTTTCAAATATAACATTTAATGATGGACAACCAGTTCAAACTGCAGATGATGTCATTGCCGATATTAACAATTTGGCTGAAATTGAATATGGATATTGTACTGAGTACATGATTATAAATATGAACAAAAAGACCACAGAAGCGGATATAGAAAAATTAAAAGAAAAACTTATGTCCATTGGTGATTCTGTACTTTGTATTGGTGATTTGTTATTGGTAAAAGTCCATGTACACACAAATCAACCGAACCTTGCACTTGGATATGCGCTAGAACTCGGTGAACTTTATAATCTAAAAATTGAGAATATGCGTGAGCAAAATCGTCAGCTCAAGAAAAAAGCGGGTCAAAAACAAGAAAATTTAAAAGAACTGGGCATGGTTTCTGTTGCACCAGGCAAAGGAATTGCTGACCTTATGAAAGACCTTTTAATTGATGAAATTATTCAGGGTGGTCAAACAATGAATCCGAGTGCTGCAGATATAGCGCAAGCAGTGGATAAAGTTCCTGCCAAAACAGTTTTTGTGTTTCCAAACAATAAAAACATAACCCTTGCATGTGAGCAGGCCAAAGGCTTAACAACTAAGAATTTAGTTGTTATTCCAACCAAAAACATTCCAGAAGGTATTTCAGCATCACTTGCATTCAATCCTGAAGGCACAGTTGAAGAAAATACCGAAAGTATGAAAAATGCCTATAAAAATGTTAAGAGTGCATCAGTAACATATGCTGTGCGTTCTACGCATGTTGACGGTTTTGACCTATCTGTAGGTGAAATTATAGGGCTTGACGATAAGACAATTTTGGCTAAGGGCGATCTTGTTGGACCCACAACAGAAGATCTTATCAGCAAAATGATTGATGAAAGCGTAGTAAGTATAACACTGTTTTATGGAGAAGATGTAAATCAGCAGGATGCTGAAGCACTTCGAGATACTCTTGCGAATAAGTATCCAGAATGTGAAGTTACTATAATTGATGGTGGACAACCTGTATATTACTATATCATATCAATGGAGTAGTTTATCTTAACAGTTGAGGCTTAGGTTGTTGAAAACGGTAATGGTTTATTTTAAGAAAGGTAGCTAATTTATACTTGGTCATTTGAGTTTCACCATTTTATACACCTATTTTGTTTGTATGCAGTCTGACCACCAGTTAAACTGGTGGTTTTTGTTTTTTATAATAAAGAATTATCAAAAATCGACAATATCCACTTAAATTAATTAAAATATAATAAAAAAATTAAAAAAATAATAAAACGTACTATATTAAACAAAAAAATAATAATTAATACTAACAAACTATGCTGATAATAAATAACAATAAATTTTGAAATTAAATCGAAGTGTCTTGTAAATTTTACTTGCATAATTTTTAACAATATGTTATCTTATTAAAGTCATTCATTGGCAAATTAACACCCAGTGAAAATTTTTTTGTGGTTGCCTATGCATGTTTGCAGGTTGCAAAAGGAGCTTTAAAACGCTGGGGAAGACTAAAAACAAGGAGGAAAAAAATTTATGTCAGTTATTTCAATGAAACAACTTCTTGAGGCTGGTGTTCATTTTGGACATCAAACAAGAAAATGGAATCCAAAAATGGCAAAATATATTTTTACAGCAAGAAACGATATCCATATTATAAACCTTGAGCAGACTTCGGAACTTATAGATAAGGCTTACAGTTTTATAAGAGATGTAGTTGCGTCAGGAAAATCGGTGCTTTTTGTGGGCACAAAAAAACAGGCACAGGAAGCAATAAAAGAAGAAGCGCTCCGTTGTGGTATGTTTTATGTCAACAATCGTTGGCTTGGCGGAACACTTACAAACTTTAAAACAATCAGACAAAGAATCGAAAGATTAAATAAACTTAATCAAATGGAAAAAGTGGGTGAGTTTGAACTTTTGCCAAAAAAAGAAGTTGCACTCTTAAAGAAAGAAAGGGAAAAACTCGAAGCAAATCTTGGTGGCATAAAAGATATGCACGACATGCCAGGAGCAATATTTGTTGTTGACTCAACAAAGGAACATATTTGTGTCAAGGAAGCAAAAGCTTTGCATATTCCAACCGTGGGGTTAATTGATACAAATTGTGATCCATCTGATATTGATTATGTAATTCCTGGCAATGATGATGCCATACGTTCAGTTAAGCTCATTGCTAGTGCCATTGCAGACGCTGTTATTGAGGCACGTGAGGGAGTTTCAGTAAGCAAAAAACCACAGGAAGAGGAAGATGTTGATATAAGTGCAGTTCTTGCAGAAGTAAAACCAACAGAAGTTAAAGAAGAAGACGAAGAAAAACCTAAAAAATCAAAGTCAAAAAAATCTACTAAAAAGATAGAAAAAGAAGTTAAAGACGAATCTAAGAAAGATGTAGAGCCAAAAGAAGAGGCTAAACAAGAAGAAAAAGAAGAAAAAGGAGAATAATTATGTTTACAGCACAAGATGTTGTTAAACTTCGTGCTAGTACAGGCGCGGGTATGATGGATTGCAAAAAAGCACTCACAGAAAGTGATGGAGATTTCGATAAGGCGGTTATTTGGCTTAGAGAAAAGGGCATTGCAGCAGCAGCGAAAAAAGCAGATAGAATAGCTGCAGAAGGAGCTGTAGGTTCTTACATTCACATGGGTGGAAAAATTGGTGTTTTGGTTGAAATTAACTGTGAAACTGATTTTGTTGCACGAAGTGAACAATTTTTAACACTTTTAAAAGACATTTCTATGCAAATCGCTGCCACAAATCCAAGATATGTTCGAATTGAGGATGTTCCTGTAGAGGAAGTTGAAAAAGAAAAAGAGATTCTTACTCAACAATCATTAAATGAGGGTAAACCTGCAAATGTTGTTGAAAAAATGGTAGAAGGAAGGATTCATAAGTTCTATAAAGAGATTTGTCTTTTAGAGCAAGAGTTTGTAAAAGATAATTCCAAAACAGTCAAAGAAGTTATAAATGAGGCGGTTCTTGCACTTGGTGAAAAGATTAATGTTCGTAGATTTGTTCGCTTTGAAATGGGTGAAGGACTTGAGAAGCGCCAAGATAATCTTGCTGAAGAAATTGCAAAAATGGCAAATAAATAATTTATAAAACTGTAGTTAAATGATTGAACCATTTAAACTACAGTTTTTTAAAAAGTTTTGATTCAGGATTTTTAAATTTGTGTTTATTTTTTCAAATCATTCTTGATAAAATTTGTATTTTACTTTGATAAAATATTCAAAGGTGATAATATTATATTCATAGGCTTAGGTGTCTACTGCCAATCAAAAAGAGGTACGGAAAATGTTTAAAAAAAGCAAGTTTATTTTTAGTTTATTTTCCTTATTCCTTTGTTTAAGCATGTTGTGTTTTGGGGTATATTCATCGATTAAAGTTCAATTTATTGTAAATGGCAATATACATTATGAAGTACAAAAACCGGTTGCGACTGTAAACAAAATTTCTTCCAGTGGCGAAATAATAAGTAATGACGATTCTACATTTGGGATGAATAGTGTATTTTCACTTGATTACAACTTTACTATAAAACCAAAAATAGATTCCATTGATGATACACATCCTCAAGGTCAAAGTACTATTATAGAAATTGAAATGAGTTCAACCGGTCCTTTATTTGCTAGAATGTTTATAAACTATGACACAACACAATATCCAAATATAAAAGTCAATGCGTCTTCGCTTTACTTAAAAGGCAGTGGAATTTATAGGATTTATATTGATAATAACACGGAAAATGAAGTAAGTTTAGATGATTTAAAATTATCCATACAATACGATGTACAGACGTCAATATTGCATAGCCCAGATGCTGAAAATGATTACTTTTATGTCGAAATGGGGACAATTATGCGAGATGGTTCAATGCAAAATGAATATATCAAGTGGAGATTGATTGGGAAAGGTTCTGAATATTCTTCAGAATATACTATATTTAATAGGTCATCTGCCAGTGCACCTACATCAGGTGTTGGAGTATTTATTCTTGAAACCAATACACAACTAAAAAGACCTGATACTGATGACCCCGATTATACATTAAATGATGTTTCATTTAATAATACCTACCACTATGTTTCTGCCACTGATTCTAACCACTCAGAAACCATGCCTGAATATGATTATGATTGGACTGATATAAAAGCAAATGACTATGCAACTAGTACAATAAGAAGATACATAAATGGTGTAGATATATATAAAAACCACTAAGCAAACAATAATTATGCGTTTCCAGATAAAAATTCTCATTATTCAAATATGTACAAAGATTTTAATATTGATATAGATTATGATATTGTGTACAAATTAATAGAGCAAGCGGGCGGAAGAACATTGTCTGACCTGTATCTAACCGATAATAACTTAATGTTTCCAGTGGATGTCTTAGGTGAAGGAGAGGATTTTTATGGGAGAATGCATAGGGATTATTTTTGGTTATTAAGTTATCAAGAGGCAATTAATTTATTTGATGGTTTAACTCCAGATAGCTGTGAGGATAGAGAGTGGCCAAAATCTTCACCAGATATTTATTGGTTGCGTTCACCTGATCCAAATATTTCATATGGAACATTATATGTTAGTAAGGAAGATGGTAATCTTCACTTTGGGAATATTGTTTCATATGGGAACTATGCTGCACGACCTGTCTTTACTATTGCCTTTAAAGATATAGTATGAATTGCTCAGTCAAATGGGCAATTTTTTGTGTGGGTGTATACTTATAAAGTTTGTTATTTCATTTGATTTTATTAACATTTTAATGTATTATATTTTTTAGTTAGTAAATTTAAGGAGTTTTTATGCAAGACGAAATAATGGTGAAAGATGTTATGGATGCTTATGAGGATGATTTAAAAAAAGCACATGAGCACTTATTGAATGAATATCAAATCATCCGTGCAGGAAGAGCAAACCCTCATATCTTAGATAGAGTTATGGTGGATTATTACGGGGCAATGACACCTCTAAATCAAATGGCAAATATTCAAGTCCAAGAGGCTAGGGTTTTGGCTATAAATGTTTGGGACCAATCTCAATTAAAAAATGTCGAGAAAGCAATTCAACTTGCTGACCTTGGAGTACAACCTACTGATGATGGGAAAGTTATTCGATTAGTTTTTCCAGCCTTGACAGAGGAACGTAGGCGAGAGATTGTAAAGCAAGTCAAAAAGCTTTGTGAAGAAACAAAAATAGCGATGCGTTCAGCAAGGCGAGAGTGTTTAGACATGTATAAGCAAATGAAAAAAGACAACAACTTGAGCGAGGACGAATATAATAATCTTGAAGAAAATGTGCAAAGACTTCAAGATAAATATATTGAGTTGTGTGATAAATCTAGTGATTCAAAAGAAAAAGAGGTTATGGAAATTTAATGGACTACATCTTATTGCCACTTGAATATGTCGTAGATTTGTTGACTCAAAAAGGTATTAAATGTAACACTTTGTGTAACAATTATGGAACACAGGGAGATACCAAACTTGTAACAAATGTTGTGATGCAAAATGGCTATGCGACTATAGTTTATGGCGAATTTTTGTTTAATTTAAAGGATTGCAATGTACAAGAAAATTAATATGCAAGCTTTGCCTGTGCATATAGGCATAATTATGGATGGTAACGGAAGGTGGGCAAAAAAACGGTTGCTTCCAAGACTTATGGGTCATAGGGCGGGTGTTGACGCATTACGTCGTGTAACTGAATCAGCTCAAAAAATGGGCATAAAAGTATTATCGTTTTTTGCATTTTCAACAGAGAATTGGAAACGAAGCAAAGAAGAAGTTGATGGTATTTTTGATTTAGTACTTAATCATTTAAAAGAAAATTATGACAGGTTTGTTAATGGCAAGACTAAAATAATGACAATGGGTGATATTTCAAAATTGCCGCAAGAACTTTATGAGCTTTTGCTTGATGTTACCGAAAAAACAAAGCATAATACTGATTTTGTAGTTAACATAGCACTTAATTATGGATCAAGAAGCGAACTTGCTCGTGCATTTACAAATCTTGCCCAAAAAGGCAAAGTTGAAATAACTGAGGATGATATAAAAAACGAACTTTATACAAATGAACTTCCAGATCCTGACCTTATCATTCGTACAAGTGGCGAGATGAGATTGTCAAATTTTATGCTTTTTCAGAGTGCTTATAGTGAATTATATTTTCCAAAAACATATTGGCCAGATTTTAATGAAAAACATCTTAAAAAAGCAATAATAGAATACCAAAGTCGAGATAGACGATTTGGTAATGTAAAACAGGAGAAAAATTAATGAAACAAAGAATTATAACGGGAGCAACGCTTGTTGCAATACTTGTCCTTGTAATAATTGCTAGGCAATTATCTACGTATGTGTTTGATGCTTTTATGGTTTTAATTGCCATGTATGCTTGTTTTGAAACAAGTCGCTTGTTTGCGAAAATGGGAATTTATAATAATGAATATTTCGCTATAGCGTACCCATTGTTTTCATATGGTTTATTTATTTTATGCTTAAATCTTGATATGCGTTGGTATATGTTAATATTATTAGAGCTAGCTTTGATAATTGTTTTTGTTATGGCACAGTGGTTTTTAAGTCTTATGATGTTTAAATCAACAAAAAATGAAATTGCAACGAGAAAACTAAAATTGAAAGTTGAAACATTTTCAATTTATAAAGCTATTCAGACCATCTATATTTATTTTTATCCAGCACTTTTAATGCTATTTTTTGTGTATATAAATGATATTGCAAAGATGACTGAATATTTTACATCGTATAACAGTAATGCTTTGTTTCTAATAAGCACTTTCGGACTTATATTAACATTTATTATACCAATTTTTTCTGATACATTTGCATACCTTACAGGCTCAATTTTTAAAGGTAAAAAACTTTGTCCAAAAATCAGTCCAAACAAGACCATATCGGGTGCCGTTGGTGGCATTGTTTGGGGTATGATTTCAGCAGTTTTACTGTACCTTATATTTAATGCCTTTGATTCGTATAATGAAGTTTTTAAACAAATAGGTTTTGAATTTTGGCACTTTATAATTATAGGTCTTATTGCATCGGTTGTTTGCGAACTCGGAGATTTGTTTGAAAGTTATTTAAAACGTAAAGCAAATGTTAAAGACTCAGGAGATATTTTACCTGGTCATGGTGGAATTTTGGACAGGATGGATAGTCATATTGTCTGTGCTCCACTTATATTTATATTTTTAGTTATACTTTTATAAAGGAGAAAAAATGGCTATTTTAACTACAATAGGTTATATTATTCTTGCAATATGCGTATTGCTTTTGATGGTGCTAATACATGAATTTGGTCATTACTGTGTTGGAAGATGGCTGGGCTTTAAGATAACAGAATTTTCAATAGGTTTTGGCAAGGCAATTTTTACTAAAATTAATAAGCGTGGAGAAAAAATATCTTTACGTATTTTCCCACTTGGCGGTTACTGTGCTTTTGCCGGTGAAGGAGATGACGAAACAGAAGACGACAAGAAGACAAACGATAAAGACGATAAAAATAACGAAACTATAGTGCTCACAAAAGATGGAGAGATTGACAAAGAAAAAGGGAAAATAGACAATCTCACAAAAGAAGAAAAAAAAGACGACAAAAAAGAAAAAAACACAATAAAAAATGAACAAACTACTGAAATTATAAAACAAATCAATGACATAAGTGAAGGTAAAGACGTTAACACAAAAAAAGTCGATCATAGTGGCGACTTTATTAACCAAAAGCCTTGGAAAAGATTGCTTGTCTATATGGCAGGTGTAACATTTAATTTTCTCAGTGCGATAATATTCTCTTTTATTCTTTTGATATCATACGGTTATGATATTCCTCGTGTTGCAACGCTTGATACTAACTATTCAAATTTATATGGAGAATTGCAAGAAGGGGATATTATCTGGGGCGTTAATGGAACTCGTATAAGTTTTGCTTTTACAGGCACTTTTTCCGAACTTTTAACTAAAGCAGGTCCAGATAAAGATATAACTTTGGATGTCGAAAGGGATAATAAAAGAATTGAGGTAGTCATAAGGCTTGCTGAAGAAACAATAACAAATGATCAAGGAGAAGAGGAAACTCGGCTGATTGTAGGCTTTACAACAAATGCATATGTGCATAATTTTTGGGAAGCGTTAGGTCGAAGTTTTGAATTAGCCTTTGGTTTTGCTTGGGTTGTGTTAAAGGGTTTTTGGCAAATTATCACAGGTCAGATTGCCTTTTCAGAACTTGGAGGTTCTATTTCAACAATCGGTATGATGTCAGAGATTATGCAAACAAGTTTTGCAAACTTCCTAATTCTATTGCCACTTTTAGCAGCAAACTTGGCGGTTTTCAATTTTTTGCCAATTCCAGCTTTGGATGGTGGACATGCGGTATTTACTCTCCTTGAATGGATATTTGGTAAACCTGTTGTAAGTCGAAAAGTTGAGAATTATATTCACTTTTATGGACTTATAATTTTACTACTATTTGTAGTTGTGGTGGACATTGTCCACATTGCAGTTGTGGGGCTTTAAATGGAGATTCTTGATAGGATAAATGCCGAATTTGGAGGCAAATATGATTTTCTAAGGGTGCAAAGTGTTACTTATAGCACCCATTCTTTTTATGCACAAATAGTGTTTCTGTATCCCGAAAGTTGTGATAGTTTTAATGATACTCAAAAATTAGAAGTTTCAGATTTTGTTAAAAGTGTACTGGCTCTTGGATGTGAAGTTAAAATCAAATTTAGGAAAAGTTATCTCGATGAATCTCTTATTAAAAAAAGTTTGATTGAGTTTTTGAAATCATCTTATCCATCAATGTTTGCTTATTATGATGACAAAAATATTGAAATAATTAAAAGTGATGTAATCAACGTCAGAATTTCTCTTCTAGATGTTGTATACCAATATTTCTTAAATAATAAGATTAAAGATAAGATTTTGAAGCATTTGAATACAAATTTCATAGCTAGTTTTGATATTACTTTATATAAAAATGATGATGATTTGGACGAAGATTTGTTTCTCTCACATGAAAAAAATATTTATGACAATTTACCTAAACATAGAGAAGTTGAGAGATATCCAGTTTTTGAAGCGGAAGTTTTGTGTGGTCAAGAGATAACTCCATTACCAGAACCTATCAAAAACCAGCCAGATTCAAAAACTGCTGTGATTTTAGCTGGCAAAATATCTAATCTTGTAGATAAAACATATATTTCAAAACGCAATAAACAAAAAGGCATTGATGAACCAAGCCATTATATTGCTTTTACTTTAACTGACCATACCGCAAGTATAGAAGCTATTTATTTTGCACATAAAACTTCATATAAAAAAGCAAGTCTCTTAAAGGATGGTGATAGCATACTTGTAGTTGGTGATATAAAAAAAGATTATGAAAAGAAAAAACTTTATATAAAAAACATTTCTTTTTGTGTAATTGATTCATCGCTGATAATTCAAAAAGAGGAGCCCAAAATAGAACAAAGCATAATTGAAGATGCACACATAGAAGAATATAAATTTATTAAACCAACACCTTACATACTCGATAAGCAGGAGAATTTGTTTGATGTTAAACCGGACTATAATGATTATATAAAAACTCACACTTTTGTTGTATTTGATTGTGAAACTACAGGACTTAGTGCAGAATATAATGAGATAATTGAAATCGGTGCAGTCAAGATTATAAATGGTCTTATAAAAGAACAATTTCAAACTTTTATTTGTCCAGAAAATAGTATTCCAGAAGAAATAACTAGGCTTACCACTATAACAAACGATATGGTTAAAGATGCGCCAAATGGCAACCAAGCGATAACAGATTTTTATAAATTTTGTGAAGGTTCCGTACTTGTTGGTTATAATGTTTCATTTGACTTGGGTTTTATTCAAAATACGGCTAAAAAGGCAAGATTGCATTTTTCAAATGATTGTGTTGATGCTATGGACGTGGTTAGAAAAAAAATGTATTTATCTAGATATAAACTTATAAACGTTGTGGATGCTCTTGGATTGTCGCTTAAAAATGCACATAGGGCCATTGCAGATGCTATTGCAACGGCAGAAGTTTTTTTAAAACTCAACGAGATATAAAATTAAATTATTGTAATTTTTTACAAAAAATAATTGATTAAAACAAAATGATGTGATACACTATACATGCTAGACTAAGAGTGGGCAAAATCTTGCCCACTCTTACTTGTAGTAGAGGAGTTGTTTATGGCAAGTAAAGTTGTTAGCCTTTGCAATGAAAAAATTTGTCCAATTATTGAAAATCTTGGATATGAAGTTGTGGAGGTTGAATATCAAAAAAAAGTTGACGGAATGAATTTGACATTTTTTATTGATTCACAAAACGGCGTTACAGTTGATGACTGTGAAAAGGTAAATGATGCAATTTCTGATCCATTAGATGAACTTGATCCAACTCAAGGTGAGCCATATTTGTTAAATATTAGTTCGCCTGGAATTGATAGACCAATTAAAAATCATCGTGATTTTTTGCGAAACAAAAATAAAAAAGTTAAAGTAACGCTCTACAGACAAATTGATGGCATAAAGAACTATATCGGTTTATTAATGGACTATACCGATAAAGATATTACGTTGCAGGTTAACAATAAACTTATCGTTTTAACACATAGTGATATAGCACAAATTAGTCCAGTTATTGAATTTTAAGGAGAATAAAATGATAAACAAAGATTTCTTTCAAGCACTAGAGGAACTCGAAACCACAAAAAAAATTAATTCTAATCAACTTGTTGAGGCATTGGAATCTGCACTTACGTCGGCATATAAAAAAATGTATGGAGAAGCAAAAAGTGCTCAAGTTAAGCTTATTCCCGAAAAAAACACAATAAGGATTTTTAGTTACAAAACTGTTGTAGAAGAAGTCGAAAATCCCGACAAAGAAATTTCTCTTGAAGATGCCAAGAAAATTAAATCAAGTTATAAAATTGGAGACATTGTAACACAAGAAGAAAACACAAAAGGTTTTGGTCGTATCGCAGCACAAACGGCAAAACAAGTTGTTATGCAGAAATTAAAAGAAATTGAAAAACAAATTACACTAGGCGAATTAAGCGAAAAAGAAGATGAACTCTTAACAACTGTTGTTAAGCGTATTGAACAAGGTGTTGTTTATGTGCAAATAGCAGGTTCTCACACTGAAGGAGTTATGCTAGAACAAGACCAAATTCCAGGAGAAACTTTCCATGTTAACGACAGGGTTAAAGTTTATGTTAAAAAGATAAAGGATAGCTTTAAAGGAGTCCAAATACAAGTTTCAAGAAGTAATATTGGTTTTTTAAGAAAACTATTTGAGATTGAAGTACCAGAAATTGAGACTGGTGAAGTTGTAATCAAAAACATTGCAAGAGATCCGGGTAACCGTAGTAAAGTTGCGATCATGGCAACAAAACCTCATATTGATGCGCTTGGTGCTTGTGTTGGTAATCGTGGGGTGAGAATAAATACCATAATGAATGAAATAAATGGTGAAAAAATTGACCTTGTTCCTTACTCAGATGATCCATTGGAGTATATTGCAAGTGCACTAAGTCCAGCCAAAGTTATAAGTGTCGAAATAAACGAGAGCTTAAAATCTTCAAGAGTTATCGTTCCAGATGATAAACTCTCACTCGCAATAGGAAAGGGTGGTCAAAATGTTAGGCTTGCAGCAAGACTTACAGGTTGGAAGATAGATGTTAAACCAGAGAGTTCAGTAAAAACCGATTCTGATGTCAAAGAAGTTGAATATGAACTTACTGACCTTGGAGACGATGATAGTTTTGCAAGTTTAGAAGATATCGATGACTTTGAAGAAAATGGTGATTGATGTATGGAAGTTATAAGGATGTGTGTCGTTTGTAAACAGCGTTTGTCTCAAAAGCAACTTTTCAGGTTTGTGAAAAATTCTGGTCAAATAATTTTTGATAGTCGTCAAAAAATACAAGGACGTGGCTTGTATATTTGCCAAGATTGTATAAACAAACTTAATACAAAATTGTTTAATAGAGTTTTTAAAACAACTATAAGTGATGAAAAATTAGAAACATTAAAAGAGGTTATGATTGACACCAAAACAACAAAATGACATAAAACGATATATCGGCATTGCTCAAAAGGGCGGTTACGCAATAGTAGGACAAGACAATTTAAAAAACTATTCTAAAAAGTTATATTTGCTTTTATATACAAGTCCAACAAAGAATTTATTAAAAATAATAAAAAGCATAAAAAGCACGACAAATTATGAAATAATAAGTTTGCCGCAAAAAGAATTTTTAAATATTACCAACATAAAAAATTGTAAAATAATTGCATTAAAAAACAAAGCAATTTCAGATAAGATATTAGAGAGTATGAGAGGTGAAAACATTGATTAAACAAGAAGAAAAACAAAAAAATGGATTAAATAATTTAAAATCTATCTTTGGACTTCAAAAAAACGGAACAGTTCAAATATTGCTTCGTGATTTAAGAGCGTCAAAATCTCAACTTGACGATGTTTTAAAAGTGTTCCAAGCAGAAAAACAAACTCGTGAAGTTATTCAAGAAGAACAAGAAAAAGTAGCTTCTCAATCTCAAAACTCACAAATTCAAACCGAAGTATCAAAGATGCCAAACCAAAATCGTACAAATCAAGCGCAGCAGCAATCAAAAACTAATCAAAATATTCAGAATAGAAAAAATTACGACAAAAAGCGTGAATTTTCGCAAAAGCAAAACAATCGAGATTTTAGAAAATCAACATATCATAATCAAAGACAAGCACAAAACAACCGTTTTGGACAACAAAATAGACCATTTGGCAATAGACCAAAAGGAAATAATTTTGTTAGTTCTAAAGCCAATTCATTTAAAGTTTTTGAGCCTTTGGAAAGTAGCAGTGTACTTTCTCAGCCAGAACGCAATTATGGAAATAAAAATAAATCCAATAGGGCATTAGAAGAAAAACGCCAATTAAACAAGCGCTCTCTTTTACGCAAGAATTTTATTGTGGATGACAATGTTGATTTTGAGGGCGAGAGAATGGGTAATAGAAAACTCGCACACAAAAAGAAGGAACAGAAAATTTTTGTCGCACCAAAAATAGAGAATGCGGTTATCACAACAGAAGATGTTACAGTTAAAACTCTTTCAGAAAAAACTGGTAGGCCTGTAACTGAGATAATAAAACAACTTATGATGCTTGGTATAATGGCGAATATAAATAGTTCTATTGATTTTATGACTGCAGAACTTGTTGCTGGCGAGCTTGGAGTAAAACTAGAACAAAAGATTGAAAAGACATACGAGGAGCAACTGCTAGATGATGTTAACGAGCAGGAGCATGATGAAAAAGATATGGTTAAACGCCCACCTGTTGTTGCGGTAATGGGACACGTAGACCACGGTAAAACATCACTTTTGGATGCTATTAGAAAAACTAATGTTGTTGCAGGAGAAGCCGGTGGAATTACGCAAAAGATAGGGGCGTATCAGATAGATTATAATGGAGAAAAGATAACATTTATTGACACCCCGGGACATGCAGCGTTTACCGCTATGCGTGCAAGAGGCGCAAAGGTTACAGATATTGCAATTCTTGTAGTTGCTGCAGATGATGGTATAATGCCACAAACCATTGAGGCAATCAACCATATAAAGGCGGCAAATGTTCCAATGATTGTTGCTATAAACAAAATTGATAAACCAGAATCCAATATTGAAAGAGTAAAACAACAACTTGCCGAAAATGGTGTTTTGCCAGAGGAATGGGGTGGCGATGCAATATTAGTTCCAGTTTCTGCAAAAAAAGGCTTGGGTATAGATGACCTTTTAAAAACAATTCTTTTAGTTGCTGAAATTTCAGAATTAAAAGCAAATCCTAAAGCCAGTGCTTCTGGATCGGTTTTAGAAGCTGAACTTGACAAAAATCGTGGTGCAGTTGCTACTGTACTTGTTCAAAATGGTACACTTAACATTGGTGATTCAATCATAAGTGGTACATCTTTTGGTAAAGTTAGAGCAATGTTTGATGAAAATGGTAAATCAGTTAAATCAGCGGGACCAAGCACTCCTGTTGCAGTGTTAGGACTTGACAATGTTCCAAATTCTGGTGACAGAGTTTTTGCAGTCGATGAAAAACTTTCAAAACAAGTTATTGATGAGCGTATAGCAAAAGCAAAAGAACTTCGTTCGCATTCAACAAGTGGTGTTTCGCTTGAAGACTTTATGGATAAGGTCAATGAAGGCAAACTTAAAGCTTTAAACATTATAATAAAAGCAGATGTTCAAGGTTCTGTTGAGGCACTTAAACAATCATTGGTTGCGCTTAAAAATGAGGAAGCAAAAGTTGTTTGTATTCATAGTGGGGCGGGTGCCGTTACCGAATCCGATTTGTTGCTTGCTCAGGCATGCGGGGCTGTAATAATTAATTTTAATTTAAAGATATCTTCAAAAATAGAACAACTTGCAGAATCCATGTCTGTTCAAATTAAATCGTATAAAGTCATTTATGAAGTTGTCGATGAGGTTTCAAAGGCACTTAGCGGAATGCTTAGTGTTAAATACGAAGAACAGGTAATCGGACACGCAGAAGTAAGGATGATGTTTAAACTTTCAACAAGTGGAATTGTATGCGGAAGTTATGTAACTGATGGTAAAGTAGCTAGAAATGCTTTTGTAAATGTTTATAGAGGAAAAGAAAAAATCTTGGAGACCAGCATTGTTGCCCTGAGAATTCAAAAAGATGACAAGGCAGAAGTTCCTTATGGTTTCGAGTGTGGAATTAAACTAAAGGACAGTCAAGATGTTAAAGTTGGAGATATTCTTGAGGTTTATAAAAAAGTTGAAATTAAAAGAGGTTAAGTTATGAGCAGTATAAGAACTGAACGAGCAAATTCAGAAGTGGAAAGAGTGCTCGCTGATATTATAAAAAACAGGCTAAACGACCCAAGATTAAATGGTGAATTTATAACTATAACTTATGCTAATCGTTCTGTGGATTTTAGACATTGTAACGTAGGTATAAGTGTGTATGGCGGGGATGAAAATGTTGTTATAAAACAATTACGCAAAAGTGAAGGTTATATAAAGCGTGAACTCGTTAAGGATGTTAAATTGCCATACACACCAGAACTTACATTTGTTTTGGATGAGGGTGCAAAGCATGCCGACAAAATAAATGAAATTTTGAGCACTCTAAACATTCCTGATGAGGTTATGGATGAAGACAATACTACAAAAAATTAAACAAAGTACAAGTGTGGCAGTTTTTGGTCATCAGTCGCCAGATGGTGATTGTCTTGGCTGTTTATCTGCCATTTATTTTTTATGTCAGAAATTAAATAAAAATGTAAATGCATTTGTTGATGATAATTTACCTAATCGCTATGCTTTTTTGGATACACGTTTTTTAAATAGTATTCCATTTGATTCAAAAAATTATGATTTGTTTATATCGGTTGATGTTGCTGACAAACACCAACTTGGAACTTATGCAAGCGTGTTTAATGAAAAGAACAATACAATTTCTATTGATCATCATTTAATAAGAAATTTGACTAGTCAAATTACTTATGTAGAATACACCGCATCATGTTCAGAAATTGTTTATGATTTAATTAAAACCTCTAAAATTAAATTAACTAAAGATGTTTCAACATTTTTGTATATGGGGGTTTCGGATGATACTGGCTGTTTTATGCATGACAATACAACATCCAATTCACATTACATTGGAGCCAAACTTATGGAACTAGGAGCAGACTATAAATTGGTAAATTATAATCTATTTAAACTTGTAACAAGAAAAACCTATGAGTTGACTAAGAAATTGGATGAACTGATTCAAGAAAGGAATGGAGTGAGATATGTTATTGTAAGTCAAGATTTTATGCAAAATAATAACTGCGATAAATCAGATTTTGGAAATTATGTAAATTCTTTACTTAATTTACAAGGGACTAAAGTTTCTTTTACTATGGTAGAAAAGCAGCATATGGTATATTCTTTAAGCTTTAGATCATTGAAAAATTATAATGTAGCTAATGTTGCATCCAAACTTAATGGTGGCGGGCATAGACAATCTGCAGGTGGAAGAGTCGCTGGAAACATCAAGACGTGTCTTAAAAAGGTACTAGATTATGTTGATGAAGAGATTAAAAATGGAGATAAAATAAGTGATAACTGATGATGGAATAATATTACTAAACAAACCAACACAAATGTCCAGCAATAAAGCTGTTCAAATAGTGAAACACATTATAAATCCAAACAAAATTGGACACATGGGAACACTTGATCCACTTGGTAGTGGTTTATTAATCCTTGGAATAAATAAGGCAACAAAATTGTTTGCAACGTTTTTAAAAGAAATTAAAACATATAAAACTATATTTTATTTTGGAGAACAAACAGACACACTCGATAGTGAAGGTCAGATTGTTAAAAAAATTGCAAAAGATATCTCTCTTAAACAAGTGAAATGTATTTGTAAAGAATTTATTGGTAAATTTGACCAAATGCCTCCGGTATATTCAGCAAAAAAAGTACATGGGGAAAAAGCATATGAATTGGCGAGAAAAGGAGAAAGTGTCAAATTGAACACTCGAACCATCGAAATATTTGATATCCAATGTTTAAGTAAAATTAAAAATAATACTTTTTTGTTTGAAATCACTTGTTCAAGTGGAACATATATTCGCAGTATATGTAGAGATATGGCCGTTAAATTGTCAACATGTGGTACTATGCTTGCGATTGTACGCACAAGATGTGGAGAATATGACATTTCTCAAAGTTGCACACTAGATGATATAAAAAATGGCAAATTTAAGATATTCAATACAAAAGAAGGTGAAATATATGTTAAATAAAGTTAGGTTTGGTCCATCAGGAAATCAGAAATTATTCTATGAACAGGGACATAAGCATAGTATTGAAGCACCTGCATGGTTAAATAATTTGGGGCTCAATGCATATGAATTTTCGTTTGGTCGAGGATTCACGATAAAAGAAGAAACTGCAAGGAAAATTGGTGATGAAGCAAAAAAATATGATGTCTTGATATCTTGTCATGCTCCATATTATATTAATCTTGCAAATCCTGATCCCATTATGATTGAAAAATCTTTTGGCTATATTACTAAAGGGCTTGTATTGCTTGATTGCTTTGGTGGTATAGATTATGTGGTTCATATAGGTTCTTGTGGAAAACTGACTAGAAAACAGGCGTTGCAAAACATAAGAAATAATTTAAAAAATCTTTTAATAATTTTAAAGAAGGGGAATTTTTTGAAAGGTGGAAAAAGGCTTTGTCTTGAAACAATGGGAAAACCTATGCAAATAGGAACATATGAAGAAATAATTGACCTTTGTACACTTGATGAATGTTTGGTTCCTACTTTCGACTTTGGACATATCAATGCTTTAACCGGTGGATCTTTGAAAGGTTATGATGACTACAAGAAAATTTTTGATTTGGCCATATTAAAACTTGGAGAAAGGGCTAAAAGATGTCATATACATTTTTCAAAGATAGAATATAAGGATAAAGGTGAAATAAGACATTTAAATTATGATGATACAATTTATGGGCCTGACTTTGCCCCACTTGCGAAAGTTATAAAGGATTTGAATTTAACGCCGACTATAATTTGTGAATCTAAAGATAACATGGCTACTGATAGTTTGATTATGAAGGAGATATATGAGCAGGCTTAAAGTCAAAAAATTCACATGTAATATTTTGTTTGAAAATTGCTACATTGTTTATGACAAGCACAAAGCACTAATAATTGATCCTGGAAGTGATTATTTTAAAATCAATACCTTTTTAAAAAATAATAACTTAAATGTTCTAGCGGTACTTTTGACGCATGGTCATTTTGATCATTGCTTGTCGTGTAAAAAATTTCAAGACGATGGCGCTGTTGTTTATATACATAAATTAGACGCAGATAAACTTTACTCTGATGGAAATTTATCAAGTATGTTTGGTATTGATTTTCAGAAGTTTTATGCAGATTGCCTTATAGAGGAAGGCGATTTGGAAATTGGCGAATTTGAGATAAAGGTTTTGCACACACCCGGGCACAGCAAGGGAAGTGTTTGTTATATAATTGATAACAATTTTTTTAGCGGAGATACTTTTTTTAAGGATGGCGTTGGAAGAACGGATTTTTATGATAGTAGCCCTTATGAACTGAAGCAAAGTTTAAATAAATTACAACATTTTTTTAAAAATAATTACAATTTCTTTTATGGACATTAAAAAATAGTTGCATTTCAGATATATTGTGTGATAATCTAGATATGATGCAATAAACATTTTTAAGGAGATTTTATGATAACAGCAGGAGATTTTAGAAAAGGCGTAACTTTTGAAATGGAAGGTAATGTTTACACAGTTGTTGAGTTTTTACATGTAAAACCGGGCAAAGGCTCTCCATTTGTTAGGACAAAGCTAAAAAATGTTATAACTGGACAGGTAATTGAGCGAACATTTAACCCAACGGATAAATTTCAAGTTGCAGTAATTGAGAGAAAAGAAATGCAATATTTATACCATGAAGGAGATCTTTATTACTTTATGGATATGGAAACATTTGATCAAATCCCGTTCAACAAGTCGCAAGTTGAAGATGCTATGAACTTTATTACGGAAAATATGATGGCAACAGTTCAATTTTATAATGGCACAGCATTTTCTGTTGAGCCACCAACATTTGTTGAATTGACCATTGTTGATTGTGAGCCTGGTATTCAAGGTGATACAGCGAAATCAAGCTACAAACCGGCAACGCTAGAAACCGGCTATGTAATCAATGTTCCTCTCTTTGTAAACAACGGTGAGAAAATCCGTGTAGACACACGTGATGGCAGTTACATGGAGCGTGTAAAGTAATTTAAAGTTGTCGAAATATGCAGTATTTTATAATATTGCATATTTTTTTTGTTTTTAGTTATGATTTGCCTTTTCTTATCTTATACATTGTATAGGAGAAAAATATGTTACAAGAAATACTTTCGGAGCCATTGGCAAACATAATAAATTATAAAATAGCAATTTCTAATCTTTCAGAAATAAGGCTCAGAACTAATAAACCAATCATAGTTTACATAAAAGGTCAGCCATACTATTTGTGCGATAAAGGTCTTTGCTGTGATATAAACAATGCAATTTTTTGCACTCAAGATATGATTTCAGATATTGTTTATAAAGCAAGTGATTATTCAATCTATTCTGTAAATGAACAAATAAGGAATGGATTCATAACAATGTCAAATGGTGTGAGGATTGGACTTTGTGGAAATGTTGTGGAAGAAAACGGACAAGTTAAAACAATTACAAATTGGACTAGCATAAATATTCGAATCCCACATCAAATAAAGAATATGTCTCTTTGCGCATTTGATGATATAGTTGATGAGACAGGATTAAAAAATGCATTGATAGTTTCTCCGCCCGGGGCAGGAAAAACTACTTTTTTGCGCGATTTTTTATACCAACTATCCGAACATAATTACTGTTTGAATATAAGTGTTGTGGATGAGCGTGGAGAAATCGCCGGAGGGACTGATAGTAAATTAGATATTGGAAATTTCTGCGATGTAATAAGCTTTTGTAGTAAAAAAGTAGGTTTTATGCAGTGTATAAGATCAATGAATCCGGGACTTATTATCACTGATGAAATCGGAAATAAAGATGATGCTGAATGCCTTATTGATGCCATGAATTGTGGCGTTAAAGTAATGGCAACGGCACATGCATCCAGCATTGAAGAGTTAAGACGTAAGGAATTTTTTAAGAATTTACCGCCAGAGTATTTCCAAAGATATGTGCTTTTATCCAAGAGAGAAGGGCCGGGAACATACGAAGGAACCTATAATGAAAAATTCTCAAAGATAGTTAAATGGTGAAATTTATGATGATCATTTTAATTGTGATAATAATTGTTTGCTTTTCTTTGATAGGCTATAAATTTTCGTCATATTACATAAACAGAAAAAAATTTTTTTCGGCATTAGTATTATTGCTTTCAAATTTAGAGACAGATGTTGTATTTAGTAGAGACAAACTTTCAAATATTTTAAAAAAGAATATTGAAATTTGTGCTAGTAAAGACCTTTGTGCTTTGTGTCAAAATATAATTTTAACTTTAGAGAGTAAACAGATGATAACTGAAAAGATATTTTATGATGTAAAAATTCTTAAACCTGATGAACAAAAATTATTATATAAATTTTTTTCATCCCTTGGGAGATATGATGTGGCAGCTCAAAGCAAAGAGATAAAAACATATCAAGCTACAATAGATGGATACAACATTCAAGCAAAAGAAGAATGTAAGAAATATTCAGGTCTTTTTATTAAACTTGGCATTATAGTAGGTATCCTTGTTTGCCTCTTAATTATATAGGAGAAGTTTATGGGTGTTGAAGTCATATTCAAAATTGCTGCCGTTGGAATTCTTACAACGGTGGTAGGTCAAATACTTAAACAAAGTGGCAAAGAAGAAATTGCAACTTTTTCAACACTGGCTGGGCTCATAATTGTACTATTAATGGTTTTGGATCTTATAAGCGAACTTTTTGACACGGTGAGAAATTTATTTGGCCTATAAAGGAGGTGAAATGGATATTATAAAGATCGTTGGAATTGGTCTTATTACTGTTATTGCCTCGATGCTTGTCAAGCCTATTAAACCTGAAGTTAGTATAATTATTGGACTTTGCGGTGGTATTTTAATCCTGATTCAAACTGTAAATTATGTTGTCGATATAATAAATGCATTCTCGAACATAGTTGAAAACACTGGGCTTGATACGGGTTTGTTAAAAACATTACTAAAAATCATAGGAGTTGGCTATTTAACAGAATTTTCCGCAAACATATGCCAAGATGCTGGCTCTAGTAGTGTTGCAGATAAAATACTTTTTGCAGGAAAAATCATCATTCTTGTAATGGCTCTACCTATAGTTACAAGTATTATAGAAATTATAGTGGAGATATTACCATGAAAAAATATCTTTCACTTATATTAGTAATTCTACTCGTTTGCGTACCTTTTATTTTTGCAGGATATTCAAGAGAAACTGCATATTGTGATGACAAGTTAACCTCTTCCGAAATTGAGGATATAATTGAAGACAGTGTAGATTCTCAACTAGGAGATTTGGACTTCAGTGAGCTTGAAAGCGCTTTAAACTCGCTGGATGAAGAAGGTAAAAAGATATTTGGAAACAATTCGTTTTTGGATAAAATTAAACAAATTATAAATGGAGAATTTGCAGAAAACGGCAATTCAATTTGGACAAGTTTAATAAATTTATTTTTTGAAGATGTTTTGTCATTCTTGCCGATACTATCACTGGTTATTGCGATTGCTGTTACCTTTAGTTTAGTAAATGCCTCACGCCCTAATTCAAAAAACAAATCAATAGGTGATGTAATTCATTTTGTTTGTTTTGGAGCGATTATAGTAGTACTTGTTGGATATAGTGTAAATATGTTAACTTTAACATCTGATACTTTACAAAACATTAAAGCACAAATGGATGTGGCATTTCCTATACTTTTGACAATTTTAACCGCAATAGGTGGGGTAACTTCTGTAAGTGTATATCAACCTGCTGTGGCTGTTCTTAGCGGAACTATTATAAATATTTTTACAAACATATTAATGCCTATCTTCATATTTAAACTTGTATTTTCAATAGTTGGCAATCTTTCTAACAATGTAAAATTAGACAAATTTTCATCATTTTTCTCAAGTCTATTCAAATGGATTGTTGGTGGTGTTTTTACAATATTTTCGGCATTTTTGGCGATTCAAGGAATAACGGCAGGAAGTGTAGATGGTATTTCTTTCAGAACTGCTAAATATGCTATCAAAAATTCAATACCACTTGTTGGGACTTATTTGTCTGATGGGCTAAATTTGATTGTTGCAAGTAGTGTTCTAATTAAAAATGCGGTTGGTGCTGGTGGTCTTGTGCTAATGTTCGCAACTATAATAGTACCAGTTTTAAACCTTGTTGTATTTATGCTTTCTTTAAAATTAGTTTCTGCCATTTTAGAGCCAGTAACAGATTCAAGAATATCAAATTTTATTTCTATGCTAGCAAAAAGTATTTCGCTTTTGATTGTTTTGATTTTGGGATGTGCATTTATGTATGTACTTATGACTGGCATGATTATGTGTAGTGCAAACTTTTTCTAAAAGGAGTGATAAAAATATATGGATATTTCTGCTTGGATATTGTCTATAGCTGGTATCAGCGTTCTTTCAATATTAATTGACCTGTTTTTGCCTAGTGGTACTACAAACGGACACATAAAAATAATATTTAATTATGTGATTGTATTTGTAATAATTGCACCATTGCCCACTTTAATAAAATCTGATTTTGACTCATCATCCATATTTACAGAAACTGACATAGTTCTTCAAGAAGATTATATATATCAATTAAATAGAGATAAACTTACTATGTTAGAAATTGGAATTGAAAGTGCACTTGAGTCAGAAGGACTTAAAAATGTAGTTGTATCTATTTCGGCAGATATTTTTACCACAGTTATGCAAATAGAAACGATTTATGTCGATTTTAGTAATTTAGTTATAGTGGGAGAAAGCGAGCATATAGATATAGAGAACAAGGCAGTTGATGTTATTACTTCATTTGTTGAAATAGAAAAGGAGAATATTGTTTTTAGTGGAAATTAAGCAAAAAAAAATTTCATTTTGGGATAAACTCAAAACTATCAAACATTTTGAGATTATCGTGGTTGTGGCCTTTTGTGCGATATTGCTACTTATTTACAGTTCGACTTTTTCCTCTACAAAAAGTGAAGAAAATACATTAACGGCACTTACAACAGAGGAATATGCAAAATACCTTGAGAATAAATTATCAAATGTACTCTCGCAAATAAATGGAGCAGGGAACGTCAGTGTTGTGGTAACACTGGTTTCTGGCGTGGAGTATGTGTATGCAACAAATACAATAGAAGAAACCACTTCTCAAACTGTTGGCGGAACAACAACTACACAAACAACTACCAAAGAAGAACTAATTTTAATTTCACAATCTGGAAAAGATTCTCCAATAATAATAAGAGAAAATTTACCAAAAGTTGGTGGAGTTTTGGTTGTGAGCAGTGGAGCAAGTAACATAAGTGTAATGCTTGAACTGCAAAAAGCGGTAATGGCCTTACTGGACGTTGATGCAGAAGACATAGAAATTTTAATAGGGAAATAAAAAGGAGATTATCATGTTAAAAAAAAGAACAAAGATTATCATTTTAGTTGCTATGGTTTTATTGCTTGGAGTTACTGGGTACCTTAACATTGCGCTTAATAACAACATAACGACTCCAACGACTGGATCTGTTACACAAATGAACTATTTTGACACATATAGACAAGATAGGCAGACAACACGAGATCAGGAACTTTTGTATTATGACGCCATTATTAATTCCGAAGACACAACAGAGGAAGCAAAGGCAAATGCAGAAGCAAAAAAACTGGAAATTGTTGATCAAATGGAGTCGGAATTAGTTATGGAAGGTCTCATAAAGGCAAAAGGCTTTGAAGATGCAATAGTAACAAACTCTGCCAACAACATTAATGTTATTGTAAAATGTGCAAGTCTTGAAAGTTCGCAGGTTGCCCAAATTGTTGCAATAGTTCAAGAACAAACACAAAAATCGATTGATAATATTAAAATTATTCCCGTAGAATAATTGCAAAACTTTTTTAGGTATGTTATATTATTAAAAAATGGTGTAAACCTAAATGATATAATAAAGTGAGGATTCTTGTGCCATACAGTCAACTTCAAGAAGATAAAGGTAAAATAACTTGCGATAGAAATATTTTGTTGTCCATCATCTCATTGGCAACCAAGGAGATAAGTGGAGTGTCCAGTTTGCAAGATAGTTTTTCTATGAAACTCAAAAAAATGTTTTCAAAATCAGATTCAACTGGTGTCAAACTAAAAATTGCTCAAAACGGACAACTTATCATTGACGTTTACATTAGAATTTACAGTGGAAACAGTGTCCCTGATATTGCTTATAGGGTTCAAGATAACATAAAAAATAATATTGTTTCTATGGTTGAAATGAGAGTAAATAAAATAAATATCCATATCGTGGGTGTTGATTTTAAGGCAGAGGAGCAAAATTAAATCCACTTTCTAAGTGGATTTTTTGTAGAGAGGTATATATGCGAGCATACGCAAGAGAAGTTGCATTTTGTAAAGTTTTTGAAACATTGTTTAATTCCACAACAAATATGGATGGACTTTTTGATCTTGAAAATTTAACAAAACCAGAGGATGTTGAGTTTGCAACAACACTTATTAAACTTTCTATTGAAAATATTGAGGAGATAGAAAAGATTATTTCCTCGCATCTTAAAAATTATAGCATTGATAGATTATATAGGGTTGATAGGGCCGTACTTATTATCTCAATAGCGGAATTAAAATACTATGGACAAACTCCTCAAAAAGTTGTAATAAATGAAGCGGTAAATATTGCAAAAAAGTATGGAACTGACAAGAGTTACTCTTTTGTAAATGGCATCCTAAAGACAATAATTGAGGAGAAGTAGTGGAGCAAAGACCTTTAACAGTTACGCAAATATCAACATACTTTAAACAAATATTTGATGCTGAAGAATTATTGTTTAATGTTCGTGTAGTTGGAGAAATATCTGGTTTAAGTATTGTTAGAAATATAGCATATTTTGTATTGAAAGATGAAAACGCTACAATGTCGTGCGTTTGTTTTGATGTCTCAGATTTTTCATATCAAAATGGAGATAAAGTAATTATTACTGGAACGCCTAGATATTATATTAAAGGTGGAAAACTTAATTTTAATGTCCAAAAAGTTGAAAAGTTTGGACTTGGTGAATTATATCAGCAGTTTTTAAAATTAAAAACTTTGCTTGAAAACAAAGGGTATTTTGATGAGTCGCATAAATTACCTATGCCAAAGTTTATAAAACGTATAGGTGTGGTTACAAGCCGTGAAGGTGCTGTTATTCAAGATATTATTAATGTTAGAACAAGACGAAATCCTTATATAGATATCGTTTTGTATCCTGTTCGAGTTCAAGGGAAAGGTGCGGAGTATGAAATTGCCAAAGGAATAAAGTTTTTGGATTCGTATAATGTTGATGTAATTATTGTTGCACGGGGTGGTGGTTCTCTTGAAGACCTTGCACCATTTAATTCTGAGGTTGTTGCTGATGCGGTGTATAATGCAAATAAATTCATTTTGTCGGCGGTGGGGCATGAAACCGATTACACAATTTGCGATTTTTGTAGCGATCTTCGTGCTCCAACTCCAAGCGTCGCTGCTGAACTTTTATGTAATAATATTGGGGAACAAATTTCTAGGTTTTATTCGCTTTTACCTAGACTTAAAGAAGCAGTGCAATCTATTTATATCGACAAACACTCTGCATTTGTGGCATTATCTAAAAATATAGTCGATTCTTTTACTGCAAAAAGGTTACAATATGCGAACTCATTCTCAAAACTCCTTATAAGATTAAAGTATTCAGGTGAAAATTTTTATAATAGGCTTGATAGTAAATTTAAACTTATAGAAAATAAGTTACAAAAACTTAATCCAAATGAAGTTTTAAAACTGGGTTTTGCAGTTATAAACAAAGACAACAAACAAATTAATTCTATAACCGACATAAATATTGGAGACCATATAGAAGTGAGGCTACTTGATGGCATTTTGTATGCAAAAATTGACAATAAGGAGAAGTTATGACTTTTGAAGAACAATTAAAAAGATTAGAAGAAATCGTTGCAAAACTAGAAAGTGGTGAATGTGCGTTTAGTCAGGCCATTGCACTTTTTGATGAAGGTAAAGAAATCGCTAAAAGCTGTTCTGAAACTTTGGATCAAAGCAAAGGAAAAATCACAGAACTTATTTCTGAACTTGATACCATGATTGAGCGCGAAATGAAATAAATAAATTTGTTGTATTTTTATTGTATGTATGATATAATATATATGAAGGTGCAGTATTCTAGTCAGGCTGAACTATTTGGAAGTTGATAAATAAGCATCGAAGGGCACAAC
>CALWPD010000003.1 GCA_944383335.1 uncultured Clostridia bacterium
TTTCAATCGATGATCAACTTATCGAAGATATAATAATGTCAATATGTGGAGTTTTGGTGGCTCTTGGTTTCGTATGTGCACCAAAGACACAAAAAACCGATAGTCAACAAACGCAAGTACCCCAAGATCCAAACGAAACTCAACTTGACACAACAAAAGATAACACAGATGACAATAAATAAAAATAAACTTTACTCACATAAAATTTACGATTTTATGTGAGTTTTTTTATTTGCCAAAAATGGTGTAATTTCGTGCTAATCTCCAAACTATTTCAATGTTATAACATATATAATGCATTTAGGAGTTATATGACAGTATATATAGAAGATGTCTTGCTAGAAAATTTTCTTGTAACCTATCTTGTCTTGTTCATGGTTTATGCCTTGCTTGGCAATAAATCATCAAACTTTCGGCATATATTGGCGAGCATTTTGGGTGCATTTGTTGCTCTTTTATATCCATTAATTAATATTAATAGTGCTCTTTTAATATTACTTAAATGTGGAGTGGGTTATGTTATCTGTTTGGTTGCATCCAATGAAAATTTAAAAAAACAAATATTATTCTATATTTTATTTTTGTTAATTACGGCAATTTATGGTGGCGTGAATCTTATGATAAGTTATTCCATATATGGTAATTTTGACACACAAAAACTCCCAACTCTCGTTATTGTGGCGGTCTTATCGATTGTAACTTACCTTTTAAAACAATGTCAAATGGTGATTTACAAAAAGAAAAATATTTTAAATTTAGTGTACGAGGTTGTAATAAAAAATAATGGAATAGTTGTTAAAACAAGAGCATACCTTGACACAGGTAATGTTCTTACAGATCCAAGCAATAATCGTCCTGTTGCACTTATGAGTTTTAAAGTTTTTCAAAAATTGTGCAAAGATTATAGAGTTTCTAACTTTCTCACTCAAAGCACAAACGGATTAAAAAATGGACACTACATAAAAGTGAAAACTGCAACCGGTGTAAATAGTATGCTTGTATTCGATGTGGATTTTCTTGAGATAAAAAATTCAAAACAGAATATTTGCATACAAAATCCAGTTTTTGCACTTTCCAAAGTAAAAATAACAGGTTTTAATTGTGATGTGATACTTAACGCAAATTATTTATATGGGGTGAAAAATGTTTAAAAAATTATTGCTTTTAATTAAAAAATATTTAAATATTTCACTTTTTGATGAAGTGGAAAATATTGTTATGTACATATGTGGCAATGAGACATTGCCAAGTCCACTCGAGCCTGAAGAAGAGAGGGTGCTTTTGGAAGAGCTTGCACTTGGCAATAAAAGCGCTAAAGAAAAATTGATTGAACACAATTTAAGGCTAGTAGTGTATATTGCAAAAAAATTTGAAAACACGGGACTAAATATTGAAGACCTTTTTTCAATAGGTTCTATTGGATTAATTAAGGCAGTTCAAACATATAATTTTGATAAAAAGATAAAACTAGCCACATATGCGTCAAGGTGTATTGAGAATGAGATACTTATGCAACTTAGAAAAACAAATAGATTAAAAAATGAAATTAGTTTAGAAGAACCATTAAATCTTGACAATGATGGCAATGAACTATTGCTTCAAGATGTTTTATATAGTGATGAAAGTATTTCAAAAGATATGGACAAATCGGCAGAGAAACAAATTGTTTGGAGTATTCTTGATAAACTAAATGGAAGAGAAAAAACCATTATGATGCTACGCTTTGGACTAGGTGGCGAACAAGAAAAGACACAAAAAGAAGTTGCAGACATTATGGGAATTTCACAAAGTTATATTTCAAGAATTGAGAAAAAAATACTTGGAAAAATGAAAAAAGATTTGGAAAAAGTAATATAAAAAATTAATAACAAATAAATACCAAAAATATTTATTATTTATTACCAAAAATATTTATTATTTATTTTTGGTTATTTTTTATTTTTTTGTATATCTTTTTGTATATTTTTTTGTCAACATGGAAAGCATATAAAAAAGCCAAAGGAGATAAAATGGCAAACAAGGTTAAAGTATGTGGCGTGGATACTTCCACTCTTCCAAAACTGACAAATGAACAATTAACGATTCTTATGAAAAAGGTCAAACAAGGAGATGAACTTGCTCGGGATGAATTTGTTGTTGCAAATTTAAGACTGGTTTTGAGTGTTGTTCAACGATTTTCAAATAAAAAAGAAAAATCTGATGATATGTTTCAAGTGGGTTGCGTTGGACTTATGAAAGCCATCGACAATTTTGATGTATCCTTAAATGTTAGATTCTCCACATATGCAGTTCCAATGATTATAGGCGAGATAAAACGATTTTTAAGAGATAATAATTCAATTCGAGTTTCACGAAGTTTAAGAGATGTAGCATATCGAGCGCTTGGTGCTCGTGAAACTTTGTCAAAAAGGTTTGATCGTGAACCGACAAATGATGAAATAGCCAAAGAAATCGGCGAAGATGTTAGGCAAGTCAATTTTGCATTGGATGCAATAAGTGAGACAGTGTCGCTTAACGAGCCTGTGTATAATGACGGCAATGAAGCAGTGAGAGTTATGGATCAGGTGAGCGATGTGAAAAATAGTGATGAGGCAATGACAGAAAAAATTGCCATTCGCGATGCAGTAAGCAAACTAAATCCAAAAGAAAAAGAAATATTACTCATGCGCTATTTTATTGGAAAAACTCAAATGGAAGTTAGTGAGGAAGTTGGTATAAGTCAAGCACAAGTTTCACGCCTTGAAAAAAATGCCCTTGAAGCCATCAAACGGAATTTAATTTAAATGTCTGTATTTGCAGACGCCAAACATTGTGCAAGATGTTTTTGCAATATCATCAATAGCATTTTTCATTTCAAAATCTTGATTGTTTTGATCAAGCAACTTTCTTGCATCAACACATGAAGTTATAAGCATAACTAAAAGCTCACAATAATTCTTGTTAAAATTTTTGTTATTTAATTTATAATTGTTTTCTTTTATGTAACTATATAGTGTATTTGAATTTTTACTGATTTTGTCTAATTTTTTTGTATATTCTTTGTTTAATTTGAATTTTGTCAAAGCATTTTTTATGCATATAATAGTTTCAAAAATTTTCAGAATTTCATCTGATAATTTTTTTTTATTTTTTGCATATTCTTTCGCCATTTGTTCAAATGCACTTGGCGATAATTTTTCATCGTCATAAACCATAATTCACCTATAAAAATATATATTCTCTTGACGCCAAAATAATTCAAAATATTTGAAATTTTAAGAGTTAGTAGAACGTTTTGCTAAAAATCGACAAAATGGGTAAATTATCTATTTTTTAGTATAAAATTAGTTTTGTTTTCCTTTAATTTTTTCTTTTTTCATATTATATCGTGTGATATTATTACTATGGTGATGTAAAAGGAGCACAAATGGAAACATTAAATAGTCAAGGCAAAAGAAAAATCAAAATCTATGTTGCTGACAACACCGATTTTAGAGAGAAAGTCATTTCGTATTTTGACACAAAAGAAGATTTTGAAATAGTAGGAAGCACAGATGATGGACAAAAAGCCTTGCTTGACATATGCGCACTTAAGCCAGATATCGTACTTATGGAGTGTGTTTTGCCAAACCTTGACGGCTTTGTGATCATGGAAAAACTCACCGAAAAAATGGGGATAAATAAACCAAAAATCATTATCATATCTTCATTATCTCATGAAGGGTTTATTGCAAAGGCGATGAGCCAAGGGGCGTCGTACTTTTTGTGTAAGCCAATCGGACTAGATATAGTTGAAAGCAGAATTAATGATGTTTTTGGGCTTGAAAATTCTCCACAAATAACAAAAGCAAAACCTCGCAATCGTGCACTTGAAGAAAAAATTTCTAATATATTTATCACTGTTGGAATTCCAGCGCACATCAAAGGTTACCAATTTTTGCGCGAAGCAATAAAAATGGCAATAGACCAGCCGGAAATAATAAATTCAATCACCAAAAAACTTTATCCGGCAATAGCACAAAAATTTGGTACAAGTGCCAGTAAAGTTGAGCGTGCAATAAGACATGCTATTGAGGTTGCTTGGAACAGGGGAAAGATTGAGAACATAAATTCAATCTTTGGACTTAAAGTTTATACTTCAAATGATAAACCAACAAACGGAGAATTTATAGCACTTGTTGCCGATAAAATGATAATTGAAGGTGAAGGTGCTTAGCAAAAAAGATGCCCAAGAGCATCTCAGACTGTAGACAAACTGCAGTCTTTTTTTGTATAAGTATTTTGGAAAAATAATGTTTTATTTGCCTACAGTCTGGCAACTTGTATTTTTAGTTATTTTTATACTTCCTGAATTTTGATTCTAATAATTTAAAATCAACAACACAATCCAAATATTTACTATGTTCAGAAACTTTGTACTTTCCTATTTTTTGATTTGTATATTATGTTTGCTTTTCTTACTATTTCTTTTCTATTTTAGTAATAAAGTCTAATTCCTTAATTATTAAGGTTCTGTAATTTAAATCTTTTTCTTCGTTTAGATTAATTTTTGTTAATGTTTTTTTAAATCATGTCCTATTGGGACTTGTAAGAAACCCATAATGCTCGACAAAAATCAATCTAGCGTGTCTGCCCATCGTCAAAACCTGCGCCAACGGCCTAAAATTGCCAAGGCAATTTGTGAGGCTTTTTGCTTGGTTTTGCCTCTCCCCAAAAAGTTTCCATAGGTACTTTATTGGGGGCCCCGTGAAACGGCAGCCACATTATTCTTATTATTGGTGCTGATGAGGAGATTTGAACTCCTACGCCTTTTGGGCACTAGAACCTGAATCTAGCGTGTCTGCCGTTTCACCACATCAGCATACATTTTAGTATACATCAAGGTAGTAATATTTTCAAGTTTTGTTGCAATAAATTTGAATATTATTTTTATTTCTGCAATAAATATGATATTATAATGAGTATGAAAAAAGGTATTTTAACATTATTTATTTGTGTATTATCGATTTTTTTGTGCGGTTGTGCGGACGCTCCGACATATTCGTTGGCACAGAACCCAGACGGGACTGTAACGCAAGTTCTTTATGTCCCATTCGTGAGTAGTGAATTGACTGACCTTGGCGTTGATATTGACACTGTTTCACAAATCAAAGATTCAATGGAAACAAGGTTAAACACTTATTTTTGGAATTTACAACAAAACTTTTTAACTAGAGTACAATCCGATGAAGCGCTGACAGAACAAGATAGACTTTTCCTTATTGCAGGTTGCCCAACCGCCACTATTTTGCCAGCACAGTCCGAAGGTGGCATTTTGTACACATTAAATTTTTCTTCTGCAATTCATTATTATTATTTTAATTCTGATAAGATGTACACAGAATTGATTGAGATATTAAGCCAAGATACAAGTGTTGTCAAAAATGGTTTTTTCACAAATAGAATTATGAGTACTGGAACCACAGTTTATGGAATAAACACACCATACGCTGAAAACCAAACACTTGCCGAATATATCACATCGTATGCAACAAAACTTCTCGATGATAACACCAACCTGAGCGCTGAACAAATTGCTTCAGTGGTTCCGACCAATTTCATTTATAGTTACGGTACAACATCTTCAAAACTTCATAGTGATGCGGACAGGATCTATCATTACACAAATGGAATGTACTATCATGAGTGGGATATCTCCACAAATAATAGCAATCGTCAAATTTCCACTTGGACGATTGAAGTAAACAACAACGTTTGGTATGTAGTAATACTTTGTGCTGGTTTTATACTTTTGGGTGTGTTGTTTCTAATTGACTACTTAAAAAGGAAGAAAGCTGTGGAGTAACACAATGGATTATGTGGAATTAAATTTAAAAGAAAATTCGCCTTCAGTAAGTGAAGCCATTGCCATTTTAGATATAAATCTTGAAATATATCAAAGTTCTGGCATAAAAGTCGTCAAAATAATTCATGGATATGGTTCACATGGTGTGGGTGGTGCGATTTGTCTTGAACTTAGAAGATATTTGGCACAACTTAAAAAACATAACAAAATAAAAGATTATTTATATGGCGATGAATGGGATATATCAAATGAAAAATGTTTTCAAATATTAAAAACCCTTTCAAATCATTATTTGGATAAAGATCTAAACCATAGAAATCCGGGGATTACGATTGTTGTTTTATAGTAACAAAACAACAATTTTTTTCATATAAATCGTTGTTAGATAATTTGGTGAAATTTAAATGAGTGTTATTGGCGATTGTGATTATGAAATGTTGCATCAAAACCTTCAAAAATTAAAAGAAGATAAAACCATTGACTGTTTTTTATATGGCAAATCTTTATATGGGAATGATCTAATTGCATTTCATAAGGGCGATTATGGCGGAAAGCAATTTTTAATAACTGGGGGAATTCATGCACGCGAATATATTTCATGTTTTGTTGTAATAAAATTAATTCAAGAATATGACTTGTCATGCGGTTGTTTTTTTATTCCATTGTTAAATCCAGACGGAGTGGATATATGTTTGAATGGTTTAAAGAATGTGCCAAACGATTATGTCGAATTGCTATTAAGATTGAATAACTATTCAACCGACTTTTCCATGTGGAAAGCAAATGGTAGAGGTGTGGATTTAAATGTAAATTTTGATGCATTGTGGGGAAAAGGAAAATTTAACAAGTGGTTACCTGGATCTGAAAATTTTGTTGGAGAATGTCCTTGCAGCGAAGTGGAAAACATTGCGCTTTTAAAATTAATTAAGCGTTTTGATTTATTTTTGTCGCTTGCGTATCATTCAAAAGGAGAAGTAATCTATCATGGCTTTAGCGGTGCAAATAAAGATGTAAAGCACAAAATTAAGGTTTTTGCACGGTTTTTTGCTAAATTAACAGGTTATAAACGGTTAATTTCTAAAAATTCGGTTGGCGGGCTTAGTGATTATCTTAGTTTGCATGGTATACCAAGTTTGACGGTTGAAGTTGGCAATGATGCACTTTCTCATCCAATAAGTTACAAGTTTTTAAACGATATATATTCAAAACATTATCAGTCAGTAAAAAAACTATTTAATTTTGTGAGGGAATATGATAGATCTTCACAATGATTTTTTGACTAAACTAAATGATGATGATATTGTGAAATACTTAGAAACCAATCAAAACCTATTAGATTTAATTTGTTGTCCTGTATTCACAACAGAATTGAAAAATCCATTAAAATTCATAAAAAATGCGAAAAAAACAATAAAAAATTATAATTTTTGCAAAATTTCTATTGAAGATATCGGTTTTTTAAAACAAAAAAATTTTTTTGAGATACTTAAAATCAAGCCTATTTACATTAGTTTAACTTGGAACTACAAAAATAAATTTGCTGGTGGGGCTTATAGTGATGGAAGATTGACCGAATATGGTAAAGTTATGATCAGAAAGTGTGAAGAAAATAATATTTTGATTGATTGTGCGCATTTAAACTATCGTTCTTTTTCTGATATTTTGGATATTTCAAAACGGCCAGTAATATGTTCACACACGGGTTTTTGTGATATTGTTTGGGATAAACGAAATTTAACAAGACATCAAATAAAGGATTTAATTGATAACAAAGGTATAATTGGTTTGTATTTTGTTGGAAAGTATATATCAAAAGAAAGGATAAATGCTTATGATATAATAAAAAATATTGATTATTTTGTGCAAAATTTTGGAGTTGATAATTTATGCTTTGGCACCGATTTTTTTGGAACAGATGATTTACCTAAAAAAATCACTCAGTATAAAGATATGGAATTAATCAAAAGATTATTGGTTAAATGTGGATATACACACTTGGATATCAATAAAATATTTAAAACTAACGCTGAAAGGTTTTTTCAAAAATATTCATATTGACAATATTTGGATAATATGATATTCTCATGCTGAAGGAGTAAATTAATGAATATATTAGATTTGTTTAGGTTTGTTAGAAAACCAAAAGATCAAACTGAGAGAACTCACTTGACTAAAAACTTGTATATTGCAAAACTTTATAGTGCAACTCACTTTGGTGGAGATTACGACTATGATACGCCTATGTCTGCTAGTTTAACGTCTGATCACTATGTTTTGTTGGTCGAATCAAATGGAAAATATTATGTTATTCCAGAGACAGATAACCAAAAAGCAATAGAAGTATCAGATATCAATCAAGTTCAAAGAGAACATGAATTGTTAATTCAGCCTGATTCAAACAAGCGATTTAAGCCATTTACATACTACGCACCATCATCAGAGTATGGATTTGTAACTTCATATGAATTAAGAAAAATTGCAAAATTTATTCATTACTATTTCATCAAAGGTGATGATCATGCTCACAGAAGAGATCTTGACGTTTATTACAAATTTCTCAGAGACATTGAACTTACTGCAGAAGAAAAAGAAAGGCTTTTATCTTTAGAAGATTTTGCAAAAACACAAACTAAAGAAGATTTGAATAGATAATTTTTTCTTGTGTCTAATTTCGACAAAAAATTTTCAAAAAAATCAAATTTTTGTTTGACAAATTTTGCATAATATGGTACTCTCTCCGCCGGCAAGGAGGTAGAAATGAGTATTTTATTTAAAGTGCCAAACATCTCAGTAGATGAAGATCCAACGGAAAAAACATTGCAGGCAAAAAATCTTTATATTGCTAAGGTTTATTCTGCAAATAATGGTAATGACCGTACCGATTTGGCGTCCAAACACTATGCATTAGTTGTAGGCATTGGTGGAAAATATTATATTGTTCCAACAAATAATTATAACAAAGCAATAGAAGTCGAAGACATTGATGAAGTTAAGGATTCTCATGGGCTTATGGTTCAGCCTAGTTTGGAAAATAGTTTCAAATCATTTTCTCACTATGCACCATCTGCAGAAGTTGGAGTTGTTACATCTGATGAATTAAGAAAACTGGCACAGTTCATTTATCTTTATTTTGTCAAAGGTGAGCATGCTCATAGACGAGATCTTGATGTTTATTATAGATATCTCAAGGGCGCAGCGCTTTCTAATGATGATAAAAAGATACTTTTATCGCTTAAAAATTCAGCAAATAGCAAATATGTTTCTGATGAATTAAGTAGATAATGATTTACCAGATTGTAGAGCACTACAATCTGTTTTTTTAATTATTTTTTAGAGTTTTCAAGAGAAAAAATTGATATGCATTAAGTTTACTTTGTTTTAGAAAAATGTTATCATAATAAAGTATAATTTATAGGAGAATGTATGAAAAACAAAGCGATAACATCACGAGATTTAGATTTTGCCAAATGGTATACAGATATTGTTAGATGCGCAAAACTCGCTGAATATTCAAACACAAAAGGGTGTGTAATTTTGGAGCCAAATGGCTATGCACTTTGGGAAAAGATGCAAAGCGTACTTGATAAAATTTTTAAACAAACAGGGCATCAGAATGTTTCAATGCCATTATTAATTCCTGAAGGACTATTGAGAAAAGAGGGTGAACTTGTAAAAGGTTTTGCGCCAGAGTGTGCTTGGGTAACAGTTGGCGGTCAAAATACCCTTGATGAAAGACTTGCAATTCGCCCAACCAGCGAAACACTATTTTCAGATTATTATAGTTTAAAGATAAAGTCTTATCGAGATTTGCCAAAACTTTACAATCAGTGGTGCAATGTTATGCGTTGGGAAAAGGAAACTAGACCTTTTCTTCGAACTCGTGAGTTTTTGTGGCAAGAAGGACACACTGTGCACGCAACCAAAGAAGAAGCAGAAGAAGAAACATTAAAAATGTTGAATGTCTATAAAGATTTTTTTGAAAAATATCTTGCAATCCCTGTTATTTGTGGCAAAAAAACTGAAAAAGAAAAATTTGCTGGTGCAGAATATACGTTTACAGTTGAAGCGCTTATGTACAACGGTGTTAGCCTCCAAAGTGCAACATCTCACTATTTTGGGCAAAAATTTGCAAAAGCGTATGACATTAAATTTTTAAACAAAAACAACGAATGGGAATATGCATATCAAACTTCATGGGGATGTTCAACTCGTATGATTGGCGGGCTTATTATGGTCCATAGTGATGATAACGGGCTTGTACTTCCACCTAGGATAGCACCAAGACAAGTTGTGATAGTCCCAATAGGTGATAGCGAAGAAGTAAACAAGCTTGCAGATAAATATTTAAAACTACTTACAGATGCTGGAATATCAGTATTTTGCGACAATTCCGATCGTTCGCCAGGTTTTAAATTTGCAGAACATGAAGTAAATGGAATACCTGTTAGGATAGAGATTGGTGCTAGAGACCTTGCTAATGGTGAAATTACTCTTTCTAGGCGTGATACACGAGAAAAAATAAATAAAAAAATAGATTGTGATATTGTTTTTGAAGTTAAAAAACTTATGGATGACATTCAAAGTAATTTATATGCGCGTGCACTAAAGCGTAGAAACTTACTCACCTATAGGACTGATGATATAAAAGAAGTGGAAAATATAATCAAAACCAAACCAGGATTCATTTATGCACATTGGTGTGGAGATGAGGCTTGTGAACTCAAGATGAAAGAACTTGGCGGAATAAAATCTAGGTGTATAACAGATGAACCTGTTGGTGATGGTGATAGATGTTTAGTATGCCAAAAACAGGCTAAATATATGGTGGTTTGGGGAACTCAGTATTGACATTTTTTGACATTATGTTACACTTTAATAAGGAGTTAATATGAAATTTGCCATTGAACTGAAGAACCTTGATAAATTACCCATATACTTAAAAAATCAAAACCAAAAAACACAAAAAAAACATTTACTTTATGTGCGATGTCCAATGGACATAGCACCTATTTATGAAGATATTTATCAAGAAATTTTACACAAAACAAAAGATCTTAATATAGATATCAATATAGTGTTTGTTGTGAATAGTTATAATGTTGATGTTAAACTTCTAAAAGCCTTAAAAGCCTTTTCTGAGCAGAAAAATATAGGACTCTTTATCGAAGATGAGTTTGAGGTTATCAATTATTATAATGATAATGATTATATAACACTAGACACGGCAATTTCTGCCATTGAAAAATTAGACAAGATTGTGAATGTGGCAAAGAAAAATAATTTTTCTCCCTTTGAAGCATTGCTATACGCATATCTTTATGTAACTAAAAGACCTTATGTAGAAGAAGATATGGATGAATGCTGGGGATTATCTCGTTCAGTATTTCATGTTTTAACTGGAAATAAAATTGTTTGCTCAGGCTATTGCAATGTTATTCGAGCCTTTGTTGACAAATATAATGATCCAAATCTTTTGGCTTTTGAAAATAGCACTTTATATAAAGAAGAAGATTCTCATGAACTGCATTCTACACTAATCACATATGTAAAAGACAATAAATATTCTATAAACACATACTCTTATCAAGATCCAACTGCTGACGCAGAGCGTGAAAATGTTAAATTAGTTAAGAATAGAGAATTCCTTTTAAGTGGATTCATGGTGCCAATAAGTGATATAGCACATTTGTTATCAAAGCCATTCGATGTGGAGTTTCCAGACCTGTACTCCGAAGATTCATTTTTGACAGATAAAGAGTATATTGAATACATGGAAGGCCCAGGATACAATAGTTTTGCGTCTAATTGTATTAAATTTGATGACAAATTTCAAAAATCATTAAATGATAATATTAATATTATAGACTATTATAGTAAAAAGTATCAATCTCTTAAAAGCAAATATCCCAGCATGATAGAGCAGACCAAACAAGACCCAGAGTTTTTAACTGAAGATTTACATAAATTTAGCAATCCAGTTTCGTTAAACAAGATAAAAAGTGCATTATATCGCGTTCTTGAAAAAACTACGAACATTCCAAGAAAACGACTCCATGCTTTTATAAAACGAATAATTGACGATAATATAAAGACTATATCAGATATTTATGATAGTAAAGCCATGAACTCGTTTTCAAAACAAAAAGTCGAACAGGATTATGAAAAACAATAAAAATATTTGTAAAAATTTTAAAATGAGAGTACTATAACCATATGAAACATTTAACAAGTGAACAATTAAGGTCGATGTACATTAATTTTTTTGTCGACCATGGACATGTACAAATTCCATCTGCATCGGTGATTCCAGAGAATGATCCAACGGTGCTTTTTACAACTGCAGGTATGCATCCGCTAGTGCCATATCTTCTTGGAGAAAAACACCCAGCGGGAAAAAGATTGACAGATTATCAAAAATGTATAAGAACAGGAGATATTGATGATGTTGGTGATTCTTCGCATTGTACATTTTTTGAGATGCTTGGAAACTGGAGCCTTGGCGATTATTTCAAAGAGCAAATGATTGCTTGGAGTTATGAATTTTTGACCAGCCCAAAATATCTTGGCATAAATAAAGACAAAATTGCTGTTTCTGTGTTTGCTGGAGATGACGAAATGCCTCGCGACGAAGAAAGTGCATCTCTTTGGGAGAAAGCGGGAATAAAAAAAGAAGATATTTATTATCTTTCTCGTGAGCATAACTTTTGGGGACCGGCAGGTACAACAGGACCTTGTGGAACCGACACCGAGATGTTCATAAAAGTCAAAGAAAAATGCTCAGAAAATTGTTCTCCAGCTTGTTCTTGTGGTGCTTTTTTGGAAATTTGGAACGATGTCTTTATGGCATATAATAAAAATGCTGATGGATCATATTCCCCACTCAAACAAAGAAATGTTGACACAGGCATGGGACTTGAAAGAACACTTTGCGTTTTAAATAATATGGAGTCAGTTTATGATACCGACTTGTTTGAAAATGCTCGCAAAAAACTTGAAAATTTAACAAGTTTAAAGTATGGCGAAAATGAAAAAATCACAAAGTCTTTTCGTGTAATTTTGGACCATATCCGAACTGCTGTGTTCATGCTTGGCGATCAAAATGGAATTGTTCCAAGCAATGTGGATCAAGGATATATTTTACGAAGGATTTTGCGTGGAGCAATTCGACATGCACGCACTGTAGGGCTTAAAGAAGATGGTCTCAATCAAATTGCAAAAGAATATGTTGAAAAATATAAAGATGTATATCCGGAGCTTGAGGAAAACCGCCAAAAAATTGATGAAGAGATAACAAAAGAATATAAAAAATTCATGCGCACACTTGAAAGCGGATTAAAAGAGTTTGAACGCACAGTCAAAAAACTTGACGGCGACACCATTGATGGATTAACTGCTTTTCATCTTTTTGATACATTTGGTTTTCCGCTTGAAATGACTGTTGAACTTGCTAAAGAAAATGGTTTGAAAGTTGATATTGATGGGTATAAAGAAGCCTTTAAGAAACATCAAGAAATTTCCCGTGCTGGCAGTGAACAAAAGTTTGCTTGTGGACTGGCAGATAATCAAGAGGCGACAACACACCTTCATACCGCAACACATCTTTTGCACGCAGCATTAAAAAAAGTAATTTCGACAGATATAAACCAAAAGGGTAGTAACATAACGGCAGAAAGACTCCGCTTTGATTTTAATTTGGAGCGTCCTTGCACCAAAGAGGAACTTCAAAAAATTGAAGATTTGGTGAACGATGTCATAAAGCAAAATATTCCAGTAGTAATGGAAGAGATGACAGTAGAAGAAGCCAAAAATGGTGGTTTCATAGGATTATTTACAAACAAGTATGGCGATAAGGTTAAAACTTATAGGATAGGCGATTTTTCCAAAGAAATTTGTGGGGGTCCGCATGCGAATAGCACTGGCGAACTTGGACATTTTAAAATTGTAAAAGAGCAGTCATGCAGTGCTGGAGTTAGAAGAATAAAAGCAATACTTGAAAAATAACTTCACATAGTTGTGAGGTTTTTTTCTTAAACATTGGTTTTTTTACACGGATATGTTAATATATTAGTCAGTAGAGAGTGGATTATGAAGTTTGATTTAAATAAAATTTTTGCAAAACGAAAAGCAAAAGTTGGAATTGCATTTGGTGGCGGTGGAGCAAGAGGATTTGCTCATCTTGGCGTCATTAAAGCATTTGAAGAATATGGTATAAAGGCAAGTGATTTTGCTTTTATTTGCGGTACAAGCGCTGGTAGTATTATTGGCGCATTTTATGCTGCAGGTTACACTTTTAGCCAAATGATGAAAATAGCAAAGAGCATTAAAGAAGAAGATATCCGCACAAACAAAATACCATTTATGCCATCTAAAACTGATGGGATAATTGACATTATGACCAAAAATCTTGGAGATTTAAACATAGAAGATTTACCATATCCATATGCATGCGTAGCATGTGATATAAAGTCTACAAAAGAGATAATCATAAAAAAAGGCAACCTTGCTAAAGCCGTTGCTGGAAGTTGCTGTGTTCCAGGTGTTTTTGTGCCTGTTGTGTTTGAAAAATATCATCTTTGTGATGGCGGGCTTAAAAACACTATTCCAACCAATGTACCCAAAAAATTTGGGTGTGATTATTGTATTGGTGTGGATGTAAACAAACATCGTACATATGGTACAGATAGTTTAAAACTTGTGGATGTTGTGTCATGTTCTATACGGATTTTAATGGAAAATACAGCACTTCGTGGATACCTTAGTGCCGATGTGATGATCGGTCCGGAAACCAAGCGGTTCTCTGCATCCAAGACCGAAGGTATGATGGATATGGTGGACGAGGGTTATAAAGAAGCTATTGACAAAATGCCTGAAATTTTGGCATTACTTAGTAAAAAACCACCAAAAGGCAAATATAAAGAAAAATTCAGTCGAGAGGAAGCAGAGGTTAATGGCTAAAGCAAAGCAAAAGAGAAATTTGAAATTAAGATTATTGATATTTATCGCTATTTCTGTAATAGTTTGTTCTACATTTTTCTTTAATGATATTTTGGAAGTTTGGGTAAATGAACTAATCAATCCACCAATTTCAGAAGATGTCGAAAACTGCGAACTTAAGTTACACATAATTGATGTTGGTCAAGGTGATAGTATACTTGTAGAATTTCCAGATAATAAAGTTATGCTTGTGGATTCTGGAGACAATTCAAACGAAGATGATCTTTTGAAATATTTAAACCAAATTTTTGCCACAAGATCAGATAGAGATATTGATTATTTTATAGCAACACATCAGGATCGAGACCATGTTGGCGGTGCTGATGTTGTGTTTGATAATTTTAATGTACTTACATTTTTTAGACCAAATGTTTATACTGATGATGAAATGAAGGAATTGGGATATGTTTCTTCTCAAGTAAATACTTGCAACACTGATTGCTATACAACAATGATTGAAAAAGCCAATTTGGAAAAATGTAAAATGTATGTCTCTCAAACAATGATAAACCCATTATCTCTAAAAAGTGATTGTGAATACGAGGTTCAATTCTTATCCCCATCAAAGTCAAAGTATACCGATGCAAACAACTATTCTCCAATTATTCTCATTGAATATAAATATCGTAAAATATTACTTACCGGAGATGCTGAAACATTGGTAGAAAATGAGGTTTTAGAAAATTATGGAGACATTCCAAACTTTTTGGATTGTGATATTTTAAAGTTAGGTCATCATGGCAGCAATACATCTACATCACAAGAATTTTTGGAAGCAGTAAATCCAAGTTATGCAGTAATCTCAGTTGGCGAGGGAAATGGTTACAAACATCCAAGTGATGAAGTGGTGGCCCGTGTTGCGAGTCTGATAGGTGAACAAAATATCTTTCGTACCGACACTATGGGGAATGTGGTGTTTGGAATAGATGCCGATAGTTTGACGGCGGGTAAGGGTGAAATTTTGATAACAACATTAAAAGGAGTAGTGTTTAATATACATATTGAATGGTGGTGCGTAGTGCTTGGCATAGAGTGTTTACTTTTTGTGATAGGTTCTTGCACCAAAGAAAAAATTACGAGAATAATATTGCCTTATTTTAACTAATTTCTCACCTTCATACTTTTTGATAGTTGTAAGGTCATTAGTTTGCTGATAGGTATGATTTGCTAATTTAGAAATCCAAATCTTATAAAAGGTTTGGATTTTTAAATTTATAAAGCTTCAATTTGACATCATTATGATGATTATGTTACACTTGATTGTTTAAAAAGGACAAGAAATATGAAAAAAGAGCAAGGCTTACCAAATTTTGTAAGATTAGAAAAAGACATATTAGATTTTTGGGATAAGGAACATTGTTTTGAAAAAATGCGAGACCAAAATTCCAAAACAGGCAAATGGTATCCTTTTTTGGATGGACCGATAACTGCCAACAACGAAATGAAACTTCACCATGTGTGGAATCGTGCATTAAAAGATATTATGCTGCGTTATAAAAGCATGCAAGGCTATGATAGTTGTTTCCAAAATGGTTTTGATGCACAAGGGCTTTGGGTTGAAGTAAATGTTGAAAAAGAACTTGGACTCAAGGGTAAACCTGACATCCTTTCATATGGTATGGACAAGTTTGTTGAAAAGTGTATGGAAAGGGTAAAATATTATTCGTCTATAATTTCTAACCAGTCAAAAAGACTTGGGCAGTGGATGGACTGGGATAATTCATATTACACTAATACAGATGAGAACATAACATCAATATGGTATTTTCTTAAAAAATGTTATGAAAAAGGTTGGCTTATTGAAAAGCATAGGCCAATGCCTTGGTGTAGCCATTGTGGCACATCATTAAGCGAGCACGAAGTTGCGGATAATTACCAAGATATGGAGCACTTGGCTGTATTTTTTAAGTTGCCAATCAAAGATTCAGATTTGTCCATCGTGGTCTGGACAACAACTCCATGGACTCTTTCATCCAATGTGGCAGTGGCTGTAAATCCTGAACTTGATTATATCATCTGTAAAGTAAAAAGCACAAATAGAAAATTAATAGTTTGTAGTGATGCAAAAAAATGTTTGAAAGATGACCTTTTGAGCATTGAAAAAACTGTTAAAGGCAGTGAACTTGTTGGTCTTGAATATGAAACTTGTTTTCCACAGTTTAAACAACAACATTTTGTGCACAAAATAGTGGCTTGGGATATGGTTGACGCAACCGAAGGCTCTGGTGCCGTTCATATTGCACCTGGTTGTGGACAAGAGGACTTTGAGCTTGGTGAAAAGTTGGGACTTGAAAAAGTTTGCCCAGTTGATGAGAATGGTGTATTCTATTCAGATTTTGGATTTTTGGCGGGTAAAAAGACAACTGAAGTCGTTGATATTGTGTTTGATGAACTAAAGAAACAGGACAAACTTTATTATACACACAAGCACAAACACCGCTATCCAATATGTTGGCGTTGTAAAAATCCACTTATATTTAGATTAAGTAAAGAGTGGTATTTAAGTGCGGATGAAATCCGTCCAGAACTTATAAAGGCAATAGACACAGTAGAATGGCAACCGGCATTCATAAAAAAACGTATGCTTGATTGGCTAACAAATATGGGAGATTGGAATATATCTCGAAAGCGTTTTTATGGTTTGCCATTACCATTTTATAGATGCGAACATTGTGGAGAATTGACTGTAGTTGGTTCACTTGATGAGTTAAAAAAATTGTCTAGCAATGCAGAAGTTGAAAGTTTGCCACATTTGCACCGCCCATACATCGACAAGATTGAGATAACTTGTCCAAAATGTCATCATAAAGTAAAGCGTGTATCCGAAGTTGGCGATTGTTGGTTGGATGCTGGAATAACTCCATTTAGCACAAAAAAGTATTTCACAGATAGAAAATATTGGGAAAAAGACTTTCCCGCTGAGTGCGTAATTGAAATGAAAGAACAGATAAGGCTTTGGTTTTATTCACTGCTATTTATGAGCGTTGCTTTGGAACATCGCGCACCATACAAAAAGGTTATTGGATTTGCGATGCTTGTTGCTGAAGATGGTTCCAAATTTAGCAAATCAGGTCCAAACAACATAAGTTTTGATGAAGTTGTAGATAAATACGGTGCAGATGTTTTAAGATATATTTTTGCATCCAATAATATGCAAAATGACACTCGTTTTGGGTTTAATATTTGCGATGAAACACGACGAAAAATTCTAGGGCTTTGGAATGCATATGTATTCTTTAACACATATTATGTTTTGGACAATCCAGATATAACAAAATTCAAGTCTGAAAAGTTGGATATTGTTGATAAGTGGCTAATCATCTCGGTTAACAAATTTGTTCATGATAGCATTGATAACTATGAAAATCAAAGGTACTTTAATGTTGTTAAGGACTTTGAAACTTTGATAGACAATGTCTCAAATTGGTATATTCGCACAAGTCGTAGAAGATTTTGGAAGAGCGAAGGAGATGATAAGCTTTGTGCATATTTTTCGCTTTATTATGCGCTTAAAAATATCACAAAAGTTATGGCACCAATTATGCCATTTATGTGCGAATATATCTATCAAAATCTCGTAAGATGTATAAATAAAAATTCTAAATTATCAATATTTATGGATGGCTTTGCTGATACAAGTTATGAGATAGATAATAATGACATAATTTATCAAACACAGGTTGCAAGGAATGTTATTAACTTAGCACAACGTCTCAGAAATGAAAATCAATTAAAAATCAAACAACCATTAAAAACAATGTATGTAACTGTTGACGAAAAGGCTCAAAAAGCAATACTTGCATATGAAAATATAATAAAAGATGAGTTGAATATAAAAAATATCGTCTTTGAAAACGATGCAACCAACTTTAATGATGAATATTTGCAAGTAAACTTTAAAAAAGCGGGAGCAGTCCTAAAAGGTGATGTTCAAAAGGCAAAGGCAGAACTTTTGGAGGCTTCGGCTGACGCAATGCAAAACCTAGTTAAAGGTTATAAAAATGACAGCGTAAACCTACTTGGACAAAATTTTTCGAGTGATTTGTTTACACTTTGTTTGAAACCTAAAAAAGACTACGTTATTGCAAGCGAAAATGGTATAACTGTTGTACTTGACATAACTCTTGATGAAGACCTTATGCTTGAAGGCTTACTTCGTGAACTTGTCCGTGCAATTCAGGTACTTCGTAAAGAGAGTGGACTTAAAATTGAACAAAGAATCGAACTTGAAATCGATTCAGACGATGAAAGTATAAACAAAGTTGTAAATAAGTTTATGGATAAGATAATAAGCGAAGTATTAGTTACAAAATTTGGTGATGTACAAAATGCAAACATTGTGCAAACAATAATCGTTGGTGGCGAAGAAGTAGTTATAAAAATTAAGGGCTAATTATGAGATATAACGAAGAATGGCAAGATTTTGAGGTAATTTCAACCTCAAAAGGTGAAAAGTTAGAGCGCTGGGGAAATGTTTATCTTTTGCGCCCCGATCCGCAAGTTATTTGGAACACAGAAAAATCTTTAAAAATTCCAGAACTTTGTGCACATTATCACCGTAGTAAATCAGGTGGTGGCAAGTGGGAATATTTAAAAAAAATTCCGGCAGAGTGGGTGGTTTCTTGGCGTGATTTAAAATTCTTAATTAAACCGATGGGCTTTAAGCACACCGGTCTTTTTCCAGAGCAAGCAACGAATTGGGATATGATGATTTCTTTAATAAAAAATGCAAATCGTGAAATAAAAGTTTTGAATCTTTTTGGTTACACAGGTGGTGCAACTGTTGCTTGCACAAGCGCAGGTGCCATTGTTACGCATGTTGACGCAAGTAAAAATATGGTTGAAAGATGTAAGGAAAATATTAAACTTTCCAACCTTGAAACAAAACCAATAAGGTATATTGTGGATGATTGTAAAAAGTTTGTCGAACGCGAAATAAGGCGTGGCAATCACTATGATGCCATTATTATGGATCCACCAAGTTATGGACGTGGACCAAGTGGAGAAATGTGGAAACTTGAGGACAACTTATTTGACTTTGTCAAACTTTGCAAAAATGTGCTTTCAAAAAGTCCACTTTTTGTGCTTATAAATTCTTATACAACTGGGCTTCAGCCACTTGTTTTGAACAATATATTAAAACTCGTGTTTGCAGATGGCAATATTTTATCATACGAGGTTGGTATAAAGTGTCGTGATGGGCTTATTCTCCCATGTGGCGCAAGTGGAGTAAAGGTATGGAAATAGCTATTGTTTATGAAGATAACCAAATTTTGGTATGCATAAAACCACAAAATGTGCCATCACAAGCTGATAGTAGTAAAGATATGGATATGTTAACGCTAGTTAAACAACATATTAAACAAAGGTATCACAAGTTGGGTAATGTGTATGTTGGGCTTGTGCATAGGCTTGACAGGGTAACGGGCGGACTTATGGTGTTTGCAAAAACTTCTAAAGCAGCCAAAAGACTGAGTGAACAAATTGCAAGACATGAGATGCAAAAGTCTTACCTTGCTATTTGTAAAGGTGTATTAAAAGATGATAAAGGAAAATTAATTGACTATTTAAAAAAAGATAATAAAACTAACCTTGTTAAAATTGTATCTAAAACAACACCTTTTTCAAAACGTGCAGAACTTGACTATGTTGTTTTGTCCAAGAAAAATTATCTAAACTTAGTAGAAATAAATTTGCATACGGGACGAAGTCATCAAATAAGAGTTCAATTAAAAAACGCAGGTGCACCAATTTTTGGCGACCATAGATATGCAGGTGCAAAAGAAGGTAATCTCGTACTTTGGGCATATAAACTTTGTTTTATTCATCCAACCAAAAAAGAAAAAATGACATTTATTTACTTTCCACCAAATGATAAACCTTGGAATTATTTTCAAAAAGAAATAGATAATAAAAAATAGGAGTTATAATGGAAAGAGAAAAAATTGAAGAAAAATATAAATGGGATTTAACAGAATATTTCAAGGATTTATCCGCTTGGGAAGATATGTATAATTATGTGCAAAATAATTATAAAGAAATAATTAAATTTGAGCATAAATTAAATAATAAATATGATATTTTATCTTGCCTTACAAAAGAGAGTGAGATATCTAGTAAACTTGGTCTTTTATATGTGTTTGCGAGCCTTAAAACAAAAGAGAATTCAAAAAATTCAATTTATCAAAACATATTGAATAAAATAGAAAAATTGTCTGTTGAAATAAGCGAAGCTTATTCATTTATCGATAGTGAATTAAATGATTTAAGTGATGAATACTTAAAGGAATTATCTCAAGATATTGATTTTAAAAATTATGATTTATATTTTTTAGATATAATAAAAAATAAAAAACATATGCTGTCAAAAGCTGAAGAAAAATTGCTTGCAAAAACAGGACTTTTCTCAGGACAATTTTCTTCCATATTTGATAAAATTGACACCGCTGACATAAAGTTTGATGATATAGAAGATTGCAATGGTAAAAAATATAAAATGAACAATTCAGTGTACAACCGCTATAGTCAATCTTCTGACAGAACTCTTCGAAAAAATGCTTTTAGATCAATGAATGGTGCCTACGGAAAATTAAACCAAACCATTACGCAGGTGTATCTTGGAAATATAAAGTCAGATTGCTTTTATAGTCAAGTACGAAATTTTCCAACTTGTTTAGATGCTTCAATGTTTGCTGAAGATGTAAACAAAAATGTTTACATTACACTTGTTGAATGTGTAAATGCTAACCTTGATGTATTTCATCGTTATTTTGAACTTAAAAGAAAAATACTGGGATTGGACAAAATTGCAATTTACGATATGCGTGCACCTTCTTGTGATAGTCTTGAAAAATCATATTCATACGAGCAGGCCTATGATGCCGTTTTAGATGCTTTAAAAGTGCTTGGAAATGATTATATAGATATTCTTAAAACTGCCAAAGAACAGCGTTGGATAGATGTTTTTACAAATGATGGCAAGGACACGGGGGCATTTTCTTGGGGTGCATACAAAAAGCATCCTGTTGTGCTTCTGAATTTTGAAAATACAATAAATGATGTATTCACTTTGGCACACGAACTTGGACACAGCATGCACACATATTTTTCAAATTTATACCAAGTTGAGCAAAAAGCGGGGTATGAAATATTTGTGGCCGAAGTTGCATCCACAGTAAACGAGATGCTATTAGTTAATTATTTTATGTCAAAAGCAAAAGATAATCAGGAAAAATTATATTATCTTGATTATCTTTTCAAAATGTTTTATTCAACAATATTCCGTCAAACGCTTTTTGCTGAATTTGAAGAATATGCTCATAGTGCCTATGAAAAGGGCAACGATACAACCGCTGAAGCACTTAATTCATATTACTACAATTTGAATAAAAAATATTTTGGTGAGAACGTTACACTTATTGATGAAATAAAATATGAGTGGTCGCGGATTCCGCATTTCTACACATCATTTTATGTTTATAAATATGCAACAGGATTAATTTCTGCATTTTATATTGCCAACAAAATATCAAGTAAAGATAGTGAAGTGCTACAAGGTTATAGAAAGTTTCTAACACTTGGTTCAACCCTTGATCCTATTTCACTTTTAAAAGTTGCAAAAGTAGATTTATCGCAAAAGTCAACTTTCGACTATGTATTTGCCGAAATGAGAAAATTACTCAAAACCTACGAATCACTTATCTAACCTTTGACCAATACCTATACCAATCATAAGCCACATTAAATCATCGCAAGAATTTATTGGTTTGCATTTAGAGCGATGTGGTGAGCATTGTGGTGGGCAAGGTTGTTGACAAAAATCTGGAAAATTTGGAAAATTTGGTGAATGGCAGTGATTGTTACAAGGATCACAGCCACACCCACAACGCATATCAAAGTGTGGATATTCTTTATATACTCTATAGTCTCTTGTCATAAGTTCCTCCACACCATTATATGTATTTAATTGATTTTAGTGAGATGTGATAAATCAATTTTATCACTCTCAATTTTTTTTATATTTTTTTCACTTTTTTGCACACTACTCAATGCATTAGCAAGCATAGGATTGACATTTTTAATATTTGTTAGTGATGGCAAAATTTCATTAAAATTTTTGCCTGATAAAATAAGTGGCAAAATTTTTTGAATAAGTGGTGTGGTGTTTGAGTTATTTTGCTCTTGATTTGAATTATTCGAATCATTATTTAAGTTTGCATATATATTAAAATTATTTTCCATCACTAAATATATTATGCAAGCATATAATGTTTTAGTGAAAAAAGGAAAATTTTTATGAAATTTAGTGAGTTTAAATCTACACAAAAAAAAGAAGTTAAAAATCAAACGGCAAACACTGAAACACAGAACAGTCAAACCGAAGATGTGGAAAAACTTTTTGAAAAATACAAGGATATGGATTCAAATTCGCTTATGGGCGAACTTTTAAAAAACGTTGACAGGCAAAAAAATGATGGAAGTTTTGATTTTGAAAAACTGCAAAGCCAGATTAACCAAATTTTACCATACTTAACAGATGAACAGCAAAAATATTTAATGACAATTTTATCACAACTTAAATAATATGATATATGAGAAAAATAGATACAAATTTAGAAAATGTTTTTATGTTGACCGACTCCAAACCCAAGCAAATATGCTTAGTTGAAGTTTTTGATTTTCCAAAAGCAAGAAGGTACTTTGAAAAACGTAATGTTAAAATACTTAAAGAATATCAATTTCTTAACTTATTTTGTTTGGACGCAACCCTTAATGATGTATATGATTTTGCTCGAATGCCATTTGTTAAATACATAGCGCATTCTAGTAAAGTGCAGTCATTTTGTAATGTTGCACGTAAGATCATGGGAGTGGATGATATTGAGTACGCTGGCGATAACATTACTGTGGCAATAATTGATACAGGAATTTGTCCACATCTTGATTTTACACTTGGAAAAAACAGAATAAAAAAATTTGTTGATTTTGTACATAAGCAGAAAATGCCATATGATGATAATGGGCATGGTACCTTTGTTACGGGGGTGCTTTGTGGTAGTGGAATAATGTCATTTGGCAAATATAGTGGCTTTGCAAAAAATGCTGATATAATTTCTATAAAGGCGCTCGATCAAAATGGTGAGGCTTCGGCAACCACAATTTTGGACGCAGTTGAATGGGTGTACAAAAATCAAAGGAAATATGACATTCGCGTTGTGTGTATGAGTTTTGGTAGTGAGCCACTGGGGCATAATGACCCAATTATGCGTGGGGCAGAGAAACTTTGGAATAGTGGGATTGTTGTTGTTGCCGCGGCGGGCAACAGTGGTCCTGAATATTACACAATAAAAAGTCCGGGAATTTCATCAAAGATAATCACAGTTGGAGGCTTTGATGACAACAGAATAGGCGACACATTTAACGAGAATTTTTTTGAAATTGCACCTTTTTCATCTCGTGGGCCTGCTTTTTCAAGAATAAAACCTGATGTTGTTGCGCCAAGTGTAGACATTGTGTCGTGTGGACGGCACAGTGATTATGTAACACTTTCGGGAACAAGTGTTTCTGCTCCAATGATTGCAGGCATATGTGCACTAATCTTGCAAAAATATCCACATCTTAAACCTGATCAAGTAAAAAGGGTGTTGCTTCAAAGTTCAAAAGGTATTACACACAACAGAAATATAGAAGGTATGGGATATCCAGTGTTGAAAAAAAAATAGGATTTATAATCCTGCTACGCTGTTAAAAACGGCGTGATAATCCTACTCTTTAATTTGTGTTTGTTTTTGTTTATATGTCCTTCGTTTGTAAAAAAACACATACACTGCAATAATTATGGCTCCAATAAAGTCGCAAATAAGGTCAAACATGGTGTCATTAAGTGCGTCTCTGCCAACAAAGCCTTGCCATTTTTGCGTATTTTGTCCAGGGATGATTCCATCAAGTGAAAATTCGATTATTTCCCACACTCCACCTATCATCATTGCAAATGAAAAAATGAAAAGGCATAACCAAAAAGGACTAAGTTGTGTTTTACTAAGTTTTGTATAGATATCATAAAATAAAAGACCAAACAATATTCCGCTACAAATATGAATAATTTTATCCAGGGGAGTAAAAATTGAATAAACGTTCCATGCAGTACCTATGATGGTGGTGGCAAACAAAAATAATTCAATTAAAATAATAAGTATCAAGTTGAGATTGGTTTTAAAAATTATTTCAAACAACAAAGGCAACCAAACTAAAATTATGAACAATATGTGCATCAAATATGTTTCAATATTTGCAGAAAAATAGCCCAAGCCATCAAGTGTAATTATTAAAACCAAACTTATTATTCCAATGATATCAGAAATTATTGACGTCCATATAACATGTTTTCGTATTTAATTCTCCGTTACTGTAATTATTGATTTTCAATTTTTTTGTTTTGTATTTCTTTTTGTTTTCTTTTTTCTTCTCGTTGTTTTCTTTCGATTATTGTTTCGCGTTCATTCTTGATTTGTTTTGCCACAACAAGTCCAAAAATCAAATTGCCGATCAGTGAGATTGTTATAATTTTTTTGGCTTCATGATTTCCTTTGTCAAATACACTCTCGTCGTCAAGTTCTGCCTGTTTTTCCATTTCATATGCAGTCCAAACACAAAACATCGTCATAATAAGTGGCACTAGGCAAAAAAGGCCAAAATAACTACCTATTGGGTTCCGTGTTATAGTACCTAAAATAATTAGTACCAAAAGTCCTTGCATGGAACATAGTGATTTTGTCGCAAAACAATATAAATCAAAAAATTCATTTCGGTGCTTATATTCCAAAGTTACTGGGTCATGCGTTATCTTTTTGTATGCAAGTGTTACAATATAGTAAACGACAAAGCAAATAATTAAAAATGCGGGTATGGATACAAGTAGATGCCAAGGGAAGTCAATATCTATACCAAGTTTAATAAGCGAATTGGAGTAAGTCATTTCAGCGATATTTCCGTTTACAGTTACAATAGATAAAGACATACATAAACATGCAATCATTGTGTATCCTGATATGGCAAGCCAAAATTTTTGAAGCCTTGGTCTAAGTTCACCAATTTTTAAGAAGTAAATTGGAACAAATAACAAAAGTATAGTAAATAAAATTGAGATAATGTTGAGAATGTGATAGACATTGTCGATTGGATTAATTACAAGGTCAATTCTAAATAACTGAATTATTCCAAGTGGTAAGCCAATCCCCAAAAGTGTATGTTTGCAAAAGTCAACTATATTATTGTTTGTTTTTGAAAAAGCACTGATAAAAAGTGCAATCATTGCAACATACATTAAAAGTGTAGTTACAGCGTAATCGCCATTTATACCAAGTGAAAGTAAGAAAAATGAGAAAGAGTAACTATTGCTAAGATGCACCGCTCTAACAATCCAAAAACAAAGCCGTATCAAAAGAAGAAGTGCGATTAAACTTGCCATAATAATTTTGGTGATCTTTTTTGCCTTGTCAGAATTTGAAAATAATGCAAAATATAAACACAAAACCACAGAGACAATTCCAATAGGTAACAAAATTTTTAAAAGTAATGATATACTTATTCTTGAATATTCTAAATTAAACATAAAAAAATCCTTAAAATGTTTTGTGTATAGCGTATCACAATTTTAAGGAATTATCAAATAATTTTATAAATATTTATCACAACTCAAATTTGCGTGCTTGTCAAAGTCGCACAAAGCAGTTATCTCACGCTTTGTTCTATCCGCCTTTTTAATGACTACCGGTATTGTGTCGGTTATCTTTAACGCTTTATTATCAAACCTTAATAAACATTGTCTGCTTTTATCAAACCTATAGCCGTTGGAAGATAAATTTTGCATTGGGATAACAAATGTTAAAAGTCCATACTGAACAATTACACGAGAAGGTTCAATATTAAAAATTTTTGCATCAAATTTCTCACCAATATGATTTTCTGCCCAAATTGCATTCATTAAATTATTGCTTTCAATTTCTGCATTTTTGGCGTCAAGTTCTTTTTTGCTTAAGTGCAGGCCCATTGCATCAAGTTCTTCATAAGTTGGTGAATATGTTTTGTCTGTGAAGTAACTGCTTAAGATTCTGTGTGCCACAAGGTCGGGATATCGTCTTATTGGTGAAGTGAATTGAATATAATCTTTTGAAGCCAAGCCAAAATGCCCTTCGTTTAAAGGCGAATATATTGCTTTTTGCAAACTTCGCAGAACATTGTATGTTATGTACTCTTCGTATGGTTTATTTTTTATCATATTTAATACATGCTGGAAACTTTTTACATCACTATTCACTGGTGGTAAGTTATATTTTTTTAATACTAAATTCAATTCGTCTATTTGCGAATTAAGTGGCGAAAAATGTATTCTACGAAGCGTTAAAAGGTTATTCTTTACAAAAAAATCGCCAATAGCTTCATTGATTGCGAGCATAAACGCTTCGATAATTTTTGTAGAGAGCAGAGCAGAGTGATCTTCAACGCCTTCAACAAATGTTTTAGTTTCGTCCAAAACATAATCAGGTTCTTTTGAATTTATCATTATTGCGCCACGCTGTTTGCGTTCTTTATCCAAAACTTTATAAAGGTCAAACATCAAATTAATTTGGCCACTAATATCAGCGTACTTGTTATGCATATTGTTTTGTTTCAAATATATTTGATCAACAACATCATAACTTAATTTATGCTTGCTTTTTATAACCGCTGGCTTGATTGAATATCTTATTCGATTGCCATCATTGTCAAAGTCTATGGCTATGCTTATAGCAAGCCTATCAACATTTTCATTTAGTGAACATATTTCGTTTGAAAGTTTCTCAGGAAGCATAGGGTAAACACCATCTCCAAGATAGCAACTTGTGCCACGTTTATAAGCTTCTTTATCGAGGTTACTTCCAGGTATTACATAGTGGCTAACGTCTGCAATGGCACCGACAAGCCTAAACCCATCCTTTATTTTTTCAACATAGACTGCATCATCCATATCTTTGCAAGTTTTAGGATCTATGGTTATTATGTTTAGTTTTCTTAAATCAACTCTATTCAAAGTCTCTTCTCGTGTAACTTTGCTTGGGATTGAATCAAGTTCTTTTATTACATCCTTGTTAAAATCTTTTTTAAACCCATGTTTTTCTGCAATTACAATATTTTCAACGATTGGATCATTAGCGTTACCATATACTTTATATATGGAACCAACTGGGATATGTCCCTCTTGTTTTGATTCGATTTTCACGCAAACACTTTTGCCAATGCATTTTTGTGTCAATTCATCGTTGGGTAAAAGAATCGTCTTATTATTTTCATCAATCATAATTATTGCATTTGATTTCAACTTGACAACTCTGCCATAACAAAATTCATTTTGCTTTTGCAAAATAGAAACAACAACTGCTGTTTCTTTTAAGTTATCGTTTATTATATATGCAGATATTATATCTCCATCTTTTGCACCATTGGGGTTTGTGATAGGGACAAATTTGTTTTGTGTTTTTATTTCTAAATAACATTTATTTTTGTTACCATGCAAAATTCCGGTTGTAGATTCCAAACCACAAAAATATCGTTTGTTTTTTAATTTAATTTTTTTCTCTTGTATAAGTTCATTTATTGCAAAAGTCAGCAATTTATCATTGACATGCAAAGTTTTTGAAATCTTGTTAAACACCGAAGCATAATTTTTTCCAAACAGATTTTGTATAACAAACTGTTCAAAAATCTTATTTTTTAATTCCATGGTACCAACCTTGTTATACTATACCATAATATGCACATATTTGCAAGTGTGATTTTTTTGCTATTTATCAATCATACTAAAATTCTCATGACTAAGATAGGCAATGAAAGGGCTTTCGATGTTTTCTATATTGCCTTTGTAGAAAAATTTTGCACTTTGCTCGCCCTTATTTTTGTCAAGATTGATAAATGTTATATCATAGAAATTATAACCCAATATGTTTAAAAAAGGATTGATATAAAATAGGTCATTTTTAACATAAACTATGCCGATAAAAATAATAACCAGTACAAAAACCACAAACATACTAACTTTTTCGAGTTCGTAACTTAGTGCAAATAGTACAAAAAGTGAGAAATAGCCCAAAAAATATTTTTCTGTGATATTTGTGGCTGTAACTATTTTTATCTTAGATTTCGGAGTTGTTTCATGCTTTATTGCCATATATGCACCATAACATCCCATAAAAATCAAAATAGAAAATAATATTATTGTGAAAGTGTTTAAAAAATTAAAAGAAAGATTAAAAAATATGATATCTATGAGTATCTTGATTATCACAAGCATATATAAAGGCACAAAAGCACTTAAATATAGTAATATTTTTTTCATACTGTTATATTGTGTAAATTTTGATAATATATAACATTGACGGTACACCACTTTGGTGATACAATAAATTTTGAGGTGTAATAGTGAATAAGTTATCTATACAAAAAATTAAAAATATCGAACAAGTGTTAAATATTTGGAGTAGTGAAGGTTATATTCTTTCAAATGAAGATAAATTGGATCTTGAAAAAACGGCATTGTCAGGTACAGCAACAAATCAAATAAAAAAAATCTTACAACAAAGGAATAGAAAAGAGAAATGTTAAAATACGATACAGCGAACGATGAACAAAAGAAAAGCTTACCCTATCTTGATAATAAACTTGGCATTGTTGATATTAAAGATTGTAAAGAAAAAGAAAGTAAAATTTCTGCTCAGCGGGCCTTGGAATTACTTGAGAGTGGAAAACTTAAAAATATGCCATTAAATGCTAAAACGCTTTGCTACATACACAAAATTCTTTTTCAAGACATCTATCCTTGGGCGGGAGAATACAGGACAACGAATATAACGAAAGGCGAAACATTGTTTTTCAATGTTGAATTTTTGCGCTATGGAAGCGATGAATTATTTAATAACCTTGCCAAAGATAAATTTTTGACAAAACTTTCCAAAATGGAATTTGTTGAGTTGTTTAGTTACTATGCTAACGAACTAAATTTTCTTCATCCGTTTAGAGAAGGTAACGGCAGAACAAAAAAAATTTTTCTATCCGAACTGGCAAGAAGGGCGGGTTTTGAGATAGATTTTAAAAATATAACTCATGACCAACTAAAGTTGGCAGAAGTCAGTGCGATTGGTGTTGGTGTGCCAAAAGTTCAAAATATGGCTATATTAAAAAACTTATATAATGAAAACATTGTAGATAAAAGAAGTGAGCCATACAAACCGAAAGTAAAAACAGTTGAGCAAATAATCAATCGAATTCTTTGGATATATGATCGTGAAAGTACAGTGAATTGGATGTCAAACTTTAATAGTTTAATAGAAGGTGAGAATGCAGTGAAACAAAAACTCGCCTTAAAGAGTGGAAAAGAAGAACTTTGTCAATTCTTAAGAAGAAGCAAAAAAGGTGCAAAGCCAACGAAAATTTTGAAAGTCATAGATACACTTATTAAGCAAATTTCACAAGCGAATGAAAATATTTTAGAAGATACAAAAAACATAGAATATTAAAAAAAATAGGGTAAATGAAGGAAATTTTCTTCAAAAACCCTATTTTTATTGCAATTTTTATAAGTTTCTAAACAAAATGTAGCCATTGCTATAAATGATGGAGAATATAAGCCAAAGCATAGCAATAAATACTAGAATATAGATTATTCTGTTTCCGATGGTTCTTTCAGAGCCAAAAATTGCACTAACTAAGTTAAAATTGAATAGCCCAATAAGGCCCCAGTTTAATCCACCGATAGCTAACAGTATAAAGGCAATATAATTTACAACTATCATTTTTTCATCTCCTTTTACACTTATTTTGTGAAAAAAATTTTTTAATATTCAAAATTTATTGACTTTTTATTTACAATCAAATAAAATGTAGTTGAATTTTCATTCAATTAAAGGAGTATATAAGATGGGGAAAGCGGAGAAAGGTTGTGATTGCAGAGTTTTACATGAAGACGTGGTAAAGTTGTTTAAAAGGGGATTTAATCAAAACCCATTACTTTTAAAGCTTGCCAACTTTTTTCATATTCTTAGCGATAATACAAGAATTAGTATACTTAGTGTGCTTGACCAAAATGAAATTTGTGTCAGCGACTTATCTTCCATTATGAATATGACCAAAAGTGCGATTTCTCATCAGCTAAGAGTGTTAAAAGATGCTGGTTTTGTAAAATCTGAAAAAAAAGGCAAGGAAATTTTTTATTCCTATGCCAGTGATGAGGTAAGGGATATTTTTGAGATTGCCCTCAATTATATAAGTAAAGACCTATAATATTGACTTGTTTTGTTAAATATGATAAAATTAAATTTAGGGAGTGATTATGGAAAAGTTCTTTAATGACATAATTACGGGCATAGCAACCATGAACAACGCTTTGAAAATTACCATTGTGGCATTGCTTGCAATAATTGACATGTTTATTGTAATGGAATTTATAAAAAATATTTCAAATAAAAGCAATAAACCCAAAATAAAGTTCGTAAATGTTTTGCTTTTTATAATCGTTTCGGGTATTATATTATTGTTTAGTATATATGGATTTTAATAAAGGAGACAAAATGAAACACTTATCACAAATTTTAACTTCACTTGTACCATATTGGGTTGAGTCATCATTTCCCATTGTAAGAATAGTGCTTATTAGCATCACTGTGCTTTGTGCTATAATGCTAATAGTTACAACACTGCTTCAGTCCAATTCAAATGAAGATGGCAGCAATGCTTTAAGTGGGGCTGTGGGACAGGAAAGTTACTATGCACAAAACAAAGGTGAATCTCGAAATGTAAGACTTTCTCGTGCAACAGTTACACTTATTTCAATAATGGCAATTTGCATTATATTATATTTTGTAAGTTTAATCATTTATCAAGGTTAGTTTAAAAGTTATGTTTTCTATTATAGAAAGCTGTTCAAAAACAAGTAAGACGAGGCTGGAAAATGCTCAAAAGCGGGAGTTTAGTTCCTTAAATAACTGCTTTTGGGCGTTTTGTAGATAAAAATAAAAAAATTTTGTAAAAATTTTCGGTTGCGAAAGGTTTTGACAATTTGGGATATGCACTTTGCATATTTTTTGATTGTAATTTGGAGAGTAAGATGAAAAATATTTTTATTGGTGGCGCATGGCCATATGCTAACAATTCGTTGCACATAGGACACTTGGCAGCATTGCTTCCGGGTGATGTTATTGCTCGTTTTTTTAGGATGGAAGGCAAAAATGTCATATATGTTTCGGGTTCAGATTGCCACGGTACACCTATAACACAAAGAGCTCAAAGTTTGGGAATTTCGCCGGAAGTAATTGCGAAACACTACCATGATGAATTTTTAAAAAATTTTAGTGATCTTATGTTTACTTATGATGTCTATTCAAACACGATGACACAAAGGCATAAAGAAAATGTTGAAAATATTTTAAAAATAATAAATAGCAAAGGTCTTTTATATGAAAAGACTGAACTTAATGACTATTGTCCCCATTGTCAGAAGTTTGTTGTTGATAGAGAGATCAGGGGAATTTGTCCGGTGTGTGGAAGTGAGGCAAATGGCGACCAGTGCGACAAATGTTTAACATCTCTTACGCCTGAAATGCTTAAAGATAAGACCTGTAAAATTTGCGGGACAAAAACTATTTTAAAAGAAGATACAAATCTATACTTTAAATTATCTGCATTTGAGGATATTATCTTAAAATATTTAAACAAAAACAAACATTCTTGGCGTCCGACAGCGATAAATGAAACACAAAAATATTTGAAGCAAGGCCTTGTAGACAGGGCAATAACACGTGCACTTAATTGGGGAATTGAACTTCCTTTTGAGGGCTATCAAGATAAGCGTGTATATGTTTGGATAGATGCTGTTTTGGGATATCTCACAACTTGTGAGATGGCTTGTGAGAAAAAGGGCATAAAATATCCGCTCTTTTTGCAGTCAAATGACACCATTTCATACTATGTTCACGGCAAAGATAATATAGTGTTCCATACCATCATTTTGCCAGCACTTTTGGATGCTATTGATAAGGATTTGAATAAGCCCGAGATGATAGTTTCATGTGAGTATGTGAATCTCAACAATGATAAAATGAGTAAAAGCAAGGGAAATCTTATCACAGTCAATACACTTCTTGCAAACTTCGATTCGGACAGTATAAGATATTTCTTTATACTTAATAATCCAGAAAAAAAAGATTGTTCCTTTAGTTTGGAAGATTTTATACTCATTCACAACAAACATATAGTTGGTGGTTTTGGAAATTTTGCTAACCGAAATCTTGCGTTTTTGGAGAAGAAATTTGAAGGAAAATTACCAAAAATAGATTTAGATGATGAAATTGTAAAATATGTTAACGACACATATGTTGAAATTGGAAAATTGTTTGAATCAGGCGAGCTTAAAACTGCTTGCACAAAACTTTATGATTATATTCAGTTCGCAAATAAGTATTATGATACAAACACTCCTTGGACTTATGCTAAAACCGATATTGAAAAGTTTGATAAAATAACTTCTAATTGTCTATATTTAATGGCAAATATGGCAAATCTTTACAGTCCAATTATGCCAAAGGGTTGTCAAAAACTTAAAGATATACTTGGAGTGGCGCAAAGCACATGGAATCCGGTTTGTTATGATGAAAACAAACTGTTGGAAAATATTCAAGTACTTTATCAAAGACTCAAATTTGAAGATATAGATATGACAAAGGGCGCTCAAGATACACTAAATATATAAAACAGGGTACTCCTGTTTTTTTATTGCGATAGTGTATATGATATGATATATTATTTACATGATAGTCAATATATTGAGATATGGAAATAATGGTGAAGGAATTGCGCAAAAAGACGGCAAGATTATTTTTATTGATGGTGCATTACAAAGCGAGATTGTGGATATAACCATAACACAGGAAAATGTAAGTTTTTGTAAAGCAAAAATAAATAAGGTAATAATGCCGAGTCCAAACCGAGTAAAGCCACCATGTCCTTATTTTGGAAAGTGTGGTGGCTGTCAATTACAGCATATAAACTATTTAGAACAATTAAGATTAAAATCAATAAAAATCAGAGGAAACTTAAAAAAATATGCCAATTTTGATGGAGATTGCGAAATAAAATCAAGTAATTTTCAATATAATTATAGAAATCATATGCGTTTTGCTGTTGTAGACAATAAACTTTGTTTGCATAAAAATAAGAGTAAAGAGTGTGTGATTGTTAACTATTGCCACATTGCTTGTGATGCTATAAATTGTTGTATTGAGCCAATTAATGAATTTTTATCAATTAATAAATTGGAGATAGATGAAGTAGATATAAAATCAATAAAAAACCAAATAATTATTACGTTTATTTCAAAAACTGATGTAAAGCACATAAAAATTTCATATTTAGAAGATATTTTAAGTCCATTTTTTACTTATGGATTTTACATATTTAATAAACAAACTAATCAATTAAATCATCTTAAAGGAATAAAGAAAATTGAATATCAAGACGAAATTACATGTTTTATAAGTCCTTTGAGTTTTTTGCAAGTCAATAATGAAGTTGCAAGAATGTTGTATAACGATGTTCGCGACATTGTACAAAATGAAGTTGTAGTCGATGCTTTTTGTGGTAGAGGTACACTTAGTTGTAAACTTGCAAAAAAAGCAAAAAAAGTATATGGGATTGAAATAGAGAAATCTTCAGTTTCGGATGCAATGGATATCCAGAGAATTAATAATATTCAAAATGTGCAGTTTATTTTGGGAGATTCTGGCGAAGTGCTATCAAACCTTTATGAAAAGTTTGATTGTCTTGTACTTGATCCGCCTAGAGGTGGAGTGCAAAGATCGGTTATTTCAAATATATTAAATATAAAACCTAAAAAAATAGTTTATATTTCTTGTGCATCCAATACGCTTGCTAGGGATTTAAAAGAGTTATTGAATATTTATACGATTAAGAACATTAAAGCTTATGATATGTTTCCACAAACTGATGAAGTGGAAACTGTGGTAATTATGGAGAAAATAGATGAAAAAAATTCAAAATGATAAAAAAAACAATAAAAAATTTAAAGAGTTGTATTATTCTTATTATGACGATATTAAAGACAATTCAAAATATAGCCGAGAAGACTGGTAAATAAATATAAATTTTAATGCATATTTATTCATATTTAATAGTGGAGAATATATGGAAGAGTTTAAAAAGTTGATAAACCTTATAGGGGAAGAAAGTTTCAATAAAATGCAAAATATGAGTGTAATAGTTTTTGGTATTGGTGGAGTAGGTGGATATGTTGCTGAAGCACTTGCAAGATCTGGTATAGGGAAATTGACACTGGTTGATTTTGATAAAATTGAAAAAAGTAATATTAATCGTCAAATTATTGCACTAAATAGCACAGTTGGAAAATATAAAGTGGATATAATGGAAAAAAGAATTAGTGATATAAATCCAAATTGTTATGTTGAAACATTATGCAAAAGAATAGACGACACCAATGTAGATGAAATAGATTTTAAAAAATACGATTATGTTGTAGACGCTATAGATATGGTTTCGTCAAAATTGGCAATAATTAGAAAATCAAAAAAGTCTAACGTTGAGATTATTTCTTGTATGGGAACCGGAAATAAATTGGATCCTTCAAAGTTGGAGATTGCTGATATTGCAAATACTTCTGTTTGTCCACTTGCTCGTGTTATGCGCAAACTTTTAAAAGAAGAGGGAATTAAAAATGTAAAAGTTATTTATTCAAAAGAAATTCCTAAAGCGAACGTAATAGAACATAAACCACAAAGTGCCATATTTGTTCCAGCAGTGGCTGGACTTATGATCGCTAATTATATTTTTAGAATATTAATGGAGAAATGATGAAAGATGATGAAATTATGCACAGCATAACAAAAAAATTTAAAAAAACTATATATAAACGGTTTATTCATGCAGTTGATCGGTATAAACTCATTCAGGAAGGAGATAAAATTGCTATTTGCATCTCTGGTGGAAAGGATAGTTTTTTGCTTGCGAAATGTATGCAACTTTTAAAAATTCACTGGAATAAACATTTTGAAATAAAATTCATTTGTATGGATCCAGGCTATTTGCCAGAGAACAAAAAATTAATTGTAGAAAATGCCAAAAATATGGGTATAGACTTGCAAATTTTTGAAAGTCCAATTTTTGAAGTTGTAAAAGATGTAGAAAAATCAGCTTGTTATCTTTGTGCAAGGATGAGAAGGGGATATCTATACGAATTTGCCAAAAGTCTTGGTTGTAATAAAATTGCGCTTGGACATCATTTTGATGATGCCATAGAAACGACACTTTTAAGTATGTTTTATGGTGGACAATTCAAAACTATGATGCCAAAACTCAAAAGTACAAACCACAAAGGTATGGAACTTATTCGTCCGCTTTATATGGTTCGTGAAGAAGATATAATACATTGGGTCAATTACAATAATCTTAAATTTTTAAACTGTGCTTGCAAACTGACACAAGGCGTAAGTGTTGGAAAACTTAGTTCAAAACGAAAAGAGATTAAGGCTTTAATATCCACTTTAAAACAAACAATTCCTGCAGTGGACAATAACATTTTTAAAAGCTTGGACGCCGTCTGTCTTGACACCATTATTGGCTACATAAAAGGTCAAGAATATCATAGTTTTTTGGATGAATACTAAAATTTTATACTCAATTTTAAAAATAGATAATCGTTCAATATTTCGTTCAGCATCTTAAGTTTTTCCTCTTCAGTACCTTTGTTTTCAAACAAAATATGAGATGCACCATATATAAAAAATGATATATAAAGTTGTTTTTTTGTTGTATTTATTGTACTTTCGTATTCTTTAAAGAGTTTTTTTTCACATTTATTTATAAGGATATCAAATCGATTTTTAAAAAGGATGATAATTTCTTTACAATTAAATGAATTATATATTTGATAAATTAGTTGCTGTGAATTTAACAGTGCTCCACTATATTTTGGCAATATTTTAAATTTTTCTTCTATAATCTTATTTTCAAGATAGTCTGAAAGGGCATAGATATCAGGGAAATAATTGTAAAAAGTTGTTTTGTTTATCATTGCTTTTTCGCATAAAGTTTTTACTTTAATTTGTTCTAGTTGATTTGTGGCTCTGAGTTCATAAAAAGCCTTTTCAATCGACATTAAAGTCCTTTTAACTCTTAAATCTTTCATAATATTTTCTCCTTTTTCAACTATTTTTTAACATAGTTGCAAAACCAACGCATACAAATAACTGTGGTTGTTTATTTGACACAAGTTTGATATAAATATATTATCATAACCAAAATTTATTTTGCAACAAAAGGAGAGCAAACTATGAGTTTTTTAAAACTTGAACATGTAAAAAAAATTTATACTTCAGAAGCGGGAAATTTTTGTGCACTTGATGATATAAATTTTGAGTTAGAAAAAGGCAAATTCGTTGTAATACTTGGCCCGAGCGGTGCTGGTAAGACCACACTATTAAATCTTCTTGGTGGAATGGACAACGCAACCGAAGGTGAGATATTTGTAAACAACAAAGATATAGCTAGATACGACAAAAAACAGCTTACGCTATATAGGCGTGAAGATGTTGGTTTTGTATTTCAGTTTTATAATCTTATGCCAAACCTAACAGCACTTGAAAATGTTGAACTTGCAACTGAGATATGCAAAAATGCTTTGAATCCACAAAAAGTGCTTGAGTCTGTGGGATTGGGTGAAAGATTAAAATATTTTCCTGCACAACTTAGTGGGGGAGAACAACAACGCGTTTCCATAGCAAGAGCAATAGCAAAAAATGCTCAAATTTTGCTTTGTGATGAGCCAACTGGTGCATTAGATTATAATACGGGGAAAAATGTTTTAAAATTACTGTATGAAGTATCTAAATCTCAAAATAAACTTGTGATAGTTGTTACACATAATCAAGCATTAAAGGATATGGCCGATGAGGTAATAAGTATAAAAAATGGCAAGATAGAAAACATTGTCGAGAACAAAAACCCAAAGCCAATTATGGAGATTGAATGGTAATGAAAAAATATGATAAAACCATATTGAGACTTTTCAAAAGCCAAATAACTCGCTTTTTGACACTTGTTCTAATGTTATTTATAAGTGTCAGTTTTATGACGGGTATAGGAGAGAGTCAAAGCAAAATTCAACGCTCCGTTACGCAGTATTATCAAACTCAAAATATTCCAGATTTAATTTTAAAAAGCCATAGCCAAACGGGATTTACTCAAGAACAAATAAATTTATTAAAGTCTACATATGGTGATGAAAATGTGATGCCTCTTTTTAGTTTGGATTTGCAGTTTGATGAGAATGTTTATAGAGTTTACCAATATGATATTAAAAATTCTGACATAAATACGTTAGATATTATAGATGGACATTATCCACAAAGCGCAACCGAAATTATGGTTGAAAGGGGAAAAGATAAATTAAAATCATATAATGTTGGCGACACTGTACAATTATTTGGTCAAACTTTTACGATTAGTGGAGTTGTTCAAAACCCATTGCTTATAAACAAATATGCTGAACCAAGTACTATTTTGAACGAAAGTCTTGACTATGTTGTGTATTTCTCTCAACTTACAGCATTGCCATTTGTAAACACTGATATTTACATCACAATAACAGACAGAGACCTTTTTAACCACTACTCTAGAAATTATGAAAATTATATAAACGAACAGGTAACACTTCTTGAAAACGAAAACATCACAGTATTAACGCTATACCAAAACTATGGGCTTTATTCTTTAAATGAATATGCAATAAAAGTTGGCAACATTGGTGCTATATTTTCTGTGTTCTTTATGCTTGTAACTGTGCTTGTTGTTTTCTCTACTATGACACGACTATTTGATGAAGAGCGTTCGCAAATAGCATGCCTTAAAACTCTTGGATATTCAAATTTTAAAATCATAAGCAAATATGTTCTTTTTGTTTTTCTTGCTACAGTGATAGGTGGGCTTTGTGCTTTTGGAATTGGAACCTGGCTTACTGATGTATTATATTCAACTTTCAGCATTCAGTTTGTTATGCCACCAAGCATTCAAGGGGCAACCTTTATTAGATATATAATAATAATTGCAATTTATATTATTGCCACACTTTTAGTTACTATTTTAACGGGACTTCATATTACCAAAAACAAACCTGCAACTTTGCTTTTGCCTAAGTCGCCACCACCTGGAAGGCGAACAATTCTTGAAAGAATACCATTTATTTGGAATAAGCTTAGTTTTAAATATAAATCGAGTTTTAGAAATGTATTTTTGTTTAGAAGTAGATTTTTTATGACACTAATTTCAATTATAGGTGCCACAATTTTGGTTTTTGCCGGACTTGGACTTCTAGATTGTGCTATTGCACAGGGAGAACTTGGTTCAATTATATACATTTCAGTGTTCTTGATTGTGTTTGCCGCGCTGCTGTGCGCTTTAGTAATATACAATCTTTCAAATATAAACATAAGTGAAAGGCGTAGAGAGATTGCTACATTAATGGTGCTAGGTTATACAAATCGTGAAGTTACGGGATACATTTTTCGTGAGATTTATATACTTAGCATAATATCGGCAATACTTGGTGTTCCACTTGGCGTTGGATTTTTATATTTTCTTTTTAGTTATATTTCATTTGGCTCAATTACAACAGTTAACTGGTGGTCATATATTTTAGCACCGCTTGCAACTATTTTCTTTACATTTTTATCTACTTTGCTGTTAAGACGAAAAATTACTAAAACAGATATGAATGCTTCACTTAAATCTGTGGAATAACTTGACTTTTTGTTGATAGAATTGTAATGTATATTTTAGGAGATAAAATGAAGAGAATACTTACTGGAGTGAAACCAACAGGAATTGCACATCTTGGCAACTATTTTGGAGCAATAAAACCTGCAATAGAATTAAGCAAAAATAAAGATTATGAATGTTATTATTTTATTGCAGACTATCATGCTTTAACAACGGTACAAAACAAAGAAGATCTTTACGAATATACTTATCATATTGCATGTACATGGCTTGCTTGTGGACTTGATCCAAACCATGTAGTGATGTATAAACAGTCCGATGTTCCCGAAACTTTTGAGCTTTCTACGATACTTTCAAATCTCACACCAAAGGGGCTTATGAATAGGGCACATGCATACAAAGCAAAAGTTGAAGCAAATGAAAAAATAGGTGAAGATAAAGATTTTGGCGTAAATATGGGGTTATATTGTTATCCAATTCTTATGACAGCGGACATACTTCTTCTTGATTCTGACTATGTACCAGTTGGAATTGATCAAAAACAGCACATAGAAATTGCTCGCGATGTTGCATCATATTTTAATAAAAAATATGGGGATACATTTGCATTGCCACAGGAATTAATTTCTGAAAATGTTGGTGCGCTTGTTGGGCTTGATGGAAGAAAAATGAGTAAAAGTTATGGTAATACCATCCCCATTTTTGCTGATGAAACAAAATTAAAAAAGCTAGTTAATAAGATAGTTACTGACAGCACTTTACCAAATGAACCGAAAAGTTTAGATAATACAATATTTAAACTCTATAAACTTTTTGGCACAGAAGAACAAACACAACAGTTTGCACAAAAACTCAAAACGGGCATATCTTGGGGAGAAGCCAAATCAGAACTTTTCACACTTATGAATAATTATTTGTCGCCAATGCGAGAAAGATATAACTATCTTCAAAGTCATAGGAAAGTGGTTGATGAAATTTTAAGAAATGGTGCAATTAAAGCACGGAACTTGGCAAAGCAAACCATGCAAAGAGTTCGCAATGCAATAGGTGTTGTTAAGATATAAAAAAATCTAAAAACGATTTTCGTTTTTAGATTTTTTTAATTAAGACAATTTGTTTGTTAATTGATCTAAAATTTTAAGTGTAGCTTCATCATTGACCGCTTTTGTCAAGGCAACAACAAGTTTTAGTTGTGCTTTTTTTTCTTTGTTATGCTCAACTTGTTTACCTTTTTCTGTTAATGGTTCAGAACAATATGGGCAAAAATTGAAATCATCTTCTATTTCAAGATTACAATATGGACATTTTTCCATAGTTATTCTCCTTTTTCTTTTTCCAATAGTTTTCTATAGTTAGGTTGGGCTTGATACATCTTCGCCAATTTTTCTTCAATCTCTTTTTTCGCAATGTCTGCAAGAATTTTTAATTCTTGTTGTTGTTTTGCAATTCGCTTTTCAATGGCATAAGTTTTTGGATCAATAAAGTTAGTTGTGCGAGCTATCTCCATTTTGTGATTGGCATCGCCAAGGACAAGGGTAAAAGAGTTGTAACCTTTTGTTGAAATGGTTGGTACATAACTTTTTGTTGAATCCTTGTACCTAGCAAGTCCAGATGAAAACACAACATTAGAGTAACTGCCAACTGCATTTTCAGAAGGGACAAAGATATAATCGGCTTCAGCCAAATCGCCATGTTGGTTCTGTGCTGCTCGCTTATTACCTTGCATTGTCCTAGATGTAGTCTTAAGATTTGTATGTATTGAAATATCATAATAATATGTTTTGTCAGGAGTTACGCGCCTTATATTAAACACTTTTTTTACGCCTGGTACATATGAAATTTTTACTTTTTTTGTTTGGCCATTAACTTTTTCTACTGCATAGTTTAAAAGGACATTGTTATAGGCGTCAATAAGTGCATCTTCCAAAATATCTCGATTAAGTTTTCGCTTTGCTTGATGTTCATCACGACCATTCATAAGAATTATTTCGTCAGCACCGTTTTTGGCAACGTATTCAAGGTAGTCAATAAGTTTGCTAATTCTCTTTTGTAAACCCCAAAAAAGTATTTTTTTCTTTTCAATAGATGCATTTTGCAAACTTGATATATTAAACTCTTTTCCTATAATATCTCCGCTGAAAAATACTAAAGTTTTATCACTAGGGTTTTTGTTTGTCAGTGCTGATTTTATTGCCTTAAACGAAGTCATATCCTCAACACCTTTTTGTGGGTTGGACATATCATAAAGATTAAAGTCATGCAAAAACACAATATGCAAATTTTTGTTACCACGAACGATAATATCATTTTTCCAAACAAGTGGAATATCTTTGTGTTTTACTTGTTGAATATACTCACGAGTGCCACTAGGTGAAGCATTTGCGACTTCATCATTGGTTTCAAGGTTAACTTTCCCAAATTTATCACCTGTAAGTTTATACCATAAATCAACAATATCATTTTGTTTTTGTGCATTATTTTTTGGATTTAAGTCCTGCATTTACATAATCCTCCCGTCATCTAAATCTTTGGTTTTTCTTGTTATTTCAGATGCGACCTTTTTAAGAGATTTTTTTGACCAGCTGTCTTCATAATCTTTACCACAATTAAGTGCATACTTCTTTTGATACATCTTAAGTAACATACTTGGCTCATCTGCGTTTTGATCAAGAGCATTGAATGCATTTATGCATGGTTTATACTTTGGTTCTTCTGTTGAATTTTCACGCGTATGATATGGGTTTAACTGCCAACTTATATCGTAAACTCTCAAATTTGTCTTTTGCCCAAACATCTTTTGAGAACCATAAATAGTGGAACCATTTTGAAATGAATATCCCATCCCGATAAATACTTCATGGTTTTTGTCGCCAAGCCGTTTGCCAACTTTATCGTAAACTGGAACAGGTACTGTATAAAGGGCTTCTTGTGCTTGGTGGAGGTGTTCAATCATAATTCCATCCAAAAGTAGTCCCGTTTCTTCTTTGACGACATTCACAAGCCTAAGTGCCTTATCTAAATTGCCTGCATCGTGGATGAATAAATAGTTTTGGTATTTTACAATATGAGTATCAGGAGTGAGAAGGGGAAGGCTATAAATCAGTCCATAAGGTACATAGTCCACACCAAGTGTATCTGCAATATGGCGAGAAAGAGAAACATCGTTTTGTTTGTTTCTGTTGCCATATTCTGCATCGTGATTTCCACCTAAAATAGCTATAATTTTAGATTTCACATCTTTGTCATGAAGTAAATCAAAGATGATTTCTGGTGATTCACTGGGTCTAACACGATTGCCAAAACTATTAGTTGCACAGTTGGGATTGTTATTGGCATTATCTACACTGTCTCCGCCAATGTAGATGTGTGCATTAAAACATTTTGCAACTTCATTAATTGCCAATTTACATCTTTTTGCATCAAAACCTTGACCTCCAGCATGGATATCAGTTACTGATGCAAGTAGTATGTGTGAATTTACATTTATCGCTTGTTTTTTAATAAATCTTATCTCATCAGAGCGTGAATCTTGGCTTCGCTCTATTATGTAATCCTTCTTTGCGTCAAGTTCAGTTCTATCAGTCATAAGATTAGGATTATTAGCATCCTGAGTAAAATTTGCAGTTTTCTTAAAAGCCATTTTTTCTCCTTTTAATTCTGCCTAAAGTCTATCAAAAAATTGCATTTGTGTCAATATACTATATGTTGCAAAGATGTATAAAAAAGACCAATATGTGGAGCGATATAAGTTTGTTTTATGAAAGTTTTAATTATTTCTGCAATTATCTTGACTTTTTTAAAATAATTTGTTAACCTTTAAAGGTTGACACAAAATAGTGGGGTATCGCCAAGCGGTAAGGCATTGGACTCTGACTCCAACATCCGTAGGTTCGAATCCTACTACCCCAGCCAAATTTTGGGTAAAAATGAAATTTTGTAAAATTTGTCAAAAAAGTTCTTTACTTTTTTATGGAAGTTTTATATAATAGACAAAGTTATTGGGGTGTAGCCAAGTGGTAAGGCACGAGACTTTGACTCTCGCATGCGTAGGTTCAAATCCTGCCACCCCAGCCAAATATGGTTCACTAGCTCAGTCGGTAGAGCACTTGACTTTTAATCAAGGGGTCCCGGGTTCGAATCCCGGGTGAGCCACCATCTAAACTCCTTTATTTATAAGTCTTTCAAGGCGATTTGTCGCTTTGATTTTTTTTGTTAAAATTTTGCTATTTTTAAAAAAACTGTGTCAAAAACTGTGTCAATTTTTTAAACTGTTATTATGTAATAATAATCGCCATATAATCTTAATAGTTTTTCTTATACAAAAAAAACCTCGCCACAAGGCTTGGTTTTGGTGCGGATGAAAGGACTTGAACCTTCACGGTTGCCCACAGGATCCTAAGTCCTGCGCGTCTGCCAATTTCGCCACATCCGCATATTTAACTTAGTTATGTTATCAAAATTCTTTTTTTTTGTCAACATTTCATTAAATAATTTCATTTGCATATTTAAAATGTAGGATGGGTCGGTCGATAAGTTACCGCTTAACTACAAATAAAATGAATATGGTTTGACAAACTCCTATGTTGTATTGTAATATTTACTAAGTATCTAATAGAGGATGTATGGAACTATTAAATAGAAAGTTAAAACAAATTATCTTAAAAGCCTTTTGTGATGCTGGCTACATGGAAGAAGATATTAATATTGGAGATTGTGCCATACCAAAGTTCGGTGATTTTTCATGTCAATCACCTCTATTTCTTGCAAAGAAATATCATAAAGCACCTTTTGTTATTGCTAGTGATGTGCTGTTGCATTTGCAAAAAAATGAAATTATAGTTAATGCAAGCGTGGCAAATCCGGGTTACATAAACTTTTTTATCGACAATAATTATCTTGCTGAGTACTTAAAAAAATATTTGGAGTATGTTAAAAACCCATTAATCTCCAAAAACAAAAAAGTGCTTATTGACTATGGTGGTGCAAATTGTGCAAAACCACTTCACGTTGGTCATCTTCGTTCGGCGGACATTGGAGAGGCAATAAAGCGCATTTGTGTGTATATGGGCGATGATTGTGTAGGCGATGCACATCTTGGCGACTGGGGGCTTCAAATGGGTATGGTTATTTATGCAGTGTGGGAAAAAAATCCTGAACTTGTGTATTTTGACGATAACTACGCCGGTGAGTATCCAAAGGAGCCACCATTTACGATAGACGAACTAAAAGTTATGTACCCAAGCATTAGCAAGCGTGCGAAACAAGATGCGGGATTGTATGAAAAAGTTAAAAGCATAACTCATGACCTTCAATCTGGAAGAAGGGGATATATCGCACTTTGGAAACATATTGTTGATGTGTCAAAAAAATTAATAAAAGCAGATTATGATAAACTAAATATACACTTTGACCTATATTTAGGCGAAAGTGATAGCAAAAAATATCAAGATGAAGTGATAGATTATGTGATAAGAAATGGTTATTCTCGCATAAGTGATGGAGCAACGATTGTAGATGTGTCCATGCCAGATGATAAAACTGAAATTCCGCCTTTTATGCTTTTAAATTCTGCAGGTTCGGCGCTTTATAGCACCACCGAACTTGCCACCATAGTTCAGCGCGAGCGTGAGTTTAATGTGGATCAAATTTTATATGTAGTTGACAACCGGCAAGAGTTGCATTTTATTCAGGCTTTTAGATGCGTTAAAAAAATAAACATATTAAAAAAAGATGTAGATTTAAAGTTTATTGGTTTTGGTACCATGAATGGTACTGATGGCAAGCCATATAAAACTCGTGATGGAAATGCAATGCAGCTTAAAGAACTTATGGATATGGTTAAAAACAAAGCTTTGGAAAAAGTTAAAGAAACTAAGGCAAATTATTCCCAAGACGAAATTGAAAATATCTCTGATGTTGTAGCAATTTCAGCACTTAAATTTGCAGATCTGAGCGTGTTTAGGTCAAAAGACCTTGTGTTTGATGTAGACAAGTTTTGTTCGTTTGAAGGGAAAACTGGTCCATATATTTTGTACACAATCACAAGAGCAAACTCAATATTATCAAAAGTTCCAAATATAGAAGGAAATTTTACTTTGTCTGATGAGGACAGAAAACTGGCACTATGTTTAATAAAATTCACAGATTCAATACAATCTGCATACGAAAAGTTTGCACCATCGTATTTATGCGATTATGCTTATAGCCTTGCCAATGAATTCAATGCATTTTATGGAAAATCAAGCATAATTCATGAAGAAAATATAGATAAACAGTATTCGAAATTATTACTTACAAATTATACAAAAGATATGTTAAAAAAATGTATGGATTTGCTTGCAATAAATACACTTGAAAAAATGTAATAACATGGAGAAAAAATGTTAAATTCAAAAAAAATATGTGATATATTTTTAACTTATAGAAAAATATTTAAAAATTTAAATGAAGAAATAAATATCGTATTAAAACCTTTTAAAATAACAGTCCAACATGCCGTCTATCTAATGGCGTTAAAAGCAAAAGGGCCACTTACAATAAAAGATTTAAATTTGATTATTGATAATGACAAAGCGATTACAACTCGTGTTATAAAAACATTAAAAAAAAATGAATATGTAAAAAAAATCGGAAGTCGAATAAAAAAATATAAAGTTTCAATAACAATAAATGGCGAAAAGGTTTTTAAAGTAATTTTAGGTGTAATAAATAAATTTAAAAAAGAAAAATTAAAAGATTTAACAGCAGAAGAAATAATGGCACTTTCGCATATATCAGAGAAATTAATTTAGTGAGGATTAAATGGGATTTTTAAATGGACTTTTCAAAACGCTCGGTTTTGAAAGTGAAAAAAAGAAAAATAATAATGAAAATGTTATAAAGCCACAATTAAAACAAAAAAATCAACCTATGGCTGAGTATGATTTAAAGAATATGCAACAGGCACCAACGCTTTATGAACCAAAGTCGCAGATTGATGTACAAAACTTGGTGGATAGGTTTAAAGACGGCGAAGATATTTTGGTGGATATTAAAGACATAGACGCAAAAGAAAGGACTCGTTCACTTGATTTTTTCTGTGGTGCGACATATGCTTTGGGTGGTAAAATTAAACAAAGTGATGCAACTACATTTTTATTTTGTCATATGGAGCGTGAATGAAATTTTTAGATAAACCATTTTTTTATAGAATTCGTTATGGAATAATCACAAGCCTTGTTGTGTTTGTGTGTCTTTTTTGGGATTTATTTTTTAAAATAATAACAGATGGTTTTGATATTACAATAATTGAAGGTTTTTTGTGGTTTTCTTCAATACACAACAATGGTGCAGCATATGGAATTTTGGGAGGACAAACAGTGCTTTTGATCGTTGTATCAATCATAATGATTGCACTAATTTTACTCTATAATTATTTCCACAAAAACAAGAGTATATATTATTCAATATCTCTTGGTCTAATTTTGGGTGGGGCTTTTGGCAATTTGATTGATAGAATTTTTTTAGGTTATGTTCGCGATTTTATAAAGTTTAGTTTTTTTAATTTTACATTCAATTTGGCAGATGCTTTTTTAACTGTTGGAGTAGTACTGTTTTTAATATACCTTATATTCTTTGATGATTTTTTGGGGTTTAAGAAAATAAAAACTAGAAAAGGTGGCAAAAAGTGATATGATAGAGCATGTGGATATAAAAGATTCGCGTTTAGATCTTTTTTTACAGCAAAAATTAAAACAATATTCTCGCTCGCATATAAAAAAAATGATTGATGGACAACTTGTACGAGTCAATGGAAAGATAATAACAAAATCGGGCTACAAAGTTGCTGTTGGAGATGAAATTGAATTTCAAGATCTTCCAATAAAACAACTTGACACCAGCGCGGAGAATATAGACATTGACATAGTATATGAAGATGATGATTTGGTTGTAATAAACAAACCGCAGGGGCTTGTGGTGCATCCTGCGTGTGGGAATGAAAGCCACACCCTAGTCAACGCACTTTTGTACCATATAAAAAATCTTAGCACCATAAATGGCGTAATTCGTCCGGGAATTGTGCATAGGCTTGACAAAAACACGTCTGGACTTTTGGTTATTGCCAAAAACGATAAAGCACATATATCACTTTCAAAACAAATTCAAAACAAGACCTGCAAACGCTGCTACCTTGCACTTTGTGATGGGATTTTTAAACAAGATTGTGGAACAATCACTACACATATTGCGAGAAGCAAAAAAGATAGAAAAAAAATGGCTGTATGCTCGGACACAGAAGGTAAACTTGCCATAACCAATTACAAAGTCTTAAAAAGATACAACTTTTATACACTTTTGGAATTTGATTTAAAGACGGGCAGAACTCATCAAATTCGTGTTCACGCAAGTTATGTTCATCATCCTGTTGTTGGCGACGAAGTGTATGGAAACAAGTCAAAGTTCAAATTGAATGGGCAACTACTTCATGCCTACAAACTTGAATTTACTCAGCCAACGACAAAAGAACATATAGTTGTAACTTGCGAACTTCCTGATTATTTTAAAAATGTGCTTGAAATTTTGGAAAAACAAAAAAATAGTTGCAAAATATAGTTAAAATAAATATACTATATGGAGTAAAAAGGAGACATTATGAAAAAGTTTATGAATATGCTTGCCTTCATTGGTATAGTAGTCGTAGCAGTCGCACTTTTAATTGCTAAAATATTGGCTTTGGTTGATGTAAGCGCTGGTGCAGTAACTGCTCTTCAAATGGTTGGTGAGTGCATAGCATACATTGTTACAATGGTTTATGCTTTCTACTTTGTGAAAAACAAACGCAATGTTTGGTGGTGGATCGCATATGTTGCTGCTGCTGTAATCGTTGTATTGCTCGTCATTCTTAGGTAATAGGCAATGACATTTAAAGAATTGCACAAGTTAGCCATACTTGTGCTTTTCTTTATAAGCACACAAAATAAAACAAAGTTAGACATATTGTTTATGTTAAATATTTTTTTTGTGTGATAAAATAATTTGGTGCAAAAATTTGAGATTATTTGCACTATATGGTATAATTGCCTGTAAAAACATTAAGGAGAAAATTAAAAATGTACACAATTAAAAAATTAGAAAATAACAAATATCAAATTACAATCTCTGCGGATAAACAAACTTGGGAAAAGTATGTTGATCACGCATATGAAGAAAACAAAGAAAAATTCAATATTGAAGGTTTTCGTAAGGGCAAAGCGCCAAGAGCGATTATAGAGAAAAATTATGGTGCGTCAGTGTTTTATGATGATGCTCTTGACCATCTCTTTGCACATGAATATACAGAAGCACTTGCAAGTGATAAGGATATTGAACCAGTGTCTAACCCTGAAATTAAAATTGATAAATTTGATGATGATGGCATTGTTCTAATCGCAGAAGTGCAATCTATGCCAGAAGTTAAACTCGGTCAGTATAAAGGCTTAACTCTAAAAAAAGCGACAGGCACTGTAAGTGATGAAGATGTGGAAAAAGAATTAAATCAATCTCGTGAGCGTCAAGCAAGATATGTTGAAGTTGAGCGTGAAAGTCGCGATGGAGATTATGTAGTTATTGATTTCACAGGTTACACCGACCAAAAAGCATTTGAAGGAGGCTCAGCACAAGATTATAGGCTAAAACTCGGTTCACACACATTTATCGAAGGATTTGAAGAGCAGCTTGTAGGACTTAAAAAGGGTGATAAAAAGGATGTTAAAGTAACTTTCCCTGTGGATTATTTCAGTGAGGAACTTAAGGGTAAAGATGCAATTTTTGATGTAACTGTCAAAAAAGTTGAAGAAAAAACTCTTCCACCACTTGATGATGAATTTGCTTCAAATGTTTCTGAGTTTGAAACTCTTGCCGACTATAGATCTGACATAAAAAAACACCTTGAAGAAAATTTGCAAGCCAAATTAAAGCGTGAAGATGAAAATAACTTAATTGAAACAATAGTTAAATCCAGTGAAGTCAATATTCCAGATGTGCTTATTGAGCGTCAACTTGACAGTTTTATAGAAGATTTTTCAATGCGTTTGAGCTATCAGGGCTTTAAACTTGAAGATTACTTGAAACAAGCAAATGTTACAGAAGAAGATCTTCGTAAAGAGCGCCGTGAACAGGCTAAAGAAGTTGTAAAGACTAGACTTGTTCTTGAAACTATTGTAAAACAAGAAAATCTTGATGTTACAGAAAAAGAACTTGATGAAAAACTCGCTGAAACAGCACAAAAGTATGGTAAGAGTTTGGAAGAATACAAGAAAAATCTTGGAGATAGAAACATTGCATATATTCAAAATGACATCTTAATGCAAAAGCTTTTATCACTTCTCACAAATTCAAACACATTAAACTAAATAGTATAAAGGAGAAACAAAATGCTAATACCAATGGTGGTAGACCAAACAACGAGAGGAGAAAGGTCTTATGATATTTATTCAAGATTGCTCGAGGATAGAATAATATTTGTAACAGGCGAAATAACAGATGATACTGCGAATGTTGTTGTTGCTCAACTTATCTATCTTGAAGGTAAGGACCCTAAAAAAGATATCTCAATGTATATAAATAGTCCAGGTGGTTCTATTTCTGCGGGCATGGCAATACTTGATACAATGAGATATATCAGTTGCGATATTTCAACAATTTGTATAGGGTGTTGTGCATCAATGGCTGCAGTGTTGCTTGCCTGTGGAACAAAGGGAAAGCGATTTTCGCTCCCAAATGGTGAAATTATGATTCATCAACCATTAACCACTGGTATGCAAGGACAGGCAACAGATATAGAAATTGCATCCAAGCATTTACAAAAATTAAAACTTAAAATGCAAGAGATATTAAGTGAAGCCACTTCACAAAGCGTTGAAAAAATTGCAAAAGATTGTGAAAGAGATAACTACATGTCATCTTTCGAAGCGAAAGATTATGGGCTAATTGACCAAGTGATAGAAAAACGACAATAAAATATGATATAAAGTTTCTTTTTAACTCTATAAAAATAGGAGGGATATTATGAAAGACAATGAAGATATGGTGTGTTCATTTTGTGGAAAATCTCAACGCGTAGCAAAAAAACTTATAGCCAATCCAACGGGCGATTGTTATATTTGTGATGAATGCGTTGAAATTTGTCGCGAAATAATAAAAGATTCAGTGAAATCAAGCGATTTTGAACCTATTGAACTTCCAACTCCACAAGAGATAAAAGACCAACTCGACCAATATATTGTGGGGCAAGATGAAGCAAAAAAAGTGCTTTCAGTTGCAGTCTACAACCATTACAAACGGATAAATTATTTGTCCGACCAAAACAATGCTAAAAAAGATGATTTTATAGAACTTGACAAATCAAATATATTAATGGTTGGACCAACTGGTTGTGGAAAAACTTTACTTGCCAAAACGCTGGCAAAGATTTTAAAAGTTCCTTTTGCAACGGCGGATGCAACCACACTTACACAGGCAGGTTATGTCGGTGAAGATGTTGAAAATATATTATTAAAACTCATCCAAAATGCCGACTATGACATTAAAAAAGCCGAACGTGGAATTGTGTATGTTGATGAAATCGATAAAATCGCCAAAAAAGGCGAGAATGTTTCAATAACACGTGATGTTTCTGGCGAAGGTGTTCAGCAGGCACTTTTAAAAATATTAGAAAGTACTGTTGCTTCTGTTCCGCCACAGGGAGGAAGAAAGCATCCACAACAAGAGAACATTCAAATTGATACAACAAATATACTTTTCATTTGTGGTGGAGCATTTGTTGGTCTTGACAAAGTTGTGGAATCTAGATTGAATCAGTCATCACTTGGCTTTAATGCTAAGGTTACGAAATTTTCAGAAGATTCCACAAAACTTATCCATGAGCTTCAACCACAGGACCTTATCCAGTATGGGTTGATTCCTGAGTTTGTTGGCAGGCTTCCAGTTGTGGTTGGTCTAAATGATCTTAATGAGCAAGCACTTGTTGACATTATGACAAAGCCAAAAAATGCAATCATCAAACAGTACAAAAAGTTGTTTGATATTGAACATATTGATCTTGAGATTAAACCGGCAGCAATTCGAGCAGTATCCAAAAAAGCACTTGAATTAAAAACCGGGGCAAGAGGTCTAAGAACCATAATGGAAGGTAAAATGCTTGAACTTATGTATAGTGCGCCAAATGACAAAAAAATCTCAAAAATTATCATTGATGAAGATGTCATAAACAACAATGCGAAACCAATCATTGTTCATGAAGAAGAACAACCTGAGAAAAAAGTTGTTGGGCAGGAATAACTGAATAATTTAATATCAAAACTCACTTTGAAGCACTTATCAAAGTGAGTTTTTATGTCAGGCGGACTCACTCCAAGGTGCTGTGCAAGTTCTACTTGCCCAACACCTTTTTCTTGTCTAAGAAGTTTTAAATTGTTTTTAAACTTATTTTATAGAACACATTATCCAACTACAGGTGGCATCTATCACCCTTAATATGTGTTAAATATGAACCACTTAGCAATATTGCGAAAGTGTAGTTTTCTACTTATTGTTTACGCCTTATTGGTTACGCAGTCCTGTAGGTGAAAGTGATGAGAACTTTACAATATTTGAAGATGGAGAGTTACAGGTTGATGATGTATATACCTGACCAATTTGCCGCTCGTGCTGCTTTTCTTTTAGAATTATAAAAATTTTAAAAAAATTGCTCATTTTTGGGCAATTTTTTATGTTGTTTTATTTATTTTCTTCATTTAGTTTTTTTAAAACAAAGTCCAAGTCAAGGCCGTGTGCCATGCAGGCCTCTTCAAGTGTTTCCATTTGACTAAGTGGACATGTGAAACAGTGCATACCAAAGCCTGCCAAAACATCTAGCAAATCATCATTGTAGTTTGCAATGTCAAGTATTGTCCAATCTTTTGTTATTTCTTCCATATTTTTTCTCCTTTTTTAATGATTATTTGTTTATATAAATTTTGTGTCTTTATTCATAAAATGACATTCTTTATGTCATCCCAAGCCATGCCTTAATGCGTCGGCTTTTTATGTCATTCTGAGACGGCCGTCAACACATCGACCTTTTTCGTCATTCTGAGCGAAGCGAAGAATCTCAACTTTATACTGTCATTCCGAGTAGTGCGGCATGTCAGAGCAACCGGTTGGGTGGTGGGCATTAACTTATTGTTTCATCAAGAAATGTTGCCATATTATCAGCAATATGAGTCAAAAACGCATTTGGATATTTGTAATAAATATCATTCAAACTAATTCCGCCTTTAACTCGCATGTCATACTCTCCCATATGCCAGTTGATACACATCGCTTCTTCTCTGGTTAGTCGAATAAAACCATTTAAGATATACACAGATTTTTCACCATGACCATAGGGTAATTTGTCCTGTGTTGTATAATATGGTACTTGCACCCAAACCCCATTTTGTTTAACATTTTTGGTGTCCACAACATATGTATCAACTTTACAAATATCATGAAACAATGCCACAATAGTTGCACTTTCAAGCGAAAAATATTGTTGCCATTGTTCGCCATATTGCATTTTTAAAAGTTTAACAAGTCTTTCAAAAACATTAAGGGAATGTTTACAAAGCCCACCAGCGCAATTTGAGTGATATCTTGTTGATGCTGGTGCTACAAAAAAGTCAGTTTTTTGTAAATATTCAATAAGTGTATTAATACCTTCACGTTTTATGTTGTCTTTAACCAAACTTAAAAAAATATTTTTGTTGTCTTCAATAACATTATCCATTAATTTTCTCCGAACACATTTTAGCATAAAAACAATCAATAAACAACATTTTGGCATATAAATAATACATATGGAAAATAATAATGTGGAAAATATAATATCGCTTGCAACAATTTTTTCCACATCACTTTCGAAAAACAGTACAAAAGAACAACTGTTAGAATATAAAATATTTTTTCAAACTGTAACAAATAATTTAAATTCAATACTCTCAAGCAAAAAGTAAGAGATTTTTCACTGACGCCACTTTTCGTCTTCTTGAGCGTTTCAGTCTGTCATTTTGAGTTTGAATTTCGTCATTTTGAGTGTGTATTCCGTCATTCTGGGCGTTTTAGCCTGTCATTCTGAGCCCGCTCCAACGCGTCGACCCACGAAGAATCTCATGGGCACCAAAAAGTACCTACGGAAACTTTTTGGCGAGAGGAGAAACGGAGCGTAAAGTAAAAATTTGCGAATAGCAAATTGAAGCCCTAAGCGACAGTTTTGACGAGAGACGGAGCCGCAGAGCTCACGAAGAATCTTATTTTTTTAATCGCAAATCGCTATTCTCAACATTGATAACAAGTGAAGATGCTTGGCTTAAAAGTCTTGAAAACACTCTGTCGCCATAAAAGTCTTGAATTTGCTGTAAGGATAGGTTAGTAGATATGACCGTTTTTTTATTGTTTCTCATTCTCTCAGAAAGCACATTATATATCCCTTCAATCGTAACATTTTTTAATATAGGTTCTGTTCCAAGGTCATCAATAAAAAGGTAATCGGGTTCCATTAACATATGCAAATATTGACCCTTAGTTTCATCAAAAGTTGTGTGATATTTTAATAAATTTTGATTAAGCTCAAAAGCGGAAGTAAAGTATACAAGTACTTCTTTATTAATAAGGTCATTTGCCATACATTCCATTACATATGTTTTGCCAGCGCCGGTTTTACCAATCAAAAGCACATTATTATAGGGGTTTTTCTTATCACACCAGTTTTTTAAGATTTCATATAATTTTTGTGTTTTTTTGGGGTCATCAAAGATTTTAAAATCGCAATTTTCGAAACTTTTTTTGTCCTTGCTAAGTCCGCTTTTTTCAAATAAAATTAAATTAATTTCGCGTTTTAGACAAGAACATATCTCACCATTAACATAGCCTGTATCATTACATTTTGCACAAGTGTAGTGTGGTGAAATGGCTTTTTTGTCAATTTCTAATTTTTTCAAAATGTCATCTTGAATTTTAAGAAGATTTGTTAGGTCATATTTTGGCTTTTCCCCATAAACTTCAGATTTAGCATTTTGAATTTCTGCTTGTTTAATTTCTTTAAAATTCTTTTTAAATTCTTCATTTGCCATCGCTTTTTCAAAAAAACTGTATGCCAGTGCTTCAGCATTTACACGCCTTGCTTTGATTTTGTTTAGCGCTGATTCAATTATTTGTTTGTTTAACATAGTTATATCTCCACTTCATCAAGATTTGTAAACAGCGAATTTATTTCTGCTGGTGTGTATTCATGGTTGTCATAGTTTCTTTTAGGTGAAACATCTTTTACTTGTTTTGGAGAATTGTTTTTTGCTTGTTCTATGGTTTTTATACCATTCTGATTCCATGAAAGTATAAGTTTGTTTGCAAATGCCATTGCTTTTGGTTTGTTTTTTGCAATTTCACAGGCATAATCAATAAGATCCTGACCAATGTTTAGTTTTGTCCAATTAGAATAAATTTCACGATCTATATTGTTCACATTTCTATCATTTCCAAGTTTTTGCAAAATTTGTTTAATTTTTTCTTCGGTGTCTAAAATCTCTTTAAAGTATTCGTCCAAAGAACTTGTGGTAACAATTCCAAGTTTAAAAAATTTTAAAATTTGCTTGTCCATATATTCAAGCGTACGAACTGAGTTTTTAAAACAGTAGTTACTTATGGTTAGTAAAGTGTCATCGTCAAAACCCATATTCTCCCAAACGCTTACATAATTTTCAACAACAGGTTCAACATTTTCGTAATACACGCCTAGATTTTTACATATATTTTTTGCAAGTTCATAAAGCCTTGTTTTTGTGTTTTCATACTGTTCAATATCCAAAATATCAAAAAGACGCATTGAAAAATATTTTTCAAAAATAGCATCCAAATATCTAAAATTAACTGAATTTTTTGATTTTTTCTGTAATTTTGCCACATAATTTATAACATTTGGTAAAAATCCCATATCTAGCCACTTTTTGTAAAGGTCTTTTTCAAAAGTGTCAAGTGCGCGTTTAATTCCCATACTTTTTGCAACGATGGCAATACTTTCACTATCTTTTTGATAACCAAGCAGTTTTTCTTCCATTGCCTTGGCTGTGGTTATGCCTTCTTGTGCCCAATTTTTTGCAACTGTAATTATGTAAGCATATCCCACGTTATCACCTTTAAGGTCAACGCAATATTTGATTATCATAATTAGCGCACTTGGTTCAATTTTTAAACTTTCCATAAGAGCATAATATTCATAGTATTCATTAGGAGTTATCATTCTGCCCGTTATAATCTCTTGTGCTTGCAAATTGAATGAGTTATATTTTCCGTCTTTAATTTTTGGATGTTTAATGTTTACATTTTTAACAGGCAAAAACCTTACTTCATAAGGAATTGTATCCAAGATTTGCACGAGACCTTTGTCCTGCCAATACACGAATGCACTTTCTATGTCTTCATGCGACATATTTAAGGTTTTTGAAAATTCTTCAATGGAGTTATGTATTGGACTTGCCACACTACAAGCAAAAAGTCCATACAAATAGACCTTTACACATTCCGCTGGGGCAGATGGCATAAATGAAGTGATGAACAAATTGTCCACCGTCGTCTGATTATCAACAATTAATTGTGATGAAAAACTACAGAAACTCATATTAACCTCGTGGCTAACTATAACACAAAATTTTGATTTTATCAACAATAGGTTAATCATTTTATTATGAATCTTAAATGTGTCTATTCATAGTTTTGTTCTTGCGACATAGATATATTTTAGTGAGGGAAATATGAAGAAGATTGCATTTTTACTTATTTTTGTACTTTGTTGTTTCACGTTTTCGGGCTGTGGTAGTTTATATAATTATACAAAAGACTTAACATCCTATGATATGGACATACTTTACGACGAAACAAAGCATGCGCTTACAATTCAGCAGACAACAGATTATGTAAATACTTCAAACAACATACTTTCGTACATCAAATTTCATTTATATCCAAATGCTTTTCGTGAAGGGGCAAAGGCAAAAGTTGTCAGCGTACAAAATAGCGACCTGGCGTATCCAAATGGCGAAAGTTATGGGGATATTAAAATTCAAAGCGTTGAAACCTCTGGAGAAAGTGCAGATTTTGAAGTTGGAGGCGAAGATGAGAACATTTTAACTGTCAACCTTAAAAATGAACTCTATCCAAATGATAGGGCAATAATTTATATTGAATACGAAGTAACTCTTGCTAACATAAATCATAGGTTGGGTTATGGTGAAAACGCCGTAAACTTATGCAATTTTTATCCAGTTGTATGTATGTACGAAAGTGATGATTTTGTATGCGACCTATATAATTCTAATGGTGATCCATTTTATAGTGCGGTTTCTGACTATGATGTAACAATTACTTATCCAAATTCTTACATTTTGGCAAGCACAGGCAATCAAAAAACTCAAAATTTTGAACTTGTCAAAAAAACAAATATTCTAGCACAATGCGTGCGTGATTTTGGAATGGTACTTTCAAAAGAATTTCAGCAAAAGTCCGGAGTAATAGATGATGATTTGACGGTAAATTATTATTATTACAATGACGAAAATTGCGACCAAACTCTTGAATTTGTTAAGAAAGTTATGACTTTTTTTGAAGAAAAAATTGGCAAATATCCATATTCGCAAATAAGTGTTGTCAAAACCAACTTTGTGCATGGAGGAATGGAATATCCAAATATGGTACTTATATCTGACAATATTATAGACGATGAAACATATGAACTTGTTATTGTCCACGAACTTTTGCACCAATGGTGGTATTGTGTAGTTGGAAACAATCAGTTTGATTATGGTTGGATAGATGAAGGACTGACTGAGTTTTGTACAGTATATTTTTATGAAAAACATCCGGACTATAACAGAACAATGTCCGAGATGATTTCAAGTGCCACAAAAAGTTACAAAACTTTTGCAAAAGTCTATGAGTCTGTGCAAGGAAGCGTTGATACCAGCATGAATCGTCCGCTTGATGAATTCGCAACTGAGCCCGAGTATGTTTATAACACATATGTTAAGGGCACACTTATGTTTTCTACCATTTATGATTTAGTTGGAGAAAAAAGATTTGTTAATGCTTTGAAATATTATTATGAGAATAATTTATATAAAATAGCAACACCAAGCACAGTTATTCAATGTTTTTCACGTGGCACCGGAAAAAATCTTGAAGATATTTTCACAAGTTTTCTTGACGGAAAAGTTGTAATAAAATAGAACCTATATTTATAGTTTTTTGTTATTAAAAAATGGACATCAAAGGTCCACTCACGAAAAATCTCAACATTTAGTGCCATTTAAGGTCGTTCGACCGTGAAAATTTTTAATACACAGCGTCAGGAGTTGAATATTCTTCAACCAAAAAAGTGCCAGGTCCATCGGCAGTCATTTCAATTTCCATATGTGTGCGAAATACGCCAGTTTTGGTTGTAACATATTTATTAAGTTCTTCTACTAAAGCATTATAAATTTTTTCAGCAAGTTCGGGTTTTGCCGAGTGCGTAAAGTCAGGGCGATTTGCACCTTTTGTTCTACCATAAAGAGTGAAATTACTTACAAGCATAATTTCTCCACCAACTTTTTGAATATCTAAATTCATTTTATCATTTTCATCACGAAAGACACGCAGTTTAAGTAGCCTTTTGGCAAAGTGTGGGACCATTTCTAAGTTGTCGGTCTCATGCACTCCAAAAAGTATCAAGAAACCGCCGTCTATATGGCTATAAAGTTTATTTTCACTGTACAATGTGCAATTTTTAACTTTTTCAACAATGGCTCTCATCTCATATCTCCTGCATCAAAATTATTTGGCAGGAGATTTTTTAACGAGTACACCTTAAAACTTTTTTCATCTTTTGCCAAAACAATTTCCATATCTTTAAACTCACTTAAAACTTGCCTACAAATACCGCAAGGTGGTGTAAAGTCGCCACTACTTGAAACAATGGCGATTGCCATAAACTCAGTTTCACCTTGCGACACCGCACAGGCGATGGCACTGCGTTCTGCGCAAATGGATGCACCATAACTTGCATTTTCAATGTTTGTACCAACATAGTAGTTGCCACTTTTTGTTAAAATGCAAGCTCCGACTTTGAAGTGAGAATATGGCGAATAAGAATGTTGCATACACGCCAAGGCTAAATTTATCATTTTTTTATAATCAATCATGCCATAATTGTACACCATCTGGTACTTTTTAACAACTGTTTTGCTTGACAAACTTTTTTTAGTATAATACTATGTCTTTACATTTAGGAGCATAGTTATGGTAGATAAAACATTATTTCAAACATTAAAAAAACGGGGTCTTTTATATCAGTGTACAGACGAAGAATCACTTAAAAATCTTCTTGAAAGTGGCAAGCCTGTAACGCTCTATGAAGGCACTGATCCAACGGCAGATAGTTTGCATATAGGCCATTGTGTACCATACTGCATATTAAGGCGTTTTCAAAAAGCAGGGCACAAAGTTATACTTTTAATGGGTGGAGCAACTGCACAAATTGGCGATCCGAGCGGAAAGAGTGAACTTAGAAAAGTTATGGACGGTGATACAATTAACAATAATATTGAAAAAATAAAAAATTCACTTAAGATATTTTTGGACTTTGATGGTGAAAACCCAGCAATAATTGTCAATAATTTCGATTGGTTTAAAGGGCTAAGTTATATAGATTTTATGCGAGAGGTAGGCATACATTTTAATGTCAACAAGATGCTTTCAAGTGAAATTTATGACAATAGATTAAATGAAGGTGGTCTAACATTCTTTGAAATGGGGTATATGCCAATGCAGGCGTATGACTTTATTGAATTAAATAGAAAATATGGTTGCACACTTCAATATGGTGGTGCAGATCAGTGGGGGAATATTGTTGCAGGCGTTGAGCTTCAAAGAAAACTTAATTTCCAAAATGGTACAGATGTAAATCTAATTGGAGCAACAAACCCACTATTATTAACGCCAGACGGCAAAAAGATGGGCAAGACGGAAAGAGGTGCGATTTGGATAGACCGAGATAAAATTTCTGCCTATGATTTCTATCAAGGTGTTTATCAAACTCCGGATGAGTGCACACGCATGATGTTTGCACTTTTCACTGATGTAGATATGGATGAAGTGGACAAACTCATAAAAGAAGATATTGTAAATGCGAAAAAAGTTATGGCATACGAGATAACAAAATTTGTTCGTGGAGAACAAGACGCAGTTGAAGCACAAAATGCTACAAAGGCTTTATTTGAAAATAAAGGCAGTTTAGACAATGTTCCTACTTTTAAAATAGAAAGGTCCACACTTGATAATGGTTTGGATGTTGCCACATTGTTTACGCTTTGCGGCTTATGTTCATCAAAAGGTGAAGCAAGAAGGTTGTGCATTCAGGGTGGAATTATGGTCGGTGAAAAAAAGATTATGGATGCCAGCGCCATAGTTACAACTCAAGATTTGTCCAAGGATGGATATTTGCTCCTTAAAAAAGGGAAGAAAACATTTATAAAGTTAGAAATAAAATGAACGTTTTAGAGATACAAAAATCAAAGTTTATTGGCTTTGCCTATAGTGTAAGTGATGTAAAGAGTGTTGAAAATATTTTAACTAAACTGAAACGGGAATACAAAAAAGCGACACATGTTTGTTTTGCTTACAAAATAAATTGTGGTGTGGAAATTGTTAAATTTTCAGATGACGGCGAACCACAAGGTACAGCGGGTAGGCCAATTTATTCAGTTATTGAAAAGAAAAAAATAGAAAATGTTTTGGTAGTTGTTATAAGATTTTTTGGTGGAATAAAACTTGGCGCAGGCGGTCTTGTCAGAGCATACACCAAAACGGCAAGTTTGGCACTAGGAGAGTTATGAGAATAACAAAAATAGAACAAAAAGGCAAAAGTGAAGTTTATAGAATATTTGTTGACGAAACTTTTTATTGTCTTTTGATGGCGGAAACTATTGTAAAAAATAAATTAAAAATAAATCAGGAACTGGAAGAAGAAGAATTAATAGTTTTAAAAAAACAAAGCGATAAACTTTTGGCACGGGAAATGGCGTTAAAATACGTTGAAAAAGGACTAAAAACTCAAAAGCAAGTTTATGAAAATTTAAAGAAAAAAAATATTGATGATGAAGCCATTTTTGACGCAGTCAAGTTCTTGAAAAGTTATGGGTATATCAATGATTTAACCTATGCAAAAGAGTACATTTCTTCCAAAAAGTCAAATGGAAAAAATTACTTAAAGCAAGCACTATTTGCAAAAGGCATTGATAAACAAATTATTGATGAAGTTTTGAAAGAATATCAAATTGATGAAGATACATTAAATTTGCTAGTAAAAAAATTTATAAAAAATAAACCACAAGACGAGAAATTAAGACAAAAGGCATATAGATATATCTTGTCAAAAGGTTACACATTTAATGAAGCAAAATTAGCAGTTGAGAAAGTTCTTGGAGAAAATAATGATTGGAATTGATATTTTAGAAATTGAAAGAATAAAAATTCTTGCAGATGATGAAAATAAATTAAAAAAAATATTTACTGAAAATGAGATAAATTATTTTAATAATTTTAAAAACAAATATGAACATATTTGTGGTTTTTTTTGTGCAAAGGAAGCGGTAAAAAAAGCGCTTGATTGCCCCAACAATTTGTCTTTTTTGGATATTGAAATCTTGCACTCAAATAGTAAGAAGCCATATGTAAAAATAAATAAAAAATATGAAATAAAAAAACAAATAAAAATTTCTATCTCACATTCAAAAACATTTGCTACGGCAGTTTGCTTAATTATTTAAAGAACTATTTTTCACCTTAAGCCATCATACTTGTTATTTTGTTTTATTCAACTCCCACTTGTCATTTCGAGCGTCAGCGAGAAATCTCTTTTTTAAGAATATATTTTTTTGTTTTTCGCAACATATGTTTAGAAGTTTAAAATATGGAGATAAATTATATGGAAATAAATTACGATAAAATCAAAGAAGTTTTACAGAAAAATGTCGATGATTTTGAAAAGAAAAACGGCAAGGACTATTCATTTTATCTAAGTCAAAATGATGAACTTGTGCATAGTATGAAAGTGAAGGGAATGTTGTTTTCAAAACTTGATCTTGATAGAGAATTTGAAAATGCTGACCTTTTAGACTATTTAGGGTATGAAAGGATTATATCGTGCAAGAAAGACCACAAATAACAAGAGGTGATATATATTACGCAGACCTAAGTCCTGTTGTTGGAAGCGAGCAGGGTGGACAAAGGCCTGTTTTGGTAATACAAAATAATGTAGGAAATAAATATTCACCAACTATAATTGTTGCAGCGATAACAAGTCAGCTTACAAAAGCAAAAATTCCAACACACATTGAACTTTCTTCTTCTAAATATAATTTGCCAAAGGATAGTGTTATTTTACTTGAACAAATTCGTACCATAGACAAACGTAGACTAGGCGATAAAGTATGCAAAATAGATATGGTAAAAATGAAAGAAGTCGACAAAGCAATCTTAATCAGTTTAGGTTTTTATGAATAATGAATTTTAACACTAATTTTCAATTTTGCTTCACTGTCGTGGCTAGCGTTAGCGAAAAATCTCTAAATTATACTTTTCATTGAGTATAATTTTTTTTATTATCTAGAATTTTTTGTCAGTCATAGTTTCCTTAAAATTAGGTTGGTAAAAAGTTGACAAAAATATTGCTTTTGTGTGATAATTTTTTTGTGAACAAAAGAGATAAAATTATTGAATATTTAACAAGTGTTTTCCCAAGTGCAAAGTGTGAACTTAATGGAGAAACACCATTTCAATTTTTGGTTTCAGTAATTTTGTCAGCACAATGCACAGATAAGCGTGTAAATATGATCACGCCAACTCTCTTTGCGAAGTATAGCACACCGCAAGATTTTATTAGGGCAGAGATAAAAGATGTTGAAAATATAATTCGTCCTTGTGGCTTTTATCACAACAAGGCAAAAAATATTTTTCTTTTAAGCCACACATTAATTGATAGATTTAATGGCGTTGTTCCAAACACTCTTGATGAGCTTATGTCGCTTCCGGGTGTTGGGATGAAAACTGCTAAGGTGGTGCTTGGTTTTGTTTTTAACAAAAATGTCATGGCGGTTGACACTCATGTTTTGAGAGTGAGTAACAGACTTGGAATAGTTGATGAAAAAAATCCCGACAAATGTTCTATTTTGCTTGAAAAATATTTTAAAAACGATGTGCAAAAACTACATCACAGGCTGGTTTTATTTGGTAGATATATTTGTAAAGCAATATCTCCAAAATGCAATGAGTGTGAACTAAAAAGCATATGCAAATTTTATAGAGAGGTAAAAAATGTATCTAGACAGAGTTAAAATAACAATCAAAGCAGGCAATGGTGGAAACGGAGCGGTATCTTTTTATCGCAGTAAACTTACCATGAATGGTGGACCAGACGGTGGGGATGGTGGCAAAGGTGGAGATGTTGTATTTATTGCCAATGAAGGAATAAACACTCTTTATGACTTTTCGTTTAAGAAAAAATTTGTTGCAACCAATGGTGAAAATGGTGGAAAAAATCGCAGAAAAGGGGCAGACGGCAAAGATGTGGTCATCAAAGTGCCAGTTGGAACAGTGTTACTGGATGCTGACAATGAAAAGGTTGTTTATGACTTAACTCAAAATGGCGAAAAGTTTGTTGCTCTAAAAGGTGGAAACGGCGGTCATGGCAATGACTACTATAAAACTCCAACACGTCAAGCGCCAAAGTTTAGTCAAACAGGTGAGATAACAAAAGAAAAACAAATTATTTTGGAACTAAAAAGCATTGCAGACGTTGGACTTGTCGGCTATCCTAATGTTGGTAAAAGCACTTTACTTTCCGTAATTTCAAATGCAAAAGTTAAAATTGGCAATTATCATTTTACAACTTTATATCCAAACCTTGGAGTGGTGCCATACAAAAGTGGAAGTTTTGTTGTGGCAGATATTCCGGGGCTTATTGACGGGGCAAGTGAAGGTGCGGGACTTGGGCATTATTTTCTAAAACATATAGAGCGAGTGCGTGCCATTGTGCACCTTGTCGACATTTCGGGCAGTGAAGGGCGAGATCCATACGAGGACTATTTAAATATAAACAAAGAATTAGAAAAATATAGCAAAAAACTTTCAAAGCTAACACAAATCGTGGCACTTACAAAAATTGATTTGTTGCCAAAAGATGAACTTTCTGAGCGTATAAAATATTTTGAACAAAAAATAGGGCAAAAGGTTTATCCTATTTGTGCCATAACGCATGAAGGACTTGATAGTTTACTTGATAAAATTTACAACACAATATCATCAATTCCAAAACCAGCACCACTTAATATTGAAGTCTTTGATTTTGACAGCCATGATAAAAATTCCTTAGATATCATAGTTCACGATGCACACACCTATGAAATTGTAGGCGGACTTGTAGACAATATTATTCGTGGCATTGTTCTCAATGACCAATCCTCGTTTGCATACTTTCAAAATGCACTGAAAAAGTTTGGTATCATTGACTTATTGTTGTCCAAAGGGTTAAAAGACGGCGACACTGTCATTATCAAAGATATAACTTTTGAATACAATCAATAAAATATTTGCATATAATACTCTATGGGTATTATAGATATAAAAAATTTAAAAATAAATGTGCCATTGTCCAAATTCACAACTATGAGAGTTGGTGGAAACGCACATTTTTTTGTTGAACCAAAAAGTATAAATGAATTAATTAAAATAATTAAACTTTGTCAAAAACAAAAAATCAAATATTTCATTTTAGGCAATGGAAGTAATGTTATTTTTTCTGACATAGGATATAATGGAATCATTATTTGTACAAAAAAATTAAATAAAACAAAAATAAAAAATAATTGTTTAATATGTGAATGCGGTACAAATTTATATGTTTTAAATAAGCTATTAATAAATCATGGGCTTTCAGGTATGGAATTTACATATGGCATCCCGGGCACCATAGGTGGTGCAACCTTTATGAATGCAGGCGCCTACGGTTTTGAAATGAAGGATGTCGTTCGAAAAGTTATGTTTTTTAATGGAAAAAAGATTAACATATCAAAAAATAAAAATTTAGATTTTTCATATAGAAATTCTATATTTAAAAAGAGTAATTTTATTGTGCTAAAAGTATGGTTAAAATTAAAGAAAAAGAATATATTAGATGTCCAAGACCTTTGCATGCAAAATTTAAAAAAAAGACAAGTTTCTCAACCTTTTGAGTTTGCAAACAGCGGAAGTATTTTCAAAAAAGTAAATGGCATCAGTGCAGGAAAAATACTTGATGAACTAAACCTTAAAGGTAAACGTGTTGGCGGGGCAGAAGTTTCAAATCTTCACGCTAATTTCATAATAAATAAAGGTAATGCAACGTCAAATGATATAAAACAACTTGTCCAAGAAATAAAACAAGAAGTAAAAACAAAAAAAGGTATAACTTTGGAAGAAGAAGTTATATTTATTCCTTAAAATAAGTTACACACAAAGGCTTGCCTTTAAGTTTATTTATCGTAATTCCATTTGCTTCACACGTTTGTTCGTTTCTAAATATGCAATTTGCTTGGCAATGTATGCAACCTTTTTTAGATTCACGATGGGCGTGATATTTTGGGGGTGTTGTTCCAAAAATTTCACGCGAAGTGTCTTCCAAATTTTTTAGGTTTGGATTTTTTTCGTAATCAGTACAATTTATTTTGTCGCCAATTAAAATTTTTCGTTTTGAGCACGAAAAACCTTTGTTATATACGCAAGTGCGTTCTCTACAAATAATATCCATATTTTTTCCTTTTACTTAAAAAGTATTGACTTATTGCACTTTATTAAACTAAAATAATTGTAAAAGGAGAAAATGATGAAAGTAATTTTGCAAAAAGATGTAAAAGGCACCGGGAAAAAAGGTGATGTAGTAAATGTTGCAGATGGTTTTGCAAAAAATTTTCTTTTAAAAAATGGCTATGCAGTGCTTGCAAATAGTTCAAATTTAAATGATACCTTAAATCAAAAAGTGGCAAAAGACTACCATAAGGAGCAGGAAAGACTTTCTGCCAAAGCGCTTGCTGACAAAATTGAAGGCAAGGTGGTAATGCTAAATATAAAAAGCGGAGAAAATGGCAAGATTTTTGGTTCCATAACGTCAAAAGAGATTGCCGATGAACTTGCAAAACTTGGTCTTATTGTGGATAAACGCAAAATTGAAATTAAAGAACCGATAAAATATACTGGAGACTATAAATTAAAAGTAAGACTTTATGAAGGTATTTCGGCAAATTTTACAGTAAAGGTTATGGCATAAAATGAGAGTTTGTAATCTTTCATCTGGTAGCGACGGAAATTGCACCTATGTTGAAACTTCTCAGGCTAAGGTACTTGTGGACATTGGGCTTAGTGCAACTGAAATTACTAAACGATTACGCATTTTGGGTATTGACGCTAAAGATATTGACGCTATTTTAATTTCTCATGAACATAGCGACCATATAAAAGGTTTGGATGTTTTTGCAACCAAATATAAAACAAAGGTTTATGTTCATTCCAGTGGTGTTGGTGCCGTATACATAAAAATGAAAAAACTTCCAGCAAGTCAAATATATAGTTTCGATGATTTACCTTTTACAATAAAAGATTTAACGGTAGATACAGTTTGTTTACCACATGATGCAGTGCATTGCAGTGGCTTTATTTTGTCGCAGGGTTCAAGAAAAATTAGTATAATAACAGATTTGGGACATACTAACGATGTAATTCTTAATAAAATATGTGGCAGTACATTAGTTTATTTAGAAAGTAATCACGATGTTGATATGTTAAAAAATAATCCACATTATCCGCAACAATTAAAGGCACGAATTCTTGGAAAAAATGGACATCTATCAAATATAGATTGTGCAAAGGCGGTGGAGTATTTGGCAAAAACTGGAACAAAACAAATTATGCTTTCTCACATTTCAAGACATAACAACACCCAAAGTCTGGCATATACATCTGTATGCAAATATTTGTCCACAGTTGGAATTGTCGAGGGGCGAGATATAAAGATTTCCACAACCAGCATAAACATGAGCACAATTTTTAAACTAAACTAAATAACTGCCCAAAAAGGAGTGATATGAAAAAGGCAGTTATTTTTTTGTGTTTTATTTTTACATTCACATTTTCTGGTTGTTTATTCAATGCAAATGTAGATACATATGACGAAAATATTGACATGACGCCACGGCAAATTCAAGTGGGCGATAAAACATCACTTGTTGATGTTATATCAAGCGTAAAAGGCGCAGTTGTGGGCGTTTTGGCGGTAACAAGTAGAGGCTATAGCATAGGCAGTGGTGTTGCAATAAGTGATGGGGGATACATTGTAACAAATCATCATGTCATAGAAAATTCTAGTGCCATAACGGTGTATTTGGCCGATCAAACAACTTCATCAGCAAAACTTTTGTATAGTGATAGTGCAATGGATATAGCGGTAATAAAGTCCGAAAAAAACTTACCACATCTTGTGTGTAGTACTGGTGCATTAAATGTCGGCGAAGATGTAATTGCCATAGGAACACCACTTTCACTTGATTTTAAAAATACAGTTACGAAGGGAATAGTCAGTGCATTAAATCGCACAGTTGGAGTTTCAAATTTGGGCGGTTACACAACATATATGCAAAACCTAATTCAGCATGATGCCAGTATAAACCCAGGTAACAGTGGAGGCCCACTGCTTAGAACAAACGGTGAAGTGGTTGGCATAAACACTTTAAAGGCAAGTGATGCTGAGGGCATAGGGTTTGCAATACCAATCAGCATTGGACAAACAATAGTCCAGAACTTGTCTAAAGAAAATGAAAATTTTTCTCAAGGATATCTTGGCGTATTTGCAGTAGATGTGGAAATTGCTAGGTTTGAAAATTTAAAAGTAAGCGAAAAAACTGGTGCATATGTGTATAGTGTTGATGAAAATAGTACATCTATAATACAAAGAGGAGATATAATTTTAGAAATTGATGGCACACGGATAAACAATGCTTTAGATTTTCGACTTTATATGTACAATGTCAAACCTAATCAAAATATATCGATAAAAATAAATCGCGCGGGTGAAATAATAGAGCTCATGTGCAATGTCGCCCCAAAACCCCATGTCATTAATTAGCAGTCCATACCCTTCGCATACGCTTAGAGAGACTAAATATGGTGGTCCCAAAAAAATACTCGTATAAAGTTTGACTATACGAGTATTTTTCGTATATACTAACCATGACGGATGAGGCCCTTCGCATGGCTCAGAGCGACGGATTGGATGAGATCCTTCGTCAGCCGTCAGGGAAGCAATTCTCAGGATGACAAAAAACAAAAGTCATTCTGAGCGTTAGCGAAGAATCTATGGGGCCCCCAAAAAGTACCTACGGAAACTTTTTGGGGAGAGGAGAAACGGAGCGTTAAGCAAAAATTTGCGAATAGCAAATTGAAGCCCAAAGCGACAGTTTCGACGACATTCTGAGACTGGCTTACAAAGCGTCGACCCACGAAGAATCTCAATAAAAGTCGTGAATTTCACCACCAAAGTCAAAAAAGTTACAAAATTTTTAAAAAATTTTGTTAAAACGCTTGACAAGACTAGGGGGGGGGCAAAATAGATTTTGAAGGATAGGTCGCACTGCGACAAAAAGGAGAAAGTATGAAAAGGAAAACCAAACTATTCTTAAGCTTGTCGGCACTGTGCCTAAGCGTAGCAATGCTATGTTTTGG
>CALWPD010000004.1 GCA_944383335.1 uncultured Clostridia bacterium
TTAGGCTTATCTCTAGATGATGTAACAGTTGGAATGAAAGATTCTCCATTCAGTTACACAATAACCATCTCTCGTGGGGAACTTCCAGTAGACCTTACGGGTATGACTTTCTCATTTGACGAACAAAACAAAACAGCCACCCTTACATCCTACACAGGCACTGCTTCAGAAGTAAGAATTCCATCAACTGTAGACCATATAGATTCCACAGTAATTAATGGAGATGAATACCGGGTTGTTGCTATAGGAGATGAGGCATTTGTATTTAATACAACCTTAACTAGTGTCAAAATACCTAGCACTGTAACGGATATAAAGTATGGGGCATTTGCTGCTTGTTATTATTTATCTTCTGTAGACTTTGGCACAAATTCACAACTAAAGACTATTGGAGAAGGTGCGTTTAATACGTGTTTTCGATTAACAACAATTAATATACCAGCAGGTGTAACAAGTATAGGAAGGATTGCTTTTAGAGGTTGCGAAGGTTTGGGAGTAGTTAGCTTTGGAGATAATTCACAATTAAAAACTATAGGAGAAGAAGCCTTTTATGAATGTGCAAGTTTGGCCACCTTCACCATACCTGATGGAGTAACAAGTATAGGAGATTCTACCTTTTATAGTTGCTCCAGTTTAACCACCATCACCATACCAGACAGTGTAACAAGTATAGGATCATCTGCCTTTGTTTGCTCCAATTTAACCAGCATAACAGTTGATATAAACAATCAAAATTATAGTAGTGATGAATATGGTGTATTGTTCAATAAGAACAAAACAACACTTATTCGATATCCTGTCGGCAACACACGTACATCATATTCCATACCAGACAGTGTAACAAGTATAGGAGCTTATGCCTTTACTGGTTGCGACAGTTTAACCACCATCACCATACCAGAAAGCGTAACAACCATAGAAAATTCTGCCTTTAACATAGCTTCATCCTGTTCCTTTCAAACAGTTTACGTCAATGGACAGGACGTTGTAGATACACTTGTAAACTCGTACGGCAATGCTGACGCGGGACAAGCAGGTGGATTATTATATGGTTTTCGACCAGGTGGGAAGGTATACATAAAAAATGGACTCATTGTTCCATATAATTTTGATAAATACTTTGAAAAACAACTTGAGCAAGAAACTGTCAATGGCGTTGTTTATGATGTCTATGTAAGAAAATAAAATTAATATAATATATCAATAAGTGTTATAATTCATAAACATAAATTGGTCTTGAAAGGTTTTTAAAAAATAAAATAGTTATTGATGATTAGAAAAAGTAACAAACTTTTATAAAAACATTCATTTTATTACATATTTTTTGCGCATATTAAAAAATTTTTTACTCACAATAATGTCGGAGGTAAAAAATGGACGTAAAAACATGGAGACCTGGTGAAGAAGCACCAGAAAGCGGAAATTATGCTTGTTATGATGACAATGGCAGATGTGGTGGAAGTGTTTATCTTGAGAAAGGTCAAAGATTTCCAGCAACACAGCATAGTGGAAGTTACTATAAATCAGAAAATTAAATTTTGTAAAAATACCTATAAATTGTAGGTATTTTTATTTTTTCCTTGTCATTAAAACTTGTTTATGGCATACTCTTTTTAGAGGTGTAATTTGGCAAAGTTTAATGAAAAAAATTTTCATCAAGAAAAGACAACAATATATTCTATTGACTCTTTACTTGGCAAAGATGAACAGGTGCTATTAAAAACAAAACCAAATAAAAAAGCATTTATTGTTTCTAAAATCCTATTTATGCTTCCTTTTGCAATGCTATGGATATTTTTTGATGGTTTTATGATATATATGATGGTTGTTAACGATGTGTTTAGCCATATTCCAGTTTTTATAAACATTTTTCTGGTAGTTTTCTTTCTAGTTCATTTGACGCCATTTTGGATATGGCTAGCTAATACCTTAACTGCTTGGGCACAATATAGAAATATTGAATATGTTCTCACAAACAAGCGCATTATTATAAAAAGCGGTATGATTGTGGATATAAAAAACATTTATTATGTTGATGTTGAGTCGATAAATGTAAAAGTTGGAATTGTCGACAATATGTTTAAAGTTGGAGATATTTACATAAAGTGTAAACAAAGTACAGCTTTCATTATGGATGTTACACAGCCCTATGTTTTATCAAACAAAATTCAAGAAGTGGTAAATGATATAAAAACTGACACATTGTATCCAAATGCTTTGAGACCAAAAAATAACGAAGGTTTTAATACCCAATATGTACGCAAAAAGTAATGAGTAATGATAGTTTTCTTTCAAAATAAGAATACATAATATTTAAGCATATTGATTATTTTTACACTTTTGCCAGTGTGAAAATTGAGCAGTTTTACCCTAAAATTGTGCTAATTCGACAAAACTAGTCAACATATTTTTAAGGGTTATTCAAACAATAAAAGTGAACAAAAGGGGACAATGGCAAATTTTTTTGTTATTTCGTTGACAAAAAAAATGTTATAGTATACACTCTATTTGTTTAATTTAAACTAGGAGTTTTAGTATATGAAAAAATCTATAAAAAAGGCCTGTTCAGTTGCATTGCTTTTAACTTCAACGGTGGCCCTTACTGGTGCAAATGCGCTTGTTGTTGACAGCATTACAAACAACACAAAATCTCAAGTATATGCAGAACCACAAACAGAGAGCGCGCTTACTATGCTTGAGTTATCCTCATATAAAGATACCGTATCTCTTGGTGAAGAGTACCCTATTCCAACGCCAACATTTAAAGTAAATGGTGTTAACCAGACGGAGTCCGCAACAATAGAAAAAATTGTTACCGATTCAGTTGGAAGGCAAGTAGATATTGAGGGCGACTCTTTTGTGGTCAGCGGAATAGGCGAATACAAAATAACTTATAATGTCAAATATAACGATAAAACATATTCGACAAGTATCTCAATTTATTCAACCGTAAGCGAGAATTCTCTTGAAATTATTGAGAATACAAATCGTACTTTGCCGGGTGATGTTTATCAAAGTTTCACGGGGAATATTTATATCCCAAATGCAAAGGTTGTGTTTGCTGACGAAGATTTAGCTCAAGATTACAACATTGATATAAAGGTAACATCTCCAAGCCAAAAAGTTGTAAACTTTGATGCAGAAACAGGAGTTTTAGATACTAGCACCATAAAAGATGGCGATTTACTTGAAGCAGGTACCTATAGCGTAACTTATACAGCCAAAACAACAGAAGGTGTATATCTTGACAGTGTAACCGAAGAGTTTACAATATTACCTGATGATGCTTTCAAAAGTAAGTATGGTAGTTTGGATTATAAACTTTCATTTGACTATTCGTCAACAGCGCCAACAACTGCAGATATAGGAGATGAGCTTGTTTTGCCACAAGTAACAGGTAGAATCGGTTCAGAAGAAACGCCTGTTTACTATACAATTCAAGCACTTGTATACATTAACGGAAAGACAGAGAATGTTACTAGTCAAACTATTTCAACCAACGAAGATGGTAGATATGTCTTTACTGCTCAAAAGAAGTACACAATAGGTGGACAAGAGTACAACGTTACAAATGGAAGATATCAGTTCTATTATAATGTTACAGATGCACTTGGTAAAAAGGCAGAAGAGACTGGTTTTACTATTGACGGCGTTAAAGATACACAAAAGCCAACAATAACAATAACAGATCCATATACAGTTGGAGAAACAGACGAAGTTAAAGATATGAGTTATAAACTTCAAAACAACTTTGAGCTCGGGCAGAACGTAGTTTTGAAGGCAGTTTATGCGGAAGATCTTGCTGACGATTTTTCGGACCTTACAATAGAAAGATATATCCGTAAGTCTGACCAATCTTCAAAAGAAGAAGATATTTATAACGATTCAGAGAGAACTGAGGAGAATGTATTCTCAAAAGATATTGTCTTTAATAAAACGGAAGTTTTTGACTTCGATGCTGATACAATGATAGATGCTGGAAAGCTTGAAAATGGAACATATACAGCATATTATCGTGTAACAGATAGTGCAAATAATACACAAACTATAAGTTATACTTTTGTTGTTGATAATACATTCAACTTTGAAAGTAAAACAACAATAGAATTCCAAGATACTTTCCCAGTTTCAATAAATAGGGGTGATAAAGTTACATTCACACAACCTCTTGCATCAAATGATGATGATGAAAGGCTAGAAACAAGAATATATTATAAATTTGACAATTCAGAAGCTGATGGCTGGGATGCTTGGACACTTCTTGAACCAAACGAAGATGGCAAGTATGTCGTACCAACAGATGTTGAAGGTGCAAAGACATTGACAATTCGTGCAATGGCCATTTCAGATGCACTTACAACGAAACTTGAAACAGCAGTTGACTCTAGTGCAGATATAACTAAATATACAGGTCTTAAATATGGTTTCCGAGAAGTTGAAATTACAATAAGAGATAACGAAGATAGTCAGGCTCCATATGATGTAACAGTTGAGCGGTGGACAGAAGAAAGCTATTCTCAAAACAGTGATATTACAATTCCAACACTCACTGTTTCTGATGATCTAGTTGATTATGTAGATATTGATCTAAAAATTAATCATATAAACGAAGATGGCACTATTGGGCAAGAATTCTATGCAGAAAATGCAGTGCTTATGACAACAGGGAGTACAAAAACATTCAGCGGTGCAACATTCTATGCTAATCTTGCAGGAACTTATAATATCGTATATGAGATCACCGATGCAGCGAACAACAAGATTTGTGTTTATCAAAGTGTAGAAGTTGCAAAAAACGACATACAGACGGAACCACATTTTGGTAATCTTCCTGAAAGTTTAAATGGTGGAAAATTAGAGTTCGGCGAAACGCTCACACTTCCAATCCCAGAGCTTCCAGTTGGAGACTATGGTTATAATGTAAATGTTCGTGGTCCAGTTGGTAGTCAAATCAATAAAGAAACATTTACTCCAAAGAGAGAAGGCACTTACACAATCGTTTACACGCTTTACCATAATGAAAAATCAACTGAAACGCTTGATACAAAAGAATTCACGGTCGAGGTTAGCGATACAAAAGGCCCAGAAGTACGCGTTGAGTGGAATCTTGAACCATCCTATTCTGTGAGAGAACCCGTTTTGATTCCAGTATTTACCGCAAGCGATGTTTCAGGAATAAACTTGGAAGATTCAACAATAGTCATTTCATCCAAACTCAATTCATTTAGAAGAACTATATATGGTAACGAAATTGCAACTGAATTTGAGAAAGGTGAAGATGGTAGACTTTATGTCCCACTAAACTATAATGAAATTTACACTGTAACATACACAGTTTATGATAACTCAACTGCAAGAAATTCAACAGTTGTAACAAGAACAATTCGTGTTGGCGATCTTGTGGAACCAACAATCGTACTTCCAGACAATTTTGTTCCAACAAATGTCAAACTTGACACAACACTTGAATTTGATACAAAAGGTATTTCGGTTACAGATACAAATGGCGAGGGTCAAACAGTAACTATTGATTCAGCCGACGTTGTTATAACAATCGAAGGACCAAATGGAGAACTAGAAAATCTTAATAAAGACGAGGATGGAGTTATCAATGACGGTAGATTTAAATTCGATATTACTTCAGCAGGTGATTACACCGTTATCATAAGTGTGGAAGACGAAGCTGGCAATGAAGCAATAATTCGAAGACCATTCACAGTCAATGAATCGACAGTTACTCCACTTTCTGATAATGAAATTATAACAATAGTTTTAATTTGTGTTGCAGTACTTGTGCTTGCTGGTGCAGTTGTATATGCAATCATCTCAAGTAAGAATACAAAAGCATATAAACAATAAGCTTAAAAAACATACGGTTTAAATAATATAGCCGTATGTTTTTATTTACATTAATCATAATTTGTGATATATATTTTAATATGAAAAAACTCTCCGATATTTACACAACACTTACTCAATCAGAAAAAGATTTTCCATTGTTTTTGGATTTATTAAATCAACCAACACCAACCGAAGATGATCTTTTTGCTATCATGGATATAGCTAAATTTGTAAAAGACAACTATATGTATCATGGTGGACAACTTGAAGTTAAACTTTTGAATTTGGACAAGGAAATTTTTGCGTATATTGAGTCAAAGGTTAACATAAAAAACAGTAAGAGAGATTGGGATGGCATGCTATTTTACCTTGACAAGCTTGCCTACTATTTTCCTATTTCAAAAGATGTTTTAATTTTTGATGGGGTGGAAGATTTTACTCTATATAGTATGATTTTTCCTCAAAAACATATAAGGCTTTCATTTGGTATAGAACATTGGTATTTTCTAAAACGTGGCGTTGCATACAGACATAAAGAAGATTATAAAAATGCAATACAAAATTTTAATAATGCCATAAAATGTGCACCAATGTCTATGATCCCATATGAAGAACTTATTGGCACATATTTTGATAAAGATGATATAAATAGTGCAAAAATAGTTTTAGATAAATATTATAAATTTGCAAGAACATCCTATCATTTGGGAGTTTTCTATTATTATACAGCATTATATTATTATAAAAAAAATAACTATTTTGTAGCATACATATGTATTTGGTATGCACTTAGGTTTGATTTGACTTTGGCAATGCGCAATTCTCTTGCAGAAAAATTGAGCGAAATAATGTCCAATGAGAGCTTGATTGTAGGTGCATTTGGAACAATAGAATATAAATCTTTAAATGCCAATAAAATCCCTGTTTGGTACTCTTTGGAAATACTAAATGCATCCATAGAAATGTACAAAGCGTGCATACTTTCGCCACTTGAAGAATTTAAGTCTCTTAAAAAAAGTTTGAGAAAAAAGCTTATACAATATAAACTGTCTGCATATGTTGAAAAAATAGAAACCAATGCTAACTCCAACAAATATATGTTTTTGTTTGACTTGCCAAGTTTATCACTTAAAGTGGATAAAAATTGGCAAATCATATATGAAAATAATGAAACTGTAGATGGAGTAATGTTAGAACTTGAAAATGGACAGGATACTATGACTGTAATTATGCGTAAAAGCACAAGTCAGTTGGACATACTTTATAATGAAGAGATGGAAAAAACAAAAAAATCTGGATGCAAAATAAAAAGTGAGCAACAAATAACAACTATAAACAAAACCAATCTTCGAATTGTCGATCTTTACTTTGATTCTTCATTAAATATGAAGTTTATGTACTTAAAAATAGGTGAAATGTTCATAATTATATCTTTGGTTTCAAAGGATAATACCGGTGGAGAGAGAACTCTTCTGGAAGTGGCAAATTCAATAAAACAATACAATAATATCGAAAAAATAACTAAAATGGGGAAATTTTTGTAAGTAAAAAAATAGCCATAAAATTGCTTGAAAATGGCTTGAAATAACTTCAAGATATGTTACAATAATCAATATGGAAAATATTGTTATTTTGGGATTGGATTACGAATATAATATAAAAGTAGGCAAGACACTTTCTGATGATTTAGGTATGTTTTTTTTAGATTTTAAGGAGTATGTTGAATATAATTTGTTTTCTAGAAAAGATATGCTTGAAAAATGCGGAAAAGGCTATCTTGCACTGCAAGAGAGGAAATGCGTGGCAAGTGCTTCTGAATTTGAAAACACCGTAATTTGTATGCCTTATAGTTATTTTTGTAATGAAGATGCCCATAAATTATTTACATCGGCTTATAAAGTTTATTTGTATTTTTCAAAAAATAAACTAAAAAAACTTCCTGTTATAGAAGATACAATCACAGTCGATTTGATTACCTTTTCTGATAGAGATGAAGATATAACGAAAGTATGCAACTTAAAAATATGCGTTGGAAATAAAAAAATAGCCACGATTTGTCGTGATATTTCAAAAAATGTAGAGGTTAAAAATGAACATTAATAACAAATGCATCAACCATCTTCGCTGTTTATCCGCTGAGATGATAACAAATGCAAATAGTGGACACCCAGGTGTTGCCTTGGGTTCTGCAACTATTTTTTATGCACTTTTTAAAGATCATTATTTTTATGATATAAAAGATCATAATTTTATAGCAAGAGACCGGTTTGTTGCATCTGCAGGACATGTAAGTGCACTTTATTACGCCACGGCCTATATGTTTAATTTTGGCCTAGGTGAAAATGATTTAAGAAGTTTTAGACAATTAAATTCTGCCACACCAGGTCATCCAGAGTACAAAGTTACAAATTTTGTGGAAACATCCACAGGGCCACTAGGGCAGGGGGTTGCAAATGCTGTTGGTATGGCGATTGCCGAAACCATGCTCGCTCAGCGTTTTAATGCACAAAAATATCCAGTATTTGATAATTTCGTATATTGTTTTGCGGGAGATGGATGCCTTATGGAAGGAGTGGCTCAAGAGGCTTTGAGTCTTGCAGGCACTCTAAAACTTAATAAGTTTATTCTTTTATATGATTATAACAATATGACTATTGACGGAAAAGCAGAGGAAACAAATGCAGAAGATATTCGTAAAAAATTTAAAAGTATGCACTTTAATGTTATTTATGTAAGAAATGGTAATAATTATAATTCTGTTACAAGGGCAATCGCAAAAGCAAAAAAATGCCAAGACAAGCCAACAGTAATAATTTTTAAAACTATTATTGGATATGGTGCTGACACAGCGGGACAAAATGCGATTCATGGCAAACCACTTTCTACACAAGAACTGTCTGCGCTCAAGCAACGACTTGGAGTAAAAGAAAGTTTTAGTTTACCAAGTGATATAAAAGAATATGTATTAAAAACATCACAGAAAAACAGTACGTTAATTGAAAAATGGAATAATATGTTTGCAGTTTATAAGACAGCAAACCCTGAACTTTATAAACAACTTGTTGCATTTTTATCTAATAAAGAGATAGACATTCAAAAACTCATTAGAGAAGATTTAATCACTCAGGATTTGAGTGGTCGTGATGCAAACAGTATAATATTAAGCGATATTTCTCAAAAAATGCCTAGATTTGTTGGTGGAACAGCAGATGTTGCAGCCAGCACAAAGGTATATTTAAAAAATGGTGGCGATTATTCCTCCCACAATAGAAAAGGCAAAAACATTCACTACGGCATTCGAGAACACGCAATGGGTGCAATCTCTAATGGACTTTCACTTGTTTTAAAGTCGCCAGTGTTTTGTTCTACTTTTTTGGCATTTTCCAACTATATGTTGCCACCAATCAGAATGAGTGCCCTTATGAACTTGCCCGTGTGGTATATTTTCTCACATGATAGTTACAAAATAGGTGAGGATGGACCAAGTCATCAGAGCGTTGAACAACTTGGTACACTTAGGTTAATTCCAAATTTAAATGTTTATCGTCCTGCATTCACAAAAGAAATTTATGCTTGCTATGATCTTGCATTGAATTCATCTGGTCCAAGTGCATTTGCCCTTGCAAGGCAGACGCTAAAATCTCAGGATGCCGACTATGACTTTATCAAAAAAGGTGGATATGTCCTTAGCGGAGATACTGGCGATATTGAAATATTAGCAACTGGAAGCGAAGTGGAACTTGCTGTAAAAGTAAAAGATATGTTGGGAAGCCAAGATATTAAATGTGTTGTCGCAAGTTTTCCGTGCCTAGAGCAGTTTGATAGGCAACCGAAAGCTTACAAAGATAATGTTTTATCTAGGGGTAAACTTTTAGTGAGTTTGGAGGCTTCTGATGACAATATTTGGTATAAATATATAGGTAAAGATGGTCTAAGAATAGGGGTTGACAATTTTGGGAAAAGTGCCAAACCAGCTGATCTTGATGAATATTTTGGTATGACTGCGTCAAAAATAGCAAAAAAATTAAAAAATTATTTAAATAAATGAATATAAATACAACTATTGTATAAATTATATATGTAGGCAAATAATCCTACATCAGTAGGTATAGCCTACCGAGCAAAAAGGGTTACAGCAAATGTATCAGTGGCTGTAATCCTTTTTTGCTTTTTAGGAAATTTTGATAAAATATTTTGTATTTACAAAAGTATTTGTTATACTAAACTTACATTGGAGGATAAAGTGAAAATAGAAATTGTTGAAAGAAATTATGATGTAGGGGTTAGACTACGTACTTTACTAGAAAAAAAGATTGAAAAATTGAATAGATACTTTCAAGATGCTGCCGTTGCAAGAGTGGTTTGTGCTAGCGAAGGTAAAAGGTTTAAGCTTGAACTTACAATAATAAACAAAGGAAATATATACAGAAGTGAAACTTATGGTGAAAACATGTATGAAAATATAGACATAGTTTTACCAAAAATTGAAAGACAGATAATTAAATACTACCAAAAGAATAGAGATAAATTTAAAAAGAGCGCTCTTGATACACAAACATTCGAATTCATTGAAGAAGCACCAAAAACAGAAGAAAAATCTATTTATAGGCATAAAGTATTTGACCTTGATCCAATTACAGTTGAGGATGCAAAAGAATATCTTGAAAATCTTGAACACGATTTTTATGTGTTTCTTAATGCCGAAACAGGTAAAATCAACATTCTTTACAATAGAAAAGATGGTGATCTTGGTTTAATTGAGTGTAGATATTAGTTTAAAATATCGTTTATTGTAAATACTCTCTTTGTGGGGAGTATTTTTTATGAAACGTATTTTAAAAACATTTTCATTTCTATTTTTTGCTCTAGTTTTGCTCTTTGGTGGTTGTGATTTAAACAATAATGCATTAAGCGTGTCATTTCAAGATATTTCACAGATTGGTGCTGATAAATCTCAAATCAAAATTAACTATCAAGAAGAAAAAGATTACAAAGGCAAGTTAACAGATATATTGCTTAAATCTAGCCAAGAGCAAACACACTTGACTTTCACTATAGAACTAGGAGAAACATATAACTTAAATTTAACGTTAGCAAATACCTACTATAGTTTAACAAAATTAATTTCAGACATAAATCTTAAAAGTGCTGATTTTATTAATTACGAAGATGCAATTTCAAAAACTTTTATAATTTCATCAAATAAGCCCACAGAACTTACGTTTATTGCTGTTGTGGCAGAGTTAAGTCAGGGTGAGCAACTTGTAAATTATTTTGAGGTATCAAGACCATTTACAATCAATGTACCCCAAAAAGTTGATTAAAATGTTTGAAAAAAATCACATATTATTGTAATATAAATATATGATTGATGTAAAGAATTTATATTTAAAGTATATTCGTGAGTATTATGCGCTTTTTGATGTAAATTTGCATATTCAAAAAGGTGAAAGTGTGGCACTTGTTGGCGATGAAGGTAGTGGAAAGACTACTCTTCTTCGTGTACTTGCTAAACTTGAAAAGTATGATAAAGGTGAAATATATGTTCGAGAAATAAACTTAAATAAAGTTGACTATAAGACTGATATTTCGCTTGGTTACATATCTTCAACTCCAGTTTTTTTTGAAAACAAAACAATATATGAAAATCTAAAGTATGTTTTAAAAAGTAGAAAGGTAAAACCAAAAGATATTGAACAAAAGGTAAATTCGGCAATTATTGAGTTCTCACTTGAAACCTTGCGGAATAAAAAAGCAAAAGAACTTTCCCTTTATGAGAAATATATTGTTTGTATTGCTAGGCTTTCACTGCGTTCGCTTGACATAGTGCTAATTGACGATATTTTTGAAAACCTAGACTCAGAACAACAAAATTTTATAATATCGTTGATAAAAAAAGTATTTGTTGATAATAAAGTTACAACTCTCATTGCTAGCAGTGAAGAAAATTTATTAAAAGGTGTTTGTAAACGGTTCATCCACTTTAAAAATGGCTCTGTAATAAAATAGAGAGAAATAAAGTAGATGAGATTTTTGCTATAAAATTTTTGATATAAAAAAATATTCGTATAAAGTTTGACCATACGAGTATTTTTCGAAGGTAATTCTCAGAGCGACGGTTTGTTGAGATCCTTCGTCAGCCGTCAAGTAGAGGCCGTTCTCAGGATGACAAGAAAGTGCCGTCAGGGAAGTCGTTCTCAGGATGACTTTTTTCGTCGTTCTGAGCGTCAGCGAAGCACCTCAACTACTTCGTCATTCTGAGACTGGCTTACAAAGCGTCGACCTACGAAGAATCTCAATAAAAGTCGTGAATTTCACCCCCAAAGTCAAAAAAATTACAAATTTTTTAAAAAATTTTGTTAAAACGCTTGGCAAGACTAGGGGGGCAAAAAGCGTGCGTTTGTTTATATCCTACTCACACTTAATATAATTTATGAATAATATAATTTGTTGAGGAGGATAGATGAAAAAATTTAGTATTTTACTGATTGCATTGCTTTTATGTGTAACTGCAACACTATATGCGTGTGGTGATCCAAAAAATGATGAATATGTAACACTTCGTGTAAATGAAGTAACTCACAGCATATTTTATGCCCCATTATATGTAGCGATTAACAATGGCTACTTTGAACAAGAAGGCTTAAAGATAGAATTATCTAATGGCGGTGGTGCAGACAAATCAATGACTGCAATACTTTCAGGTGATGCAGATATTGGACTAATGGGTCCAGAAGCGGCTATATATGTAACAGAAGGTGGTGCAAATGACAAACCTGTGGTGTTTGGACAGCTGACAAAGAGAGATGGTTCATTTATTGTTTCTAAAACTGCAATTCATGATTTTACAGTTGCTGACCTTGTGGGAAAGGAGATCATTGGCGGAAGAAAAGGTGGAGTGCCTGCCATGACACTTGAATATGTTATTAAAGAGGTTGGCTACACAGTTGGAACTGGTGGAAATCAGGTAAACTTAAGGACTGATGTGGCCTTTGATTTGACAGCCAGTGTATTTGATTCAACAGATGCAGATTTTTGTACGCTTTTTGAACCAACCGCAAGTGAACTTTGTGCAGAGCGTGGGTATCACATAGTTGCATCAGTGGGCGAGGTTAGCGGAGAAGTGCCATACACTGCTTTTATGGCAAAAAGAGGCTACATTAACGATAATCCATTGACAGTTGAAAGGTTTTTGAGAGCAGTTTATCGTGGATATAGATTTTTACTCACAGCGGATGTTGATGACATTGCCGAAAGTTTAAAGCCATCATTTGAGGGAGTGTCTGAAGCAAGCATAATAACTTCAATTCAAAGTTATATTAATTGTGATGCGTGGGTTAATAGTCCTGCAATGACCGAAACAGCTTTTGATAGACTTCAAGACATTATGATTTCTGCTGGAGAACTGGATCAAAAGGTAGAATTTTCAAGTGTTGTTGATAACACTATTGCCAATAGAGTTTATGCATATTTTGCATAAGAAAAAAATTTTTAACACTCGCATATTTTTGCGAGTGTTTTTGTATATGTTTTTAACATTTTTTGGATAATTCAAGTACAATGATTTGAGGAGGTGAAAATAATTGGAAAATTATTTACAATTAAAAGATATTTCACTTTCATATCACACAAAAGAAGGTGAGGTACTTGCACTATGTGGCATAAATTTTAACGTGGAAAAAAATGAGTTTGTGAGTATTGTGGGACCAAGTGGCTGTGGAAAGACAACTATACTTTCACTGATTGCTGGGCTTTTAAAATCCACCAAAGGTGAGGTTTTGCTTGATGGAGAAAAAATCTCCAAAGATACAAACATAGGATACATGTTTCAAAGGGATAATTTGTTTCCATGGCGAACGATATATAAAAATGTGTGTATAGGTCTTGAAATAAAGCATAAAAAAAAGGATCAACAAAGTTTACAACATGTTGAAGACCTTTTAAAAAAATATGGTCTATATGAGTTTAGAAATAGTTATCCAAGTCAACTGTCAGGAGGCATGCGTCAGCGTGCAGCGCTTATTCGTACGCTTTGTTTAAAACCCAAAATTTTGCTTTTAGATGAACCTTTTTCGGCACTTGATTACCAAACAAAACTCAGCGTTTGTGATGATGTTCATTCCATAATTACGAAAGAAAAACAAACGGCAATTTTGGTTACGCACGACATATCTGAAGCCATTTCAGTTTCTGATAGGGTAATTGTGCTTTCCAAAAGGCCAGCCAAAGTAAAAAGTATACAAACGATAGATTTGAAAAACATAGAATCGCCATTAAAAAGGCGTGAAAGTCCAAAATTTTCAAAGTATTTTGATTTAATTTACAGGGAGCTTGGCAGTGAAAAATAAGAAAAAAATCATTAACTATTCTAAAGAACATCAAAAATATTTAAAGAAAATTAAAGTTGATAAATTCACAACATTGATTTCACAAGTTTTGTTACTTGTTGCTATTGTTGGACTTTGGGAACTCTTAACACACTTGAAAGTTTTGGATGCATTCTTTTTGAGTTCTCCTTCAAGGATGATTAGTGAACTTATAGATCTATTTAAAAGTGGTACACTGTTTTATCATATAGGAATAACTCTTTATGAAACATTAATTGGTTTTGCTATCGCCACAATACTTGGAACTCTTATTGCCATAATTCTTTGGTGGAGTAGAAAACTAAGAAAGATTTTAGAACCATATATCGTAATTTTAAATGCACTGCCTAAAATAGCGCTTGGTCCAGTTATTATAATTTGGGTTGGAGCGGGCACTTCAGCAATAATAACTATGTGTATTTTAATATGTGTAGTCATTACAACATTATCAATGCTTTCTGCATTTTTAGAATGCGATGAGGATAAAATTGCACTTTTGCGGTCTATGGGAGCAAACAAATTTCAGATACTCATAAAACTTGTTATTCCAAATGCTTTAACAGAATTCGTTTCAGTGCTAAAAATAAATGTTGGTATGAGTTGGGTTGGAACAATAATGGGTGAATACTTAGTTAGCAAGGCGGGACTTGGTTACTTAATTGTTTATGGTGGACAGGTTTTTCAACTCGATTTAGTAATGGCAAGCACGCTAGTACTTTGTATTCTTGCTTGCATCATGTATCTTTTTGTTGGTATTTTGGAAAAAAAGGTTAGGAAACATAAGGAATAAGATAAGATAAGCACCAAATATACCAATAACAGGATAAAAGTATTTTATTAAAAAATCAAACTTAACAAAAGAACATACGGCACATAAAACAACTGTAAAAATAGAATTTAAAATTTTATATTTAAAATTAAAAAATGATTTTACAGTAATAGTTGTGCTTATGAGTGTCGTTATTATTGCAAACTCAATTAAAACTGCATATAGTATATAAAGCAAATTATGACTTTGAGCGAGCGACAGCATTGGTATGCTGTCGCTTATTGTTTCTGGATTAGATAACCCAGCAAAAATCATAACCGTCATTATCACACATAAAATGACAGATGTCCAAAAACTTATTTGTTTACATTGTTTATCTGTTAGTCTAAATGCAGATGATGATATAACAAAATAACTTAAAAATACATTTCTTGTTACATATGTAATGGAATTGTAGGGCAGAAGGATAATGTTAGAAAGGATAGTGTTATGAAGTCCATCAAAGTTAGAGAAACAAATTATGCAAATAATAATAATGGTAATTGGAATTGTAATCATACAAATAATATTTAAATATTTTAAATTTTTATTAATTAAAAAAAACAAAGAAAAAATAACTATAATTATAAATAATATTTCATAAAAAACTGAGGAGATTTCGAGAGACTCTCTTAATCCACTAATCATAGTGGAAGAGATTATAACAAATGAGATAAATGTAAAAAATTTTATTAATTTATTATTTTTTTTAAATATTATATAATTTAATTGATTAGTATTTTTTATATCGTTTTTTGCACCTATTATTAAAAGTTTGTATATGCAAAAATAAAATCCAAAAAAAATAATAGGCAAACTCAAGAATGAATAATAGCCAAATATTGTGAAAAATGTTGTAATTTCTTTGCCACTCGCAAAGCCTGCTCCAATAATTGTCCCTAAAATTAAGAGTGTAATTTTTAAGCATCTCATAGAATATATTTATTTATTAAAAGTAAAAATTATAATAAAAAAGTATAATTAATATAAAATAATAATATGAATTCAAAAGTAGTGAGCATATTTTTATTAATTATACTGTTTGCATTTTGTTTTTCAAGTGTTATACCTTATCCAAATTTTGTCAATGACAATTTCTTGCTTGCAAAGGACCAACAGACCATAAATGACAAATATGAAAAAGAAGAGCATATTGTCGAAGATAATTCTGCCGAAGTTGAAGTTCTTTCATATGATTGGTTTGATTTTATGGATGAACATTTCACAAAATATGAAACGGTTAGAGTTATTGATATTTGGAGTGAAACGGAATATTATGTTCAGCGTTTTGGTGGGTACAATCATGCAGATGTTCAAACAATAGATGTTGAAAATACAGAAATATTCAAGAAAATTTATGGAGGTGAATGGTCATGGGCACGCAGACCTGTTTGGGTTGAAATAGATGGACAATTTTTTGCAGGTTCAACTAATGGTATGCCGCACGGGTTTTCAATTTTGGACAATGGAGAAGGTGGGCATACATGCATACATTTTTTAAATAGCAAAACGCATGGTACAAAAAGGGTTGATGAAAAACATCAAGAATGTGTTAGTATCGCATCACAAAATAAGGCACTCTTAAATGAGTACCTTTTTAAAAAATAACTTTAGGTTATATCTCGTCTTTTAAATATTAGATGCGATAATGCATTAAATACTACAATCATAAGCCCAAGAACAATGGCACTTGTCAAGAAATTGCTGTCAGGCAAAATATTCATACTTAACATTCCAAGTTTGGAATTACCAAAGTATTTGAATAAATCAAAGTGTCCAAAAGGGGTATATTTTAACCAAGCACCACCTATAAGACCATTTAAGACCACTTGTGTGGCGTATATAATTGTTGTCAAGAAAACTGATAATGTATTGGACTTAAATAACAAGCATATAAGCATTGAAAGTGATATATAAAATAATAAATTGACGACAAGTGAAAACAAGTATAATATTAAAAGTAGAGCAGGGTGTATTGAAATAACCGAAGAAGCATTAAACACAACAAGACATTGTGTTGTTGGCAAGCCATACATTACACTCCCAACGACAAATGAAGCAATAGTGGATATTATCGTAAGCATTATACCAAACATCAAACAAGATAGAAATTTACCAGAAAAAAGTTTATTTCTTGTGTAAGGTCTAATTGCAATCATTTTCATAGTTCCACTAGATTGGTCGCCCGCTATGCTACTGCAAGCATAAAATATCGTAAACACTATAATTAATACACTTAGAATTTGCATAGAGTAAACTGTGTAATCATATGCATTACTTGTTGCACCGGAAGCGACATTAAAGTTGAATGATGTAAGATAGTTGTATTCAAAATCATTGTTTTCAAGTAAATAATCGTATATTTTATTTTTTTCGTTTAAAGCATACTTTGAAACTTCGTTATAACCAATAAGGTTTTTAAGTTCTGTATCAGATTTATCACCAATTCTAAGTAGCATAAATTTATTTTCAAGTAAAGTCATATTCATTTGTGCATAAGAATTGTACTGTGCAATGTATTCGTTGATTTGCGAAATATCATCTTCGTCTGTGCTTTGATATATATCGTTGTCAGCAATAAAGTCCTCAATTTGTTTGTTATAAACATCATTTAAAGTTTGTTTTGCGTTAGTATAATAAGTTTGTATAAGTTCATTATATGTGTCTATATCGATTGACAATTTTTCCAAATTTGAAACAATTTGCCTAGATGAAGGTATTGTATAGTTTTGCCTTATTGTATTTGCTAGATTAATAAAATAAGAAGGAGTGTTTGATGCATTTGAATTTTGGGGTATCACATCATACAGCTTTTCAATTTCATTGAAAATTGTATTGTATTCTGAAATTGTAAAATAGAAATTGAGCGTTTCGCCTTTTAATGTTGCGAGATAACTCATAAGGTCAGAACACATTTGTTTTAATTCATTAAATGTTGCAACAAATGATGCCATTCCGCCCGTTGAAGCGGATATTTGGTCCTCTTTAAGATCGTTTGTAATGCAAGAATAAATAGCATAAACTCTATCTTGAAGGTTTTTTAGTTTATCATCTTTTGCAATACTATCAAATTGGTCTTCTATTTGCTTAAAGAGCGTCTCAAAAGAGTTGTCTATGCTAGATTTATTTATTGAATTGGCAGAGCTTTTGAATTGTTGGTATACAGCACTCACACTTTGGCCAGAATATGAGAGTTTTATAGTGTTTTGCGTAGGAGAGTAAAGTAGGTTAGTAAGTATCAAAATGATGATCAAAAGGGCCGTCAAAATAAATATAGATGGCCTATAAAAAATTTTATTTAATTCTGCTTTGGCAAGCCTAAAAATTTTACTCATATCTTCTCCTAACTGATTGCAGTATTGTGGCTTTGGTTGATAATATTTAAAAATACATCTTCAAGCGAATAATCAACATCACCGGCAGCATAAACAAGAACTTTCTTTTGTGTTAGCATAACAATCATTTGTGGCAAACTGTTTCTATTTTTTGCATTTATATAAACTTTATTTCCTTGAATTTTAACTTTTGCTTTAAAAAATTGCATTATTAGTTTTCCAGCGAAATTTGGAGCATTACACTTTATAAACTGAGAGCCTGCTTGAAGGCAGCTGTGTTTAATTTCTTCCATTGTCTTGACTTGGATAATTTTGCCTTTGTCAATAATTGCGACAATATCGCACAAGTTTTCCATTTCGCTAAGTATGTGGCTTGATATCAAAATAGAAATTCCTTCTTTGTAAGCAAGTTGTTTAAGCATCATTCTGAATTCTCTAATACCATTTGCGTCAAGGCCATTTGTTGGTTCGTCAAGAATCAATAGTTTTGGATGGTTTAAAAGTGCTTGTGCAACCCCTAGACGCTGTTTCATACCAAGTGAATATTTGCCAACTTTGTCTTTAATTCTGTTACCTAGGCCTACAAGAGTTGCAACTTCCTCTATCCTTTTATTTGATACATTTCCAGAAAGTTTGGCAAAAAATTTTAGGTTATTATATCCTGATAGATAGGGATAAAAAACAGGAGTTTCAATCATTGCACCAACGTTTTTTATGGCTTTTTCAAATGCTGTCTTAACTGAATATCCACAAATAAAAGCATTGCCAGAAGTTATATGAGCAAGTCCTGTTAGCATTTTGATAGTAGTGCTTTTTCCCGCACCGTTTGCACCCAAAAAACCCATAATTTGACCGGGAAAAACATTAAGCGATATGTTGTTTACCGCGACTCTGTTACCATACCTTTTGGTCAAATTGACAAGGCTTAATATTGGTTTTGTTACTTGTTGTTGACTTGGATTTATTTTTCTCTCCATTTATTCCTCAATATCAATTAATGTTTCATATACATTTTCATAAATAATATGCGCTTTTTCTCGCCAAATGTTTGTTGCGCCTATTGCGCTCTGCCTTGAAGGAGCTTTTATTTTAATCTCAAACATAGGCTCATCAATGAGTGCAGATCTTATTTTTAAACACACAGTGTAACTACCGTCAGAGTTTCTATCAATGGTGCTTACATATTCTTGAGAGCGTTTAAAGGCCATCCTATTTTCTTTTACGTATTCTGTGATTTGGTCTCTTAGATCTTTATCTATCCTTTCATAGAAGTGTGATAGACAATTTCTTCCAGTATAGGTTATTGTGTACCTATCTTCTTCACTATTTCCGTTTGTTTTATAAATAAAGCCCGCCTCAACAAGATTATAAATAATCTCCTTACACTCCATATAATTATTTATCCAATTATTTTTGCCGTAACAAATATCAATAATTGATTGTTCTGTTAAGGGAATTTCAATTTTCTCTAATACAAACAGCACAATAAGTTTATATAACGTTGTCTCTTGTTCACGGTTATCCATTTTATCTCCACTTTTGAAATATGATATCACATTATATCGTAACTAGTCAAATATATATAAAAATAATGTAATTAATCAAAGGGGTTGAAATATAACTTGTCCTATGTTAAACTATTATAAACACCAAGGAGAAAATATGTTAAGTGATAGGGCTTTAAGAAATGTTCAAGCTTGTCTAGCAAGTTGTGATGAACTTATAAATGGTAGATTTATTTTTGCCGAGAATATTATTGCAAAAATTTTACAGAATATCAGCGACTCAAAAGAAATTTATGATTTGATAGCGGAATGTATGCAAAGCTTCAATTTTGATAGGGAGTTTAATAGAGCAAAAGTTAAATTGCCAACAAAAGATGGATATTTTGTTATGCCGGACAGCAAAGCGATAGTGTTGCCATTGGTTTTTTGTATTTTTGTAGATATAAGAGATAAAAAACTAAACTTGCATGAATTTATCAAAAATTATTTCACCAGTGAAAATATGAATGAATTTGAAAATTTTGCCCAAACTGTTGTTGTTCCGTTTAAAGAAGCTATTGCATATTGTTTTGATTTGGATAATAATAAAAACCAACCTAAAAGTGAGGGAAAGTCAGATGTGCCAATTACAAATGATATATCCTTACCAAATCATGTGGAGATTGAAGATGATCATAGTAATCTTTCAAAACTTATGAAAGATACGAGCATTATTTTAAAGCAAATGCAGGATGAACTTCATGCTGACAAAAAAACAAAAGAAAATCTTAAAAAAGACCTGGATTACTTTATATTGTGCATGCAAGACTGTATAAAAAAATTAGATATAAAAAACTTAAGTGCATATGTTGTAGGTTTGACTTACATGACTAACAAGGCACATTCATTAAGATTTTTAGTTTCTGACCTTAAACAAAAACTTGGAGAATATTATTCATTAAATTAACATTATTGCAAGCACAGCGCATATGATTGTGGAGAAAATCATATGTGTTGTTTTTTGTTTAATAAAGCAGCCATATGTTGTTATGTCTTTTAAAAATGCCATTGACTGCATAGTTGTGGATAACCCGCCAAAAGATATAATTGCACTTGAAAGAACCGTTTTTGCATATAAAGAGATTGGTAGAGCCGAAATATCAATACAACCTTTTGTAATTTCAAGAAGTCCGCCTAAAGCTGCAGATGAAACATTTTCGTTAATTCCTAATTTTTTAAGGATAAAAACTATCGGGTAAAAAATGTTTAAACTATTTAAAATTTGAATAAGAATAAAAGCGATAGCTATTATTCCACCAATAAGTACTATAGAAAAAATGCTGTCCATAACGCAACTTGATAAAGTTGTATCACTATTTTCATTTTTTACAATATATGGAGTATCAGTTATTTTTGTTTTTTTACCTCTATACAAAAGTCCATTTAAAAGTGCACCGAGGATATGTGATGTATACAAAATATATCCTACCTGTGGAGAAAGTAACATACCAGTACCAACACTTCCCACAATAAACATGGGTCCTGAATTAGAAGTAAATGAGATGCATTTTTTTGCCTCATCTTTTGAGAGCATATTGTTTTTGTATAAATCAGATATAAGTTTGCTTCCAACAGGATAGCCTGTGAGAATACTCATAATAAAAGCGTATGAAGAAATGGGTGGAGTGTGATATGTTTTATACATAAGTCTCCCGAATAAGCTAGAAGCATTTTTTACATATCCAAGAGATGTTAAAAGTTTTGTAAAAATAAAGAATGGCAATAAAGAAGGTAAAAGTACTGTAGACCAAATAGTTATTGCATTAAAACAAACATCAATATAAGTACTTGGAGATACAATTATTGCTATTAAAATTATCAATATTGCAATAGATAAAAACTTTTTCATAAAAACTTTTTGACAAAGTGTTTGTCGATATTGTACTATATGTAAGAAAGGTTTTACTTAGAAGAGGGCATATGAATTTTTTTAAGTTCTTAAGAAAACAAGCAAGCAAATTTAAGAAAACAATAGTTTTTCCAGAAGTTGCTTTTTCAGATAGGGTTATGAAAGCGGTAATTTACCTAAAAAAACATAAAATTTGTGATGTTATTTTAATAGGCGATGAAAGTTCACTTATTATGCAAAATAAGGATTTAAAAGATTATAGGATATTAAATCCAAAAACTTTTGAAAAAACAGCTGAGATGACAGATGAACTGTACAATGCAAGGAAACACAAAGGTTTGACGGCGGCTGAAGCAAAGGAACTTATTTTGGATCCATTTTATTTTGCTACAATGCTTGTAAAATTGGGGTATGCAGACGGAATGGTTGCGGGCGCAGAAGTTCCGACAGCTAAAACTTTTAGGCCGGCACTTCAACTTTTAAAAGAAAATGAATTTGTTAGTTCTTTTATGTTAATAGTTGGAAAAAATAAATTGACTGATAATCCATTTGCACTGGCAGATTGTGGACTTGTTGTTGATCCTACGAGTGATGAGCTTTGTTCCATAGCTGAACGCACAGCATATGAGTATTCGAGGCTTACAAAAAATGTACCAAAAGTGGCATTCTTGTCTTATTCAACAACGGGCAGTTCAAAAGGAGTAAGCGTTGAAAAAGTCAAAAGTGCATATGATAAATTTGCAAGATTGCATAATGATATTGATGCTCAAGGTGAAGTCCAACTTGATTGTGCACTTCTTGAAAATGTTGCCAAGACAAAACTTGGCGATAATGCCAAATACTATGGCAAAAATAACGTATTGATATTTCCCGATTTAAATTCGGCAAATATATGCTACAAAGCAATTTCATATTTTGGAAAACTTTGTGCAGTCGGTCCAATCGCTGTTGGCTTTGCGAAACCTGTAAATGACTTGTCTCGCGGGGCAACGGTAGAGGATATTATAAATTTAACAGCAATCACAGTATTGCAATGTAAGGAGAAACAATGAAAGTTTTAGTAATTAATGCAGGTAGTAGTTCATTAAAATATCAACTTTTTGATATGAACGGCGAAAAAGTTATAGCAAAAGGTAATTGTGAAAAAATTGGACTTTCGGACTCGTTTGTTGTATACAAAGGTAATGGTTTGGAAAAGGTAATTGATGTATATATGCCAACTCACACTGAAGCCATACAAGAAGTATTCAAAGTTTTAACGAGCCAAAATATTGGAGTTTTAAAATCTCTTGATGAAGTTGAAGTTTTTGGACATCGTGTACTTCATGGAGGTGAAATTTATAAAGACAGTGTGGTTGTAGATGATGAAGTTTTAAAAAATCTTGAAGACTTGAAACCACTTGGCCCACTTCATATGCCGGCCAATATTGCAGGTATTAGGGCTTGTATGAAACTTTGTCCAAATAAACCAAATGTTGCAGTTTTTGACACGGCATTTCACCAAACAATGCCTGACTATGCTTATCTTTATGGTCTTCCATATGAGGCATATAAAGATTGGAAAATAAGGAAATATGGTTTTCACGGAACATCACATAAGTATGTTTCGGGCGAGCTTGCAAAATGCATAGGCAAACCTATAGAGGAGTTAAAACTCATAACAATACATTTGGGCAATGGTTCAAGCGTTTGTGCTGTAAAAAATGGCAAAAGCATAGACACTTCAATGGGATTTACACCACTTGAAGGGCTTATTATGGGTACAAGATGTGGTGATTTGGATGCTTCTGTTTTGGAATATATTTCAAATAAAACGGGTTGGACTATTGCCGAAATTACAAACTATTTAAACAAAAAAAGCGGTGTCCTTGGTATAAATGGTGTTTCATCTGATATGCGTGATAACAATGCCCAAATAGAAGCAGGTAACCAAAGAGCAAAATTAGTAATTGAGATGCTGGCATACAAAATAAAGAAATACATTGGTTCATATGCTGCCGCTATGGGGGGACTTGATGGTATTGCATTCACCGGTGGTGTAGGAGAGAATCAAGAAGATGTTCGTGATTACAGCACATCTGACCTTGAATTCTTGGGAATTAAACTTGATAAAGAGAAAAATTATCATATTCCTCGTGGAACAGTTGAAGAATTGTCAACAAAAGATAGTAAGGTCAAAATCTATCGTATACCAACCAATGAAGAGTTAGTTATAGCGAGAGATTGCGTTAGACTTTGTAAATAATAAAATTTTTGTTGACATAAATATAATTTGATATTATAATATAAAAGTTAAAAATACTGCCTTTATTGGCAAGTTGAATATAGGAGGATAAAATGGCAGTTCCAAAACGCAAAGTGTCAAAGGCTAGAAGAAACACAAGAAATTCTGCAAATTTCAAGGCTACACCTGTTACACTTGTTGAGTGTCCAGAATGCCACGCACAAAAACAGCCACATAAAGTTTGTCCACATTGTGGATACTATAATGGTAAGAAGGTCGTGGAGACAGAAAAGCAAGCCAAGGCAGAGTAGCTTTTATCAAAATTAAAAACATGGCAAGTATATGTTTGTACTTGCTTTTTTCTATTATTTATATTATTATAATTGTTGGTATATTTCGCTTAGGAGTGTCTTATGAAAATAGTTATCGATGCCTTTGGTGGCGACCACGCACCGGGTTGTGTGATTGATGGCACCTTAATGGCTCTTAAAAAATTTGATGACATTGAGATTGTTTTGACTGGAGACGAACAAAAGTTAAAAGCCATACTGAAAACAAAAAAATTTGATAGTTCAAGACTTAGTATAATAAATGCACCAGATGTTATAACAAATAATGATGTTCCAACCGATGCAATCAAACACAAAACGAATTCATCGCTCGTTGTTGCATTTGATTATTTAAAAAATAATGATGATTGTATTGCATTAATTAGTGCTGGTTCAACTGGCGCAGTTTTAACTGGCGGTTTTTTAAAAATTGGAAGAATTAAAGGCGTGTCTCGTCCCGCTCTTGCTCCATTTTTTCCAACAGCAAAAGGTGGTATGGTTTGTTTAATAGATTGCGGTGCAAATGTTGAGTGTAAACCAATAAATTTATGTCATTTTGCACTTATGGGTTCACTTTATTATAAAATTATGTTTGGAGTTGAAAATCCAAAAGTTGCCTTACTTTCAAATGGAAGTGAAGAAAAAAAAGGGAACGATCTTTGCAAGGCAACATATCCACTACTCAAAAACCTCCCTATAAATTTTGTTGGAAATGTTGAGGCTAGATATTTTATGACCGGCGATGTTGATGTAATGGTTACAGATGGTTTTTCTGGAAACATTCTTTTAAAATCAGTTGAAGGCGCGGTAAAATTTACAACAAAAGTAGTAAAACAAGCAATGCTCAGTACAATTATCAGCAAAATTGGTGCACTGCTTTGCAAACGTTCTATTGGAAAAGTTAAGGACAAACTTGATTATAACAAGTATGGTGGTTCATTGTTTATAGGCTGTAAAAAAACTATTATAAAATCGCATGGTTCAAGTAAAGATGTTACAATTTGTGCGGCGATAGAACAAGCACGAAAGCTCGAAATAAATAAAGTAAACGAGCATATTAAAAATATGATCGAAAATATGCCACAATTAAATCTTGAGATTGGAGAACATAATGATTAAAGTAAAAAATTATGTTTTCAAAGATGAAAACCTAATAATTCGTGCTCTCACACACTCTTCCTATAGTGATAACAATTATGAGAGAATGGAATTTCTTGGCGATAGTATTTTGGACTTTCTAGTTGCAAAATATTATTTTAAACATTCAAACTATGATGAGGGTGTGCTTACAAAAATGCGTGCACACACTGTGTCGATGGTCAATTTAAGTCAGGTTTTTGATACATTACATTTGGCGGATTTAACAAAACTTGGTAAGAGTTGCAAATCACTTACAAAATCAATAAAATGTGATATGTTCGAAGCCGTTGTGGCAGCAATATATTTGGATTCTGACCTTAAAACATGTGAAAATTTCGTATTTGAAAACATATTTTTAGATAATGAAAAATCTCTTGAACTTTTGGATAGTAAATCTCGACTTCAAGAGTATGCACAAAAATACAATTTTCCCGTTTGTTATGAATTAATTAGCCAAACGGGGCTGGCACATAACCCTACATTTACTGTTCGTGCTAGCATGGGAGAATTTAGTGAAGTTGCTCAAAGCAATAATAAACAGATTGCAGAGAAACAAGCAGCACAAAAAATTCTTGACAAAATTGAGGAGAAAACATGAATTTTAAACAAATAGAACTTGCAGGCTTTAAATCATTTGCAGATAAAACTGTTATTAAGTTTGATTCTGGTATCACAGCCATTGTCGGACCTAATGGTTGTGGAAAAAGTAATGTTAGCGATGCCATACGCTGGGTACTTGGAGAACAAAGTAGTAAACTACTTCGTGGTTCCAGCATGCAAGATGTTATATTTAATGGTACTGAAAAACGAAAAAGTATGTCTTATTGTGAGGTTACTTTAATTTTTAATAACACAGATAGATATTTTAATTATGACAACGACGAAGTAGCCATAACTCGTAAACTATATCGTAGTGGTGAAAGTGCATATCTAATCAATAGAACACCTGTAAGGCTCAAAGACATTGTAAATCTTTTATATGATTCTGGTATTGGCAAAGATGGATATTCAATTATCGGTCAGGGCAAAGTTGATGAAATAATTTCATCAAAACCAGAAAACAGGCGTGCTATATTTGAAGACGCAGCAGGTATTTCAAAATTCAAGTCTAGAAAAATCGATGCTGAAAGAAAGTTGGAACGAACTCGGGACAACCTTTCCCGCGCGGGAGATATTTTGACAGAACTTGAAAGGCAAATGGGGCCACTTAAAAAGCAAGCAGAGAATGCTAAGATTTGGCTTGAATTAAAAGACAGATTAAAAGATCTTGAAGTTAATACATATGTGTATAGTTATAATAATGCGAATGCAACAAAAAAACAAATAAACACAAAACTTAGTGCTATTGAAGAAGAACTTATTCAAAGACAACAAGACCTTTCGGCTTGCACAAAAAAATATGATGCAAACACAGAAGAAGTTAACAATATTGATGCAAATATAAATGCAAATCATGAGTCAATTCTTCATTTGACTGTGGAACTTGAGAAACAATCAGGTGAGGCGAATGTCATTCGTGAGCGCATAGCAAACCTTAACGAAACTAAGTCAAAGATAGGTATTGACCTTTTAAATAGTACCAATATAATTCAAAAAGATAGTGCTGAATTAAAATTCAAAAAAGACAAATATGACGGAGTTGTTGAAAATCTTCAGAAGTTAAATTTATCTTATGAGGAAATATCCAATGATTATTTAAGGGTTATGGATGAATTAAGCATGCATGAAGATCAAACTCAAGATTCTCAGCAGAAGATGATTGACGCTCTTGATAAACTCACAGATATAAAAGCAAATTTCAGCAAGTATAAAGCAGAAAGAGATATGCTTAAAGATAACCTTGTTGAACTTTCTAATAGACTTGAAGATGTCAATAAAAGCGTTACTGATAAAACCAAAACAAAAGATGAAGTTGCAAACGAAGTTGTTAAGTTAAAAGCCAAACAGGATGAAGCAATTACGAATTTAAATTCTGCGAGAGCGAAACAAGATCAATTAAAAACTGACATTCAAACGCTTCAGGAAGACCGCTATCGCATAAGTTCTAAAGTGCAAGTTTATGAAAATAGGAAAACACTTTTAGAGGAAATGCAAAAAGAATATGATGGATATTCTTATGCTGTAAAAAAACTTTTAAAAGAAAGTGAAAAAAATAGTGAAGTTAAGTCAAAAATGGTAGGTGTTTTGGCTTCACTCATAACTGTACCAGAAAAGTATGAAACTGCAGTGGAAATTGCACTTGGAAACGCAGTGCAAAATATTGTTACATTTGATGAACAAAATGCAAAAGATTTAATTTACTTTCTAAAGACCAACGAGTTTGGTCGTGCAACATTTTTACCAATAACAAAACTTAGACCAAGAGCAATAGCACAAGAAGACGCTAAAGCACTTACATTTAAAGGGTGTTTTGGTATTGCAAGCGACCTTATTTCATACGGCAATAATATAAAAAATGTCATATCAAACTTACTTGGTACAACAATTATTGTTGATAACTTGGACACAGCAATAGCAATTTCAAACAAAACAAAACTTTCGTATAAAATCGTAACTTTGGATGGAGATGTAATCAATCCGCAAGGTTCGATGACAGGTGGTTCTAAAAAACATGAAGTTGCCAACTTAATTAGTCGAGATAGAGAGATCAAGACTTTAAATATTGAACTCACAAAATTAAAGAAAGAATTAGAGCAAAAAACATCAGATATCTTTAAATCTCAAAAAGAATATGAAGAATTAAAATTTGAAATAAATAAACTTTTTGATGTAAAAAATACAACAGAAATTAATTATGCAAAAGAAAATGAAAAATTGGCATCCTTCACATCAATTTTAAATAATGAGATAGAAGAACAAAAAAATCTTGAAAGTCAATATAAATCAACTTCGATAAGGATTGAAACTCTGACTAGAGAACTTGAAAGTATTGATGAACTTGAAAGCACTGCACAAGAAAATAGAACATCGGCAAACAAATTTATTGCTGAAAGACAGGCAAAGTATCAAGAGCTAAGCAAAAAGCGTGATGAGTTAAATGAAAATATGACTCGTGTAAAAGTTGAAATTGCCTCACTTGAAGCACAAAAAATTTCATTTGAACAAGATTTTGACCGTTTAAATGAAGAGATCAGAGTAAATAATGCCTTAAAAGTCAATTTCCAAAATGATATTGACAAACTTGATAAAACTATTTATGAAGCAGAAAATATAATAAAAGTACAAATTGAAACACAGGCGAATCAAGAGTCAAAAAACAAACTCAATAAACTGCGTGAGGAAATGCAAAATTATGAGTCTAAAAAGCAGAGTTTACAGAGTGAAATTCAAAAACTTAATGATCAAAAAATGCAAATCATGGACAATATAACCAAGCTCAACGATAAACGCACAAATGCACAGCATCAACTTGAAAAAGTCGACATAGAAATTGAGCAGATGCAGGAAAGAATCTACGAAGAATATTCATTAACATACACATCTTGTCAACAGTTTGTCCGTGCAGATTTTGATATGGACAAAGCAATGCCAGAGATTGCAGAAGTAAAGCGTGAAATATCTAAACTTGGATATGTTAATGTTCATGCAATCGAAGATATAAAACTGTTGTCGGAGCGCTATGATGCACTAAAAGAACAGGCCGATGACCTTGAAAAAGCAGAACAAAATCTTTTGCAAGTCATAGAAGAGCTCTCGACAGAGATGACGCAAAGATTTAAAACAGAATTTGACAAAATTAATGAGCACTTTAAAACTACGTTTAGAGAACTTTTTGGTGGTGGTAATGCAAGACTTGAGTTAACTGATCCTGATAATCTTTTGGAATCTGGAGTAGATATTGTTGCTGAGCCACCAGGCAAAAAATTGCAAAATATAACGCTTCTTTCTGGTGGAGAAAAGGCGCTAACTGCCATTGCAATACTTTTTGCTATCTTAAAGTTAAGACCAATGCCATTTTGTTTATTGGATGAAATTGAGGCGGCACTTGATGATTCAAATGTTGGTAGATTTGCCGAATATCTTAGAAGATTCAGCAAAATAACTCAGTTTATTGTAATAACGCACAGAAAGCCCACAATGGAACTCGCTGATTGTTTGTATGGTGTTACAATGGAAGAAAAAGGTGTATCAAAAATGGTTAGTGTCCAACTTGCTGACGCACTAAAAAATATTGAGGAGAGTAAATAATGGGAATATTTAAAAAAATTTCACAAGCACTAAAAAAAACAAAGGAAGCTTTAGCAAGGAAATTAGATGCTTTACTTTCTGGTGGTGAGATTAATGATGACTTTTATGAGGACTTAACGGACATTTTAATTTCTTCTGATATTGGCTTTGAGTGTAGTGAAGAAATTGTCGATAAACTACGCTTGTATGCAAGAAAAAATAAAATTAGAACGTCAAATGAAGTAAAAAATGCTTTAAAAGCTATCTTGATTGAAATTATGGAACAAGCACCACAGGTTGAAATTAAATTCCCTGCAATAATTACAGTTGTTGGTGTCAACGGAGTCGGAAAGACCACAACTATTGGTAAACTTGCGAAATATTTTAAAAAGCAGAATAAAGAAGTTACACTTGTCGCTGGTGATACATTTCGTGCAGCTGCAAGCGAACAACTAACAGAGTGGGCAAATAGAAACAAGGTGCGTATAGTTAAACATGAAGAAGGCACCGATGCCGCTGCTGTTGTATTCGATGGTGTTTCAAGTGCTAAAGCGAAAAAAACTGATGTGCTTATAATTGATACAGCGGGAAGACTTCAAACAAAAATCAATTTAATGGAAGAACTTAAAAAAATAGACAAAGTTATAGACAAAGAATATCCAGAGGCAAATAAATATACATTTATCGTCTTGGACGCTACCACTGGACAAAACGCACTTAGTCAGATTAAAAATTTTAATGAATATGTAAAAATTGATGGTATTATATTGACAAAACTTGATGGAACGGCAAAAGGCGGAGTGGTATTTGCTATTGCAAAAGAACTTGAACTTCCTGTCGAGTTTGTTGGAACAGGTGAAACTATTGAAGATATTGATACCTTCAATGCAACTGAATTTGTTGATAATATCATTTAGAATAGTTTTTAATACAAAATACACACATTTGATGCACGCTTGTGTGTATTTTTTTTACGCAATTTTACATATTTTTACAAATTTCGACACCGTTCGACACCGTTCGACACAGTTAAATATAAAAAATCACCAAACTTTTCAAAAAAATCTTGTTAAAATACTTGACAAGACTAGGGGGGGGGGGGGGGTAAACTATTTTTAGGAGTAAAAAATGAAGAAAAAAGGTAAGTTGTTTTTAAGTTTATGTACACTACTTTTCAGTTTGGGAGTAATGTGCTTTGGAGTGTACAGTGCTGTACAAGTACAATTCAATGTAAACGGTAGTATAAACTATGTCGCACCAGATGCAGAATTTAACACTGCAATATACACGTCAGCAATGCTAAGTTCAGAGGATTTAATAAAGAGTAGTGCTGATAATTACAAAACTTTAGGCATAGGGAATATACCATTACCCCTAGCCAAAGATGAAAATGGTGAGCCATATATTTACACCACACAGGCTTCATATCCAGAAAATGAGGGAGAGCAACCTGAGTACAGTTATGCAGAGTTTAATGATATAAACTTAGATTTTAACGATTCAAATTGTAGGATATATTACATAGTAATAAACATTAAACCAACCGAAATTATGGATAATTATACAGTACAAGCAACAATAGAAAATAATACACCAACAGGGAATAACTTAGGACATTATGAAACAAACACTGCACTAACTTTCACCGAGGCCAATGTAGGACAAAATGTAGTGATTGCATTTTGGGTAAAAGATTCATCACAAGAGATACTAGCCGCCAACTTGGATATTACAATCACATTAACAAATGTTCAAGCGAGCGTAAATGTGGAGCAGATAACAGTTGGGAAGACTCCAGTATCCGGAACACTAACTTTAACCAAAGACACGGCAGTGAAACTTCCAACCACAAATATCAAAATTCAGCCAAATGCTAATCAAGAAAATAAAAGGACAGAGATAACACTTAATCTAAAGTCATCACTACCTAATTACGCTCGAATGTTTGTAAACTACAATAAAAGTACAAATACAGATATCAAAGTAAATGCATCATCACTATACCTAAAAGATAGTGGAGTTTACAAGATATATGTAGATAACTACTCTAGTTCTGCAGTTGATTTGGATGATTTAAACATTTCAATCCTATTTGATGTACAAACAGAGTTATTACACTATGACAATGATAACCAATATTATTATGTAGAAATGGGAACCCAAATGCGGGATGGTGAGACTAAAAATGAGTATTTGAAATGGAAATTAGTTGGAGTAGGAGACGGGGGTTATGATACCTTTGATAAATTTACAGATTTTGATTCTGCAACTGGTAGACTGGGGGCATTTGTTTTAGAGAGCTATATAGATGTGAATAGTCCCGACGGGTCGGGGAGAAAATTGAATGAGGTTGCATTCGCTAATTATTATAATAATATGTCTACGCATTTAGAAGAAGAGTGGGTAGGATATCAACAATCAGCCAATGATTATGGACAAAGTACAGTTGCAAGATATTTGAATGGAGTGGATGTATATAAAGGCTCAATAAGTGGTGATAATATTTTCATACCAGAGCAAACTATTAATACATTGGTATCAACATATGCTAGAGAACCTTCAACTCCATCTAAGCCTGATCCTTCTTCACATTATTCCAATATGTATACTGATTTTAATATAGATATAGAACACGATTTGGTGTATCAATTAATAGAAGTAAGACAGACATATGAAATATGTAATGAAAACGGAGCTTATTATCCACCAGTATACGTGGGAATTGTTGATAACTATTTTTGGCTTTTAAGTTACAAAAATGTATCTACTTTTTTTGATAATGACAAGCAAAGAATGTGGCATTCAACAGATTATTGGTTAAGTTCTCCTGCTGGTGGTTCCGATTATAGTGAACAACTAGTTGATTCAAATGGACAACTTTATGAGGATGGATATGATGCTTCATCAATTTTAACAGTTCGTCCTGCGTTTTGCATGCCATTACAAAAATAGTGGCAGTTCTTGCCACTATGTTGCAGACATAAATGCTTTTATGTTCTGCAATTTTATTTTGTAATAAAAAACTTATTTTATTCATTTTGATTTTGAATTTTTAACATATCTTTTAAAAATTGTCGTCTTTGCTTGGCATCATGCGCACTTTGTGCAAAAAGTTCATTGGCTCTTGTTTCATCAATCTTTTTTAATGATGCAAAACGGGTTTCGGTATTTAGAAAGTCCATATAACTTTTTGTGGGTTCACCGCTATCTATGCTAAGTGGTTTTTCAAGGTTAGGGTTATATCTATATAAGTTCCAATACCCACTTTCAACGCATAGTTTCATATGGTTGTTTGACATGGACATATCAAAACCATGATTTATGCAAGGAGCATAGCAAATTACGATGCTTGGACCATCAAATGCTTCTGCTTCAGAGAGTGCTTTTATTGTTTGATTTGCATCTGCCCCAAGACTTACGCTAGCAACATAACAGTTTTTGTTTGTCATAAATATTGCGCCTAGATCTTTCTTTTTTGTAATCTTACCATTTGCACTAAATTTTTCAACGCTTCCTCTTGGACTGGATTTTGAAGCTTGCCCGCCCGTGTTACTGTAAACTTCACTATCAAGTACAAGAATATTTACATTTTCTCCACTATTAAGCACATGGTCAAGCCCACCATAACCAATATCATAAGCCCATCCATCACCACCTATTATCCATATAGATTTTTTGACAAGATAATCGCTAAGCCCTAAAAGCATATTATAATCTTCGTCTTTAATTTTGGATAAATATTTTTTTGCAAAGTTTCTAACTATTGATTGTTCTTTATAATTTAATGTTTTTTCACTCAAAAATTTATTTAGATAATAATTTAATTCATCATCACATTTTGGTAAAATATTTTTAATAACTTTTTCAAGTGTGATTTGATTTTGTCTTTGACTAAGAGCCATTCCATACCCAAACTCTGCATTATCTTCAAATAAAGAATTTGCCCATGCTACTCCGTGTCCGTCTTTATCTTTTGAATATGGACAAACTGGATATGAACCGCCATATATACTACTGCAACCTGTTGCATTTGCTATTATCATATGATCGCCAAAAAGTTGCGTGAGTATTTTTATATATGGTGTTTCACCACATCCTGCACAAGCATAACTAAATTCAAAGTAAGGATCAAAAAATTGCAAACCTTTTGTGGATTTTTTTTTAAAAATAGATTGATATTTATCTATATTTTGTGATTTTAAGTAATTTTCTTGTTCTTTTTCTTGTATTTTGTCGAAATCTACCATTTCAAGTGCTTTTTTTAGTGCAGGGCAAGTGTTTGCACAAACTCCACAACCTGTGCAATCAAGTGGACTTAATTGAATTTTAAACTTATACCCCGGCATTGCCATTGCATCAATATAAGTTTGGTCTGCTTGCTCAGATTTTGTAAGTATGCTTCTAAGTGCGGAATGTGGACAGGCAAGAGTGCAATTTCCACATTGTATACAATTTTCTTTTATCCATTTAGGTAAATTGATTGCGATTCCTCGCTTTAAATATTTTGATGTATTGGTTGGTATACTGCCATCAATACTAAATTTAGAAACTGGCAATGAATCTCCTTGCAATTTTTCTATTGGTTGAATAACATCATTAAAAAACTCATTTTCAGTTTTTGCTTTAATGGTGTCTATATTTGAATATTTGAAATTTTTGTAATTCACTTCTTCAACATTTTTAATTGCCTCATCTATGCATTTATAATTCTTTAAAACAACATCATCGCCCTTTTTTTGATATGAGCGTTTCGCATTGTCTTTTATCTCCTGTAATATTTCGTCAAAATTGCCGAGATTGGCAATTTTAAAAAATGCAGTTTGCATAATTGTGTTTATTTTTCTACCGAGTCCATTTTTATTTGCTATCTTTTGCGCATCAATAATGTATAGTTTTGCGTTATGTTTTTTTAATTTGTCCAAAAATTCACGGGGGAGAACTTGAGATAATTCATTGCTTTTAAAACGTGTGTTTAATAGCACTGTCCCGCCATCTTTTAAGGATGAAATAAGGTCATATCTTGCAATAAAAGTAAAGTTATGAATAGCTATAAAATCGTGTTTTTTAGGTTTGTACGAACGAAGAATTGGCAACTCGGAAACTCTTATATGCGATGTTGTTAAACTACCAGATTTTTTTGAGTCATATTCAAAAAATGCCTGTACATACTTATTTGTTTTCTCACCAATAATTTTAATGCTGTTTTTGTTTGCGCTGATTGTACCATCAGAACCAAGTCCATAGAACTTCATTTCAAAGCAGTTTTCATTTATATCAAAATCAGAAAGTTCAAGTGATGTGTTTGAAACATTGTCATCTATTCCAACGGTAAAGTGGTTTTTGCTGTTGTTACTTTTTAAATTTTCAAAAACTGCTTTTACGCATGACAAATCGAATTCTTTTCCGCCAAGACCATACCTTCCTCCGACCACTTGAATATTTTTGTTGTATTCGGAAAGCGAGGTGGCTATATCAAGCATTAAAGGTTCACCAATGCTTCCACTCTCTTTTGTTCTATCAAGCACTGCAATCTTTTTTGTGCTTTTTGGCAAAATTTCAGTAAACAAATCGGCGAAGAATGGACGGTAAAGTCTAACATTAACTAAGCCAATTTTTTCTCCACGGCTTACAAAATAATTGACATATTCTTTTATTGTAGAAACTGAACTTCCCATTGAAACAATTATATGTTCAGCGTCCTTTGCGCCAAAGTATTCAAAGGGAGCATAGTGTCGGTTACTGATTTTTTCAATCTCCGAAAAAGTTATTAAAGCTTTCTGCTTTACTTCATCATATAGTTTGTTAGCGCGTTCTCTGTTTTGAAAATAAACATCTGGGTTTTGTGCAGTGCCTCTCGCTATTGGATTACTCGGAGAGAGAGCACGCTTTTTAAATTCAAAATATTGTTTGTAGGGAAATATACTTTTTATATCTTTTTGGTTTATAAGTTCAATTTTTTGCATTTCGTGGCTTGTTCTAAATCCGTCAAAAAAATGCAAAAATGGCAAACTACATTTTATAGTCATAATATGTGAAAATAGTGCCATATCATAACACTCTTGAACACTATTAGAACATACCATACAAAAACCAGTGCTTCTTGTTGACATGACATCACTGTGATCGCCAAATATGCTTAGTGCATGTGTGGCGAGAGCACGTGCCGAAACATGCAAAACGGCGGGCAATAATTGTCCAGCAATTTTATACATATTTGGGATCATCAATAAAAGTCCTTGACTTGATGTAAAAGATGTAGCAAGACTTCCTGTTTGAACGAGTCCATGCAGTGCTCCAGCAGCACCGCCTTCGGACTGCATTTGTTTAACCAACACTTCACTTCCAAAGAGATTTTTTCTGCCTTGTGTTGACCATTGATCAATTAGTTCTGCCATTGTAGATGACGGCGTAATTGGATAAATCACGGCAACTTCAGTAAAGTTATACGCCATTTCGGCACATGCTGTATTGCCGTCTACGATTTCGGTTATTTTTTTAGACATATTTGCTCCTAATATAATATGTGAAAACAATTTTAAGTTTAACACAAAACACTAGTTGTGTAAAACAATTTACAAACTTGGGAGTTTAGTTTATTATAAATATATGCGAAGAATTTGTATTTGTTTTTCTTACAAAGGGACTAGCTATTCAGGACTTGTTGTTCAGCCAGGAAAGGACACTATTGAAAAGAGAATTGAAGATGCACTTTTGTTTGTTACAAAAGAAAAGATTAGAATATATCCAAGTGGACGAACTGATGCGGGTGTGCATGCATTAAGGCAATTTGCACATTTTGACACTGAGTCAAAAATAGAATGTGGTAAACTTGTATTAGCACTCAACACGTATTTACCCAATGATATAAGGATAATGTCTGCTAGGCAAGTTGAAGACACTTTTGATGCAAGAAAGAACGCAAAGTTAAAGATTTATATTTACATCGTTTCAATGTCGAAGATTACTAGTCCATTTTTGTATGATTATGTGTGTGAGAGAAAACATCATTACAACTTAAGTTTGTTAGATAAAATAAAATGTAAAATTGAAGGCACCCACAACTTTAAAGCATTTTGTGCTACTCGCTCGGGAAGAAAAAATTTTGAGCGAACGATAAAAAGCATAGAGATTACTCAAAAAGATGAATTATTATTCTTCAAAATTACAGGAAATGGATTTTTATACAATATGGTGCGAATAGTCGTTGGCACAATTTTGGATGTGGCAGACAATATTATACCTATTGAAAATATCGATAAAATGTTTGAAACAGGACAACGGAAGTATGGTGGTCGTACACTTTGCGCCAAAGGACTTATGCTGTATGATGTAAAATATTTATAAGTTTTTATGCATAATAATGCATAAAAATTCATTATTAAAAACTTGGATGCAAGTTGTGAAATTTGTAAAAATATGCTTGTCATTATTGATTATATATTATAAACTAGTGCTGTCTTTTATTAAGGCATATTTTTTTGTAATGTTAGCCCCTTCAAAAAAGTTTGTCTTAACATTAAAAGTAGCACACAATTTTTTGGAGGAAATTAATGAAAACATTTATGCAAAAGCCAGAAAATGTGGAAAGAAAGTGGTACATTGTTGATGCAAGTAATATGCCGCTTGGGAGACTTGCAAGTCAAGTAGCAGATATTTTGACTGGAAAAAACAAACCAACATATACTCCACATGTTGATTCTGGTGATCATGTTATAGTTATAAATTCAGATAAAATAGTTTTAACAGGGAAAAAACTTACTCAGAAAATGCTCAGAAGCCATTCAGGTTATGCTGGCGGACTTAAAGAAATGGATTACAAAACCGTTATGGCAACAAAATCTAATGTTGCAGTTGAGCGTGCAGTGAAAGGTATGCTTCCTAAGAACTCTCTTGGTAGAAAAATGTTTACAAGACTTAGAGTATATAAAGATGCAAACCATGGTCATGAGGCGCAAAAACCTGTTGAACTTACACTAAAAGGAGTTAGGAACTAATGGCAGAGAAGAAAAGCAAAACTGCTAGCAAGAAAATTGTTCAGTTTCTTGGCACAGGCAGAAGGAAAAAGGCGATTGCAAGAGTAAGACTACTTCCAAATGGAACGGGCAAAATAACAATAAATAAGCAAGATATTGATGAGTATTTCGGTCTTGATACTTTAAAACTTATTGTTCGTCAACCACTCGAAGCTGTTGATGCAGTTAATAAATATGATGTATTTGTCAATGTTATTGGTGGTGGACTTTCAGGTCAAGCGGGAGCAATAAGCCACGGTATTTCAAGAGCGCTGATTCTTGCTGATGAATCTACTAAGTCTGTTCTTAAAAAAGGTGGCTTCCTTACTCGTGATAGTAGGATGAAAGAGAGAAAGAAATACGGACTCAAAAAAGCACGTAAGGCTTCACAGTTCAGTAAAAGATAATGTAAAAATGGAAGAGAAATCTTCCTTTTTTGTTTTCGTTTTCATTATTTCTGTGTATAATATAAACATGAGGAGATTATGTACGATTGTATTATTATAGGCAGTGGTCCAAGTGGAATGACTTGCGCATTATATTTAAAAAGAGCGGGAAAAAATATTTTGGTTTTAGAAAAAAGTATGCCGGGTGGTCAAATGGTAATCACAACAAATGTAGAAAATTATCCGGGTTTTTCACATATAGATGGTGCTTCACTTGCTACTTCCATGTTTCAACAAATTACATCTCTTGGTGTTGAAGTTAGGTTTGAAGAAGTTATTTCTTGTGATTTAAAAAACAATATAAAAGTAATAAAAACCGACAAAAATCAATATGAATGTAAAACATTATATATTGCAACAGGAGCATCATCTAGACTTTTGAATGTTGATGGGGAAAAACGACTTACATCAAAAGGAGTAAGTTATTGTGCTACATGTGACGGAGCCCTTTATAAAGATAAAATTGTTGCTGTGGTTGGTGGTGGAAATAGCAGTTTGGAAGATTGCCTGTATCTTTCAAATGTCGCAAAAAAGATATATCTTATTCATAGGCGGGATGAATTTCGTGGGGATAAAGTATTGATTGATCGCATAACAGATCTTAAAGAACAAGGGAAAATTGAATTTGTTTTAAATAGTCAAGTTGTTGAAGTATTGGGCGATGATAAAGTTACTGGGATAAAGGTATTAAACAAAATTTTTTCAAACACTCAGATAATAGAAGTTGATGCACTATTTGTTGCTATTGGTAGAACGCCCGATACGGCAATTTTCGAGGGATTAGAGTTTGATGATGCAGGTTATATTAAAGTGGATTCAAATAAAAATACAAACATCAAAGGCGTATTTTGTGGGGGCGATGTTTCTAACACTCATCTTCGTCAAATTGTTACAGCGTGTGGAGATGGGGCAACCGCTTCACTTTCAATAAACGAATATCTTACAAAACATTGATTATTCTTGTAAATATGTTTTAATTTCTTCAAAACTTTGTTCTTCAAAACTTTTTAAATTTTTAGCAAGTTCCACGATATCTTTATCTGCATCTTTATATGTTTTCAATTCTTTATACAAACTAAGAGTTCCACGAACGGTACCCATCAAAAAAAGTTCGGCAATATGTTCGCTAGATTTGTCGAAAAGAGTGGACATTGTTATAGATAATTTGAGCATTGTTTTTGAAAAAATACTAGCATCATTTAATTCCAATTTTTTTTCTTTTGCAAGTATTTTGCATTGTTCCAAATACTCTAAATATTTTGCTTTTGTATTTTTCATAAATTCTTTTAATTTTGTACTTCTAAATTTAGGGTACATATTTTCTATTGCTTGCACAGCCATTTTTATGTTTTTATAAATTTCACTTAAAAATTTTTTATTCATATTTTTCTCCTATTACTATTATGCAAAGAAAAAAATATTTTATTTAAAAAATGAATATTTTTTTTATAAAATTACAAACCAAAATATATGAAAACGAGTACAAAGATTTGGATTGTAGTATTTTTAATTTCGCTTGTGGGAAGTTCGCTTACTGCAAGATATTTATTTTCAGGAATAACCATTTTAAATGGTACCATTTTTTTTAATTTATCCACACTTGGTTGGGTTTGTATTGTATTTAATTTATTAAATTTAGTAAGTGGAAATATCTTATTTTTTAAATTCTTAAAAACAAGAAAATTAAGTACGGTATTATTTCTATCAACAGTACCATTGACGCTTGTTTTTGGCGTGCTTATGTTCGGACTTTTTAGCATAAATAACTATGCAAATAGACCTGCCGTATTTGTAAAGGTTGCGTTAAATATCACCAGCACAAATAACAATAATTATTATTGGATGATTTTATTGGTTATTATATATTTGATAGTTGTTTCACTGACTTTTGTCATTGCAACAAAACCTATTAAAAAAATTGAATTAATAACCAAAAGATTAGCGTATGGAGAAGTGCGAGACAAAATCAATGTTGGTGGAACAAAGCAATTTCAAGAAATCGAAAGTTCTTTAAAAAAGATAAATGAAAACTATAAAATAAAGGATGAAGCAATAAAACAAACAAGCGTTGAATATGAGAAATTTATTCCCAAAAAATTGATAAAATTTTTAGGTAAAAAAAACATTTTGGAACTTGAACTTGGAAGCCAAGTCAAAAAAACAGCGACAATACTTTATTGTAATATAAAAAAAAGTGCAATGGTTTCAAAAATGTTGAGTTTAGAAGACAATTTTAATTATATAAATTCATACTTAAATATTGTAACTCCAATAATTAGAAAATTTGGCGGTTTTGTAGATAAATATTTAGAGAATGGAATTATATCCGTTTTTATTTCACCACAAAATGCCATTACATGTGCAATTAATATATCTCGAGCAATAAAACAAAAAAATCTATCTGACGCATTGCCTAAATTTGAAGTAGGATTGGTTATTCACACTGATGAAATAATTTTTGGAATTGTAGGTGATGAGCAAAGGAAGGCACCAACAATTATAACAAATTCTATGGAACTATTGACGAAATTAGATGACATAAACGAAACATTTGGTTCAGTAATGCTTATAACAAGAAATACATTAAACGCATTGCCAACAGCATTCAAACTAGCGTATAGGTATATTGCGGAAGTGGATGCTGTAGGAACAGAGCAGTCTGTTTTTGAGTGTCTTGAGGTATTTTCACGTCAAAAGCGAGAAAAATTAAAAAAGCATCATTTGGAGTTTGAAAACGGAGTTAGAGCTTATCAAAAAGGCAACTTTGAACAAGCTAAGCAAATTTTTGAAAAGGTTTATAGACAGGAAAAAGATGATAAACCTTGTTATGTATATTATAATAAAAGCACCGAAAACTTAGGACATTTACCACTTAATGCACATGAGTAATTATTTGTAACACTTTTTGCATATATATTATTAAGGAGTTGAGTTTGGAAAGTTCATTTCTAGAACTTAGGTGCAAAGAGGTCGTAAATGTTGTGGACGGGAAGCGTTTGGGGCATATTGTTGATATAGTTTTTGAATTATCAACCGGTACAATAACTGGGCTTGTTGTTCCGGGCGATAAAAACATCTGGAATGTCTTTAAATCAGGCGGAGAAATTTTTGTTCCATACAATCAAATTTGTAAAATTGGGGATGATACAATCTTGGTAGAGCTATATTCAACCACTCTTAGAGGTAGTTCAAACACAATCTCTTTTAATGAAGCAAAAAATAAAAAATCCTAACTTACATCTAGACAAATTTGTTTTGTTAGTGTATACTAAAAACGCTGATACGATAGGAGAAACAAATGAAGTGTTTATATTGCGGAAACGCAGATAGTAAGGTTATTGATTCTAGAGAAACTGGCGATAATTCGATAAGGCGTAGGCGTGAATGTTTAAAGTGTGGAAAGCGCTGGACTACATATGAAACAATCGAAAATACACCAATTTTAGTAATTAAAAAAAATGGTAGCATTCAACCATTTGATAAAAACAAAATTATTAATGGAATAATCAAGGCTTGTGAAAAACGTCCTGTCAGTTTGATTCAAATTGAAACTATTGCAAGCGACATTGAAAAGAAATTGAAAGAAAATAAACATGAGGTTGAATCAATCAAGATAGGTGAAATGGTTATGGAAATGTTAAAACCATTGGACCAAGTATCTTATGTTAGGTTTGCATCGGTTTATAGACAATTTACAGACGCTACAAACTTTATAGAATTTTTAAAAAATGAATAAACATAGTTTACTTTAATTCTTCATACAATTTAGTATGAAGAACTTTTTTTTGAGTGATGTTATTGTGAATAAACAATTCACAATAATAGGTATATGTGATGATATAGATATAAAAACAAAAACAAGACTTTTAGAGTTTGGCTTTTTTTGTGGACAAAAGGTTGTTGTAAGAAACAAGTCATTAAAAAAGGGAGTGTTGCTTGTTGAACTATCAAATCAAATGATTTCACTTAGAAAAAAAGAAGCATCTTGTGTGGTAGTTTATGGATGAAATTTTGATAGTTGGAAATCCAAATACTGGGAAAAGTACATTGTTTAACACTCTTACAGGAGAAAAAGTACACACGGGCAATTTTCATGGTGTAACTGTTTCTTTTACAAAAGCAGCATCAAAATACACAAATATCTCATTTGTAGATTTGCCAGGATTATATAGTCTTTCTCCTAATAGCTATGAAGAGAAGGTTTCAGTCGATTACATTTTATCGCACAAAAATTCTGGTATTTTGTGTTTATGCAATAATCAAACGCTTAGGAGAAATCTTCTTCTTGCAAATGAACTAATAAAGCTTGGAAGAAAAATTTTGCTTGTGATTAACGAAGTTGACAAGGATATTGAATTAAATTATGAAAAACTTCAAAAGAAGTTAGGTGTTATAGTTATCTCTTTAAAAGCAAATAATTTAAAAACATTTGGTAGTCTGTTTAATTTGTTGAGTGAGTTAAAACCTATAAACTCAAATACAAACGAAATAAACTTTTATAAGGAAAAAACACTTTGTGGATGCGAATATTATTGCAAATTGCTACAGTGTGAGAAAACTGTAACAAATGAAAATCATAGATATTTGGAAAATTATATAAAATCTTATTATAATAAAATTGATGAAATATTAAAATATTGTGAGTATGAAACAAAAAAAATAGTAGGCAAAAGTAAAATAGATAAAATCATTTTGAATAAATATTTTTGTTTGCCAATATTTTTTTGTATTTTATTCTTTATATTTTATCTAACTTTTTTTAGTGTTGGAAAATTTTTATCGAACAATTTAAAATATTTTATACAAAACATAATTGGGGAAAAAGTAATTGACTTGTTATATGATAATAGTGTTCCTGATTTTTTGATTTCACTAACAAAAGATGGGATATTTAATGGTGTTGGTAGTGTCGTAGCCTTTTTGCCACAAGTTGTATTGTTATTTATTTTTTTGGATATTCTTGAACAATCTGGCTATATTTCAAGGCTAGCATTTTGCCTTGATGACACGCTTAAAAATGTTGGGTTGTCGGGTAGAAGTGTTTATACTTTGATTATGGGTTTTGGTTGCAGTACAACTGCTTCTCTTACCGCTAGAAATATGAGTGATAAAAATGCAAAAATAAAAACAGCACTTTTATCTCCATATATGAGTTGTAGCGCAAAATTACCCGTCTATGCTGTTATAGGTGGAGCATTCTTTGGCACACAAAATATTTTAATAATTGCACTTATCTACACTTTAGGAGTTATTGTCGCACTTTTAATGAGTTTATTTTTAGAAAAAACCAAGTTACATTCCACTGAACAAACATTCATTATGGAGTTTCCGTCATATCAAAAGATATCTATAAAGCACACTATTTCTTACACTGTTGAAAGCGCAATTTCTTTTTTGACACGAATAGGCAGTGTAATCTTATCACTTTCAATAATTGTTTGGTTACTTATGAATGTTTCTTTTTCACTTACATATGTAAAATTTTCTGGGCAAAAAAGCATTCTTCAAACTCTTGGCGAAATACTTGCACCTTTATTTTCTCCGCTTGGCTTTTCTTCTTGGGGTATAGTAAGTGCATTGCTTGCGGGACTTATTGCCAAAGAAGTAATCGTTTCATCAATCGCTATTTTTAATGGTGTAAACACATCATCGATATCAGAAAGTATAATTTTAACTTCAAGCGTTGTCCATTTTACTCCTGCAAGCGCTATGAGTTTTATGATATTCTGCTTACTTTATTGTCCTTGCATTTCGACACTAGCCACATTTAAAAAAGAAATAGGCATAAAGTGGACTGTATTTTCAATAATTTCTCAATTCATTATTGCATATATAATTTCAATGTTTACATATACACTTTTTAAAATAACTGAACTCTATGGATATTTTAGTGCAATAATTTGTGTTATTATTGCCTTTATATTGTTTTTTTCACTTATACGCTGTTTCAAATCAAAGAAAAGGTGTCTTTATTGTAATAAAAGGTGCAAGTAATACATATTTGTTTGTATTTTGCAGATATTAATTAAAAGAGGTATTTATGAATTTTTCTTTTGTTATAATGGGAACACTTGCAATATTATGTGCATTTGGAGTCTTTGAAGGGTTTATAAAAAATTGTGGACTAAATAGGCTTATAGTTTCTTTGTTTTCCCTAATTGGGGCAATTTTGTCGCTTATTGGAAGTGTTCAAATATGGGGATATAATATTTCTTTAAATGTTTTTAATTGTACTTTGGCTTTCGTTATGTTGCTTCCTCGGTTAAAGAATATAAAAAACATTATTTCTATGTTTATATGTTGTTTAATTATAATAGCCACATTTGTATGTTATAGCGCTTTTGATTTGACAAACTTTGAATATAACTTTGTACAACCTTATGTTTATATGTCAATTTGTATTGGACTTATATTTTCATTATTTGTAGATAATGTCAGTGCAGTATTCTGTGGATCATACATTGGCAGTATAATATTTGAGATTGTAACTTTTGATTTGTTTGGACAGAATATGAACTCTGGCTTTTTGCTTGGAGGAGAAATGATGATTACATCAATTATTATTATTTCTTTAAGCTATATATTGCTATTTAATTTTAAAAAACTTTTTGTAAATTTGAAAATTAAAAATAAGACAAAAACACTTAATTAAACTTGTTAAAATTTGGGTTGTGTGCTATACTTTAATCAAGGAGAGTATGTATTGTGGCAAAGCCATTAGTTGCGATAGTTGGACGCCCAAATGTTGGAAAAAGTACATTTTTTAATAAACTGTGTGGCAAGAGAATTAGTATTGTTGATGATTCTCCAGGTGTTACTCGTGATAGAATTTACGCTGATGCTGAGTGGTGTGGACATAATTTTAGAGTTGTAGATACTGGCGGGATTGATATCAAAAGTGATGATGTTTTTCAAGATGCAATAAGAAATCAAGTTGACATTGCAATAGATTTTGCAGATGTTATTGTATTCATTGTGGATGGTAAAGAAGGACTTACACCTATAGATCAGGAAGTCGCACAGATATTGCGAAAAACTAACAAAAAGGTGATTTTGGTCGTTAATAAACTTGATAATTTTGAAGTTGAAAAAAGCTATGAATTTTATTCGCTAGGCTTTGGTGAACCTTTTCCAGTTTCATGTGAGCAAGCCAAAGGTTTGGGAGAGGTGCTTGATGAAATAGTATCAACTCTAGATAAATGTGATCTTAATGAAGAGCAAGACGCGATAAAAATTGCCATTGTTGGACGTCCAAATGTTGGCAAAAGCAGTTTGACAAATAAAATACTCGGTTTTGATAGGACAGTTGTCAGTGATATTATGGGGACAACTCGTGATGCTATTGAAACAGAATTTGCCTATAATAAAGAAAAATATGCCGTGATTGATACAGCAGGACTTCGCAGACAGCGCAGTTATGACAAACAAAGTGTTGAGGGTTATTCTGTTATACGCTCTATGGAAGCTATAGAACGTGCAGATGTTGTTGTGGTTGTCTTTGATGCCACACAGGGTATAACTGAGCAGGATGTAAGAATTGCGGGGTACGTTCATGAAAAAGGTAAGCCAAGTGTTATAGTTATAAATAAGTGGGATATGGTGAATAAAAACACCTATACGATGAATGAATTTGAAAGTAACCTTAAAGACGAACTTTCATTTATGGCATATTATAAAAGCATATATGTTTCGGCTGTAACAGGACAAAGACTTACTGGTATTATAGATTTAGTGAAAATTGTATATGACAATTCAAGCAAAAAGATTGCAACTGGTAAGTTAAATGAATTATTAGGTGAGGCAATTCTTTCAAATGAACCTCCATATAAAAATGGGAAAAAATTAAAAATTAATTATATTACTCAAAAAGGTACCAATCCACCGACTTTTTTATTATTTTGTAATGATTCTTCACTTATGCATTTTTCATATCTTAGATATTTGGAAAATCGATTTAGACAAGCAATAGATTTTAGTGGAACGCCTATTAATTTTATAGTTCGCTCAAAGGGAGATAATAACTAATTTGGAAATATTAAAGTATGTAGTTTTAATTTTATGTGGATACATTTTGGGAAACATAAGCTCCGCTAAACTCATTTCGCGAAAAAATCATGATGATATAACAAAACACGGGAGTGGGAATCCAGGTTCCATGAATATGCTCAGAACATTTGGTTTTAAGTCTGGCATATTAACATTGTTTTTTGATGCATTAAAAGGTGCCATTCCTGCCATTCTTGGTTTTTTTATGTTTGGTGGGTATGTTAATAGTGAACTAAGTTATGTCGGGTTATACATTGGTGGAGCAAGTGCAGTTGTTGGACACTGTTTTCCAATATTTTATAAGTTTAAGGGTGGGAAGGGTGTTGCAACGATGCTTGGAATGTTTGCTGTTGCAGAGCCATATTGGGCAATAATTATGTTTATTATTTGCTTTTTATATTTGGTGATATTTGATTATGGAGCTTTGACATCGTTTTTGTTTATCACTGCTTTAACTGTTGTAGAAGGATATAAGTTTCACGATAATGTTGTTATTACAATAATACTATTTTGTTTATATTTTTTAATGTGGTTTATGCATAGAAAAAATATTACGAGACTTCTTGTGGGTACGGAAAATAAAGTTAATTTTATTGATAAGTTAAAAAAAATAGGTCAAAAAGAATCTGTTTTATCTAGAAAAGAGCGTAAAAAAATAAAAAAAGAAAATTCCAAAAAAGAGAAAGAGCGTGAAATTGGTTAAAAATTATATAGACAAAATTATTGTTTTATGATAGAATTCACGTACATTTTATGGAGATAGAAGTATGAAAAAAATATATTTTTTTGTTTTGACTTTGATAACAACTGCTTTCGTTATTGGCCTTGCACTTCTTAAAGTCAATGAAGCATGTTCAAATCAATTATTCTCAATTCCAGCAAACGTTCAACCATATGTTGATTATGCGGTTGATTATGGTGCTATGACTCTTTTGTGCTTGTTTGCTTTTGGTGGACTTGCTGGGAAGATAATTAAGTTTATAATAATAATTTTAATTGTGTTTGCAATCATTATATTTATTATTGCAACAACCGTGCCTGAATGGATTAGCGGACTTTTTGGTGGCGGTGATGCTGTAATAAAATTGTTTACAAATATGCTTATGTAAAAAACTGCATATGCGGTTTTTTATTTTTAAAAAGGAAATTTATGGAAAAACTTTTAGTAATAGATGGTAATAGTCTTGTGAATAGAGCATTTTATGCTTTGCCACTTTTAACAAATAAAGACGGAGAATATTCAAACGCTGTTTATGGCTTTGTTAATATTTTAGTTAAATGTATATCGGAAATAAAGCCAGAATATATTTGTGTTGCTTTTGATCATTCAAGGCACACGTTTAGAACTGATATGTATGCAGAATATAAAGGGACAAGAAAAGATATGCCTTCTGAACTTAAAAGTCAAATGCCACTTTTAAAATCCCTTTTGAATTTGATGAATATTAAAATTTTTGAAGTCGCAAATGTTGAGGCGGATGATATTATTGGTACTGTGGTTAAACATAGCGGTGTAAAGAATATTATAATCTCAGGTGATAGAGATGTTTTGCAACTTATTGATGGAAATACAGAAGTTTGGCTTACAAAAAAGGGAATTTCAGATGTAGAAAAGATAAATTTGGAGAATATTAAGGATGAGTTTGGAATTAGTCCAAGCCAAATTATAGACTTAAAAGCACTAATGGGTGATAGTTCTGACAATATCCCTGGCGTTGCTGGAATAGGCTCGGTTACGGCCACGTCATTATTGAAACAGTACGTAACACTAGATAACATATATGCCAATATAGACAAAATAACGGGTAAACTAAACGAAAAGCTTGCAGTAGGGAAAAATAATGCATATCTTTCATACAAACTTGCAACAATAAACACAAATTGTGATTTAGATGTAAATATCCAACATTTTAAATATGATTTTCCTTTTAATGCAAAAGTTAAAGAATTTTTTGAAAAGTATCAATTTAGGTCGCTTCTTAGAAGGCAAGAATTATTTTCGGAAAATGCTAACAATTTGCAATCTTCAGTCCGGAAAATAAAAGAGAATCGTATTGAATTAAAAGATGAAAACCATTTAAAAGAAATTTTAAATGGAAAAATAGATTATTTAGCCTTTGATTTTCTAAAAGATATTGAGTTTGCGATAAATGATGAAGCAGTTTATTTTTTGTCATTGCAAGGAAATCTTTTTTCAACCATTGACGAGAGTGTTGTTTTGAAATATTTGAAACCCATTATTACTGATGAAAATATAATAAAAATAACATATGATTTAAAAGAGCATATGCATAAAAATGATTTATTTTTAAACATCAAAGGAGAAGTTTTTGATATCAGTATTGCTCTTTATCTTATTCATGCAGGAGAAAAAATAGGCAAGGATATTATAACGCAAGAATTTGGACTTTTGAGACAGGATTTGTTAAAACAAATGCAAAATTTAGGATTAATGTTTGTATATAATAATATTGAAATACCTTTAACATATGTGCTTTATAAAATGGAAAAGAATGGATTTTATATTAATTGCAAATATTTAACGGAATTAAATGAAAAATATAAAAACGAATTAAGTTTAATTCAATCACAAATCTATGGTTATGCTAGTAAAGAGTTTAATTTAAATTCACCAAAACAAGTAGCGAGTATACTTTTTGATGAGCTGAAACTAAGCGATTATAACAATAAAAAACATTCAACAAGTAGTGAACATTTAAATTTACTTGTTGATAAACATCCTATTGTTTCTTTATTTATGAAATATCGAAAAATCCAAAAATTAGTTAGTGGATATTTGGAGCCTTATACAAAGCTTGTTACTGAAAAAGGTGAATGCATTCACACTATATTTAATCAAACTCTAACCGCAACAGGAAGACTTTCTTCCAGTGAGCCTAATTTACAAAATTTACCGATAAGAGAAGAAGACGGAAGGAATCTTCGCAGACTTTTTATTTCAAGATTTCAAGATGGATGTATTGTCTCAGCAGATTATAATCAAATAGAGCTTAGACTTTTAGCATCTTTTTCGAATGATGAGCATTTGATTGATGCATATTTAAATGGGGAAGATATCCACAGAGCTACTGCCGCAAGAATATTTGGGAAAGCATTGTGTGAAGTTACACAAAGTGAAAGGACATCTGCAAAGGCTGTCAATTTTGGAATTGTGTACGGAATCAGCCCATTTGGTTTATCAAATCAACTTGGTATATCTACAAAGGAAGCGAAAATTTTTATGGATAAATATCATTTCACTTATCCAAATGTTGCATCATATATGCAAAAAAATATAGACTCAGCAAGAGCAAGCGGTATGAGTAGGACTATGTATGGTAGAATAAGGAAAATAAATGAGATACATTCTTTAAATAAAAATATTCAACAATTTGGCGAAAGGGTAGCAATGAATATGCCACTTCAAGGTAGTGCATCTGATATTATAAAGCTTGCAATGATAAAAGTGGATAGGCAGTTGATGCAAAAAAAACTTAAATCAAAATTGATTTTACAAATTCATGATGAATTAATTGTTGATTGTGCCAAAGATGAAGAACAAATTGTTAAAGATATATTGAAGTCATGTATGGAAAATGTTGCAAAACTTAAAGTACCACTCGTTGTAAGTATAGGTAGTGGCAAAACTTGGTATGATGCAAAATAAAGTGTGTTTTTTGTTGATTAAATTGTTGATTGTTGGTAAAATAACCATGAGGAGGGAATGATGAAAAAGAAAAGATTAATTACAAATATTGTTGCGGCTGGACTCGTTTTGGTGGCATTTGTTGGTGTTTTTCTTAATATGTGGACTTTATATACAAAAAATGAAATATTGAACCAAACGAAAGTTCTTGGAAATATCACTATTTTTGAGAACAATTTTCCAAACGATGCCATATTTGGGACTATTTGTGAAGTTTTATTGATAATTGCACTTGTTTTGGGTTGTTTGTATGTAATTTGTTATCTTTTGGGCTTTGTTGGCATCGGTAAGATAAATTGGAACAAAGTTCTCAAACTTGTCGCTTTACTTGAAATTTTAATTGCTTTGGTTGCTATAATTTTTGGTATAATATTTTGCGTTTTACAAAGCAATATTAATGAATATTTATCAACAATATTGATTCCAAATATCGGTTTCTATATGCTGGCATTGGGCACGCTTTTATCGGGCGTAGTCGGAGTGTTTGCAAATAGGAAATAATGATTCTTAAAAAACTTGCCTTAATGGCAAGTTTTTTTAAAGTTTGGATATTTGTTTAATTGCTCGAATGAATTTTTCGCATTCTGTAAAAGTATTAAAATATGAAAGTGATGCTCGTACAACACCTTGTTCCAAAGTGTTTAAAAATCTATGTTTAAGTCCGGCGCAATGAAGTCCGCCTCGCACACATATGCCATATTTGTCATTTAATATTTGGCTCACTTCTGTGGAACCAAAATCTTTGATATTAAAACCAATTACTCCATAAGAATTATTGGGATGAGTGTAAACCTTCACACCATTTATTTGACTTAATTCAAAATTTAAATACGTTGACAAGTCGTCGATTTTTGAATTTATTTCGTCAAAATGACTTTTTACAAACTCAATTCCAGCTCCAAGTCCTAAAATGTTTGGTGTAGGCAAAGTACCACTTTCAAATCTTTCAAGCGATGTCGTTGGTTGATATAAATTTTCGCCCTCTGTACCAGTTCCACCAAATCGAATCGGTTTTAAATCCACATTATTTGAGAAGCCTAGGACTCCAATACCTTGTGGTGAATAAAGTCCTTTGTGTGGAGCAAGCGCAAGCATATCTATGTTGCAATGTTTCATGTTGAGTTTTAAATGGCCAGCACTTTGTGCACCATCAACTAAAAACAATATATTTTTTTCTTTGCAGAATTTTCCAATGTTTTCAATATCTGCAATTTCTCCATCAACATTGGACATATTATTTACACAAACTAGATATGTGTTTTCTTTATAGTGCTTAGAAATGTCTTCCATGGTCAAAGTGCCGGGTTTTGAAGGTGTTGCGACAGAGATTTGTATATTATGTTTTTTTGCCATTTCAAATATAGGTCGTGTACTTGCATTATGATCATTTGAAGTACAAATAATATGTCCACCGTTTTTTATTGTGCCCAAGATTGCAAGGTTAAGGGCGTCAGTGCAGTTTTCTGTATAAACTACATTATCGGCATTGATGAAGTTTTTGATACATTCTCGGATAGATTCAACTTTATTTGCACACATCATGCTAAGTTTGTGCCCACTGCGTCCGGGGTTTGCACTGTACTTTGTTAATCCTTCTAAAACTGCGTTTATAACTTCCTTTGGCTTTACCATTGTGGTTGCACTGTTATCAAAATATATCATATAGTAATATGATATGAAATAATATCAAAAGTTGACTACAAAGGAGGATATAATGGATTACTATATTGTAGTTTTTCGTGCAAGGTCGCATACAATTAATTTTGCAAACTTACTCAGTTCATATAAAGTTCAATGTCAAATAGTAAATACTCCACGAAAAGTCAATGTTTCATGCGGAATTTCTGTCAAATTTTCGCCAAAGGATCTAATAATTGTTGAGAAATTGTTGTCAAGGCGTAACTTTGATACTTTTGGTGGTATATATCATATTATGGGTATGGGAGATATGCAACGAGTGATAAGATTGAAATAATTGACATGTTCCTGGTATTTTTGTATAATGTTCAGAAATATTAGGAGTAAAAAAATGGCAGAATTATTGGCACCTGCGGGCACTTTTGAAAAAATGGAAACGGCATTTAGATTTGGAGCCGATGCGGTTTATTTTGCGGGTAAAAAATTTGGACTTAGAGCTTTTGCTGGAAATTTCTCAGATAATGAAATTGAAGAAGCAACGCGCTATGCACATAATATAGGCAAAAAAGTATATATAACAATAAATATTTTGGCCCACGAAAGCGACTTTAATGGATTAAAAGAATACTTGGATGAATTGGTTAAGTACAAAGTTGATGCAGTCATTGTTTCAGATCTTGGCATTATTGAGTTTATTCGAAATTATGCACCTACACTTACAATTCATGTAAGCACTCAAGCTAATATACTAAACAGTTATGCTATTAACTTTTTAGCCAAAATGGGTGTTAAACGCATAATTTTGGCTAGAGAACTATCCATTGATGAAATTAAACAAATTAAAGCCAAAATATCAAAAGATATAGAGCTTGAAGCATTTGTTCATGGTGCAATGTGTATTGCATATAGTGGTAGATGTTTGCTTTCAAACTATTTAACAGGGAGAGATGCCAATCGTGGCGCTTGTGCTCAGGCTTGTAGGTGGGAGTACACAATCACTGAGAAATCTCGCAAAGGAGATCAGTATCCAATAGAAGAAGACAACAGAGGAACATATATCTTAAACTCAAAAGATTTAATGATGATTGAACATCTTTCCGAGCTTGAAAGCGCGGGCATAACAAGTTTTAAGATCGAAGGAAGAATGAAATCTCCTTATTATGTAGCCAACGTTGTAAATGCATATAGGCGTGCATTGGATAAAGGGAAACTGAGTCATGAAGATCTAAACATGTTAAAGAATGAACTACAAAAGTCAAGCCACAGGAAATACACTACTGGTTTTTACCTTGGTGCAAATGACAAAGAGTGTTTAAAATCTTCTTCGCCAATTCAGTCCTATGAATATATGGCTTATGTTATAGGAGATAGTGATGGTGAGAAAACTCTTATTGAACAAAGAAATCGATTCAAAATAGGAGATGAACTTGAAGTCTTGTCGCCAACTGATTGCTTTAACAAAATTATAAAATTGGAAAAGATGACTGATATAAATGGCTGTGATGTATTGGATGCAAAAATTGTTCAACAGAAATTATATATTTATACAGACTTGCCACTAGAAAAAGGTGATATATTAAGAAAAAAAATATAGAATTTGAAAAAAAACCTAAAAAAATGCACCATCCAAGTGATGCATTTTTTTGATTGGTGGGCTTGGAGGAATTCGAATCCCCGACCTTTGCCTTAGAAGGGCACTGCTCTATCCAACTGAGCTACAAACCCATGTGGTGGATGGTGGAGCGGGTGAAGGGAATCGGACCCTCGCGACCAGCTTGGAAGGCTGGGACTCTACCACTGAGCTACACCCGCACATAAAAACATATAACATTTTAGCATAAGTAATATTTCTTGTCAACGAATTTGTAAAAAATATTTACTTATGATTGTATGTGTGCTAATATCATAACATGACTAAGTTGTTTTCAAAAAATGATAATAGTTTTATTTGCGAAAATTGTCATACATTAGTAAATAAACTAGGTTACACATCACGAGATCATTGTTCAAGATGTTTATGTAGTAAACATGTTGATATTATGCCGGGTGATAGAAAAAATGAATGCCGAGGGTTGATGGTTCCTATTTCTTGTACAATTTCTGCAAAAAAAGGTTATATCATTACTTACAAGTGTACAAAATGTGGGGCTGTCCATAACAATAAAGCAGCAAGTGATGATGATTTTAAAGTTATAATGTCCGTGATGAATGGTACATATGATAAAATGTTTATAAATTAAGAAAAAGCGACAAAATTCAAAAAATTATATATGTTCTATAATGTTACTTTAGTTATTGAAAGCGTGAATTTGTAATTTTGAACGTTTATTAGTTATTTCAAGTATTTTTTAGTTGTTATTGGGTATTTGCATATATTATGAGTATTTTTTAGATGTTTTAAGTTTATTTCAAGCTTTTTGAATATTTTTTAGTTTATTTAAGATTTTTTTTGTACTATTAATTTCTTTTTGTTCTTAATCAGTTATTCTTAAGATTATTGAGTAATTTTAAGTTTATTTGGTTTTTTATAAATTATCTAGTCATTCTTATGATTATTAATTCTTTATTAAGTTTTTTTGATTATTTTAAGTACTTTTCAGTTATTTTAATCTTCTTTAGTCATTCCTAGCAAATCTTAAACTGTCATTCTGAGCGAAGCGAAGAATCTCTAACCATTGAGATCCTTCGTCAGCCGTCAAGGAAGCAATTCTCAGGATGACACACCACACATTGTCATTCTGAGACGGACCAGAAGAGCGTCGACCAACGAAGAATCTCATGGGGCCCTTCGCATACTCTCAGGGCGACTAAAATATCGTGGTTCCAAAAAATACTCGTATAAAGTTTGACTATACGAGTATTTTTCGTATATACTAAACATGACACATGAGGCCCTTCGCATGG
>CALWPD010000005.1 GCA_944383335.1 uncultured Clostridia bacterium
AAAGTGGACAAGCATTTAACATAGGAGCGAGTGCATTCAAAAATTGTACAGCACTCCAAAGCGTAGTAATTCCTGAAAACATTGTCAATATTGGTGCCAGTGCGTTTGAAGGTTGTACTTCTTTGTCTAGTTTAAATTTTGATGGTTGGGGTGGCTCAGGGATTTATTGCACCTCAAATTTAGCTGAAATACAATCTCGCGCGTTTTGTGGTTGTACATCATTAAAGAACATAACTTTTCCTGTTAGGGCATTCATTATCCGTGCTCAAGCGTTTTTGCAGTCAGGGTTAGTTGCTGCATCTGCAACTGATTACTGGGCTTGGACCATACAGTGGTCTATAAATACAGACAAACCAATTTCTTATTATTCGTCTTCCGAAATCACGCTTGCAAAATATTTAACTGTAGATTATGTCAATTATGATTTTAGTGGCAAGTTGCTGCCATACAGGACATAGTCGTACCAATGACTTTTCATTGGTTTTTTTATTTTTATATTTGAAAATTTATATATTTGTGTTAAAATATTTCTGTGGATTTTCAAAAATATATATTAAAACAACCTTATATGCAAAACATTTCACATCAAAGCGCTACAGGTAAACTTGTCAGCGGATATCTTTTCTTTTGTCCAGACAAGGTAACGCTTAATGAAGCTCTGCTTTGCAGTGCAAAAGTTATTTTATGTAATAAAGGTGGTTTGGATGCTTGCCCTACATGTCAACAAATACAGTGTGGTTCCCATCCTGATGTTTGTGTTTACCCAAAAGGAGATGCTTTCAACACACAAGACTCTAAAGTTGTAATTGAAGATTCAAATAAAAAGCCAATATTAGCAAAATATAAACTCATTTTAATAAAAGATTTAGATAATTCTAGCGAACAATCTCAAAACAAATTGTTAAAAATTTTAGAAACTCCACCCAGCAACACAATATTTTTAATTTCAACTACAAATTTGAATAAAGTTCTTACAACTATAAAATCTAGGCTTGTTAAAGTTGAGATCCCGCCATTTGACAGTAATTGTTTAGATGAAATATTCTCAGATTATAAAAACAAAGAAGATTTTTCGCTCGCATTAGAGTATGGTAATGGATACATTGGTACAACATTAGAAATTTTAGATGATGAAGATTTTATGGAAAGTTACAATTTAGCGAAAAAAATAGTTTTAACTATGAAGTCCAGTGCTGAAATCGTCAATTATCTAGTTCCAAAAATTTCAAAAAATCAGTTTATTAGAACAATTACTTTGATGCAAAGTATGTATTTAGATATAGCCATAATTAAAGCGGGAAAAAGTACACTTATAAAAAATAAAACATTATTAGCGGATTTGACGACTTTGGAGAATGAGTTTTCTATGAGAGCACTCACAAGTATAATAAAAAGGATAAATGAAATTAATAAAAAACAATATTCCAATGTAACACTTTCATTACTTTTTGAAAGCTTACTTACTAGTATTTTGGAGGTAAAATATTTATGCAAATAGAAAAGGTCGATGTAACCTATGAACCAAATGGTAAAGTATATTCGTTTTTGACAAACGGTTTACCAATAAAAAAAGGTGATGCTGTAGTCGTGGATACAAGTCGAGGAATAGAACTTGCCTATGTTGTCAACGATGTTGAATCTGTTGAAAATTATAAATATGCTGATCAATTAAAAAATGTGATTAGACTTGCCACGCCAAACGATATTGCTCAAAAAGCTGAAAATATAAAAAAAGAACAAGAAATCAAAGAAAAAACAGAAAGTCTAAGTGCGGAACTTGGACTCGATTTGAAAGTTACTAATGCTGAACTTAACCTGGACCAGACAAAAGTTGTAATAAACTTCACTTCAGATGGTAGGGTAGATTTTCGTGAACTAGTTAAAAAATTGGCTGGAATATTTAAATGCCGGATAGAACTTCATCAAATAGGTCAGCGCGTGGAAGCACAATTATTTGGCGGTCTGGGACCTTGTGGTCGTGAAATTTGTTGCAGTAGATTTTTAAAAGATTTCAATCACGCTAGCATAAAAATGGCAAAAAATCAGGGATTAAGTTTAAATCCAAATAAAATAAGCGGACTTTGCGGAAGGCTTATGTGTTGTCTGGCCTATGAAAATGATAATTATATTGAAATTTCCAAAAAAATGCCAAAAATAAACTCAATCGTTAAGACAAAAGATGGTGAAGGCAAAGTTATTTATAATAATTTATTAAAACAAACAGTGGAAGTAAAATTTGAAAAAAATGATAGTTTTGAAATAAAAAGTTATACACTTGATGAATTAATCGACGCGGGAGACAAAAATGGATCTTCGTCTTGATGACCTTATGCTTGATGGATTCACAAGTGATAGCGTTCTGTTAGCCAATTTTGTTTCAGCAAAAAAATCAAACACTTGTGTTGAAATAGGAACGGGAAGCGGTATAATATCAATTTTAGTATCGCACAAACAAAATCCAAAAAAGATTTATGCTTTTGAAATTCAAAAAAAATATAGCGACATTGCGCAAAAAAATGTTGAATTAAATAACCTTACAAATATAGAAATAATAAATGACGACATTGAAAATTTTTATAAATATTTACAGACAGAAGTTGATGTGGTTTTTTGCAATCCTCCGTATTTTGATGGCGAGATTTCAAGCCTAAATGAAGAAATTGCATATTGTAAACACCAAAAATATCTTTCGCTTGAAAAACTTGCAAAAGTGTCATCAAAATTATTAAAATTTGGTGGAACATTTTTTGTTGTTTATCCTGCACAAAAATTATGTGAGCTTATATGTGTTTTAGTAAAAAATAATCTCATGCCAAAAAAGATGTTTTTTGCTCAGCCAACTGCACAAAAGAATGCAAACACCGTATATGTCATGTGTAAAAAAGGTGGCAAATTTTCTGTTAAAATTATGCCTGTGCTCATAACAAATGACCTAGATGGAAACTATATTCAAACAGTACAAAAACTTTATCGCGATGAGGTGAAAAAGTGATATATTTCATATCAACTCCAATAGGCAATTTAAAAGATATTTCCATTCGTGCAATCCAAACATTAAAAAATGTTGATGTTATCGCGTGTGAAGATACACGAAATTCATTGAAACTTTTAAATTATTATGATATCCATAAAAGACTTATTGCATATCATAAATTCAACGAAAGAGCTAGTGCGAATGGTATAATAGAAATGGCGAAAAAAGGCAAAAATATCGCAATAATTAGCGATAGTGGTACGCCATTAATTTCTGATCCGGGTCAAATTTTAGTACAAAGTTTAGTTGAAAATAATATTCCATTCACAGTAATACCGGGAGCGAGTGCTGTTCTATCTGCTTTGATTTTAAGTGGTTTTGCTGGTAACCCATTTTGCTTCGTAGGATTTTTGAGTGAGCAAAATAAAAAGCGCCGTATGGAACTTGACAATGTAAAGAATTTTGAAGGCGCAATAATTTTTTATGTTTCACCATACAACCTTTTTAGTGATATAAAATTTATTTATGAAATGCTTGGCGATCAGAAAGCCTGTCTTGTAAATGAAATTACCAAAATGTATGAAAAAACATTACATTTTGACCTTTCTTCAAGTTTAGAAATTGAGCCAAAAGGTGAATATGTTTTGGTTGTAAACAACAAACCAAAATCTAAAGAAAATAATATTTCAATACCAAATCAACTTCAACTTTTATTGTCTCAGGGTATTGAAAAAAATGAAGCAATAAAAATTGTTGCCAAAAAAAATAATATCAAAAAAAGCGATGTTTACAAGGTTGCATTAAAAATTAAATAATTCTGCACATCAAACATCCAAATACCGCACTTATCACTCCGCCCAAAAGCGATATGGTGATTGCAGGTGTTATTTTTTGTTTGGAGCCGGCAAAATATACTGCGGACACATAAAATACTGTTTCGCTACTCCCCATTATTGTGCATGCACAACGTGCTATATAACTATCGGCGCCATAACGAGAAATTATATCTTCAAGTAGAGAAATACTGCCACTTCCAGTAAAAGGTTTTAGTAACACAAGTTCACACACCTCTTTTGGAATACCTAATAAACTAAAAAGGGGAGATAAAAATTGTACCAATACTGTACCAAGCCCGCTTACACGGAATAGGGCAACACAAATCATAATTGCAACAATGTAAGGGAAAATACCTTTAATAAGGTCAAATGAATTTTTTGCACCTTGACAAAAAGCAGAGTAAACATTAACTTTTTTGTATACTCCGTAAACAATCAAAAGAATTAAAAGAATTGGAATAATATAGGCACTCATATTTTTTTAAACTTTTTATAAACAAACAAAAGTAATACGCAAATTGATGTGGCTACAACACTTGAAATAATTGTTGGAAGTATTATGTCTGACGGAGTATCGCTGCCTGCAGCTGCCCTAAGCCCAATTATAGTTGTTGGAAGTAGTTGTATACCGGTAGAATTAATCACAAGTAACATAAGCATTGCAAACCTTGTGTGCTTTAAATCTTTTTCCATACATTTAATTGCTTTTATTCCGCTTGGAGTTGACGCATTACCAAGCCCTAGTATGTTACTTGAAATATTATAGGATATATATTTTATCTGTTGTGCATCATTAATCTTAAAAAGTTTTTTTATAATTGGCGACAAAAGTTTTGCGAGTTTATCACCAAGTCCGCTTTGATCCACAATTTCCAATATTCCAAGCCATACGGCATAGATAGCTAAAAGGCTTATGCATAGTTCTACCACATCTTTTGATTGGTCTATCATTGTATTTATAATAAGATTAGGCTCAACGATAATTAAAACTGATAAACTTACCATCATTATGCCTGTCCAAATTTTGCTCATATCTATATGTATGCCATGAATAAAAATTATTTGTCTAAAATTTAAAAATATTATATAATAAATTTGGAGTTAATATGTTTATAGACACGCATGCACATCTTCAGGATGCCTTAAAAGTTAGGATTGATGAGGTAGTTAGTAATGCATATAAAAGTGATGTAAAAAAAATCATATGTGCAAGTTATGATTTAAAGTCTTCGATTGATGCTGTTGATATTGCAACAAAGTACAATGGAGTTTTTGCTACTGTTGGTGTGCATCCTGAAAATTGTGAAGAATATAGCGAAGAAATTGAACAAAAACTTATAACACTTTGTAAAAACAAAAATGTGATTGCTATTGGAGAAATTGGGCTTGATTATCATTATACAAAACAAAATAAAGATATACAAAAAGATGTGTTTATAAAACAAATAAAACTTGCAAATATGTTAAGTTTGCCAGTTGTAATTCACACACGTGATGCTATGGGTGATACGCTTGAAATTGTTGAAAAATATAAAAATTATTTTAAAAATGGCGGAGTGTTTCATTGTTTTCATGGTTCAAAAGAAGTGTTAGAGAGAATAATAAAACTTGGTTTTTATGTTTCATATGGTGGTGCAATAACTTTTGCAAATGCTGAAAATCTTAGATCAATAGTTTCTGTAACTCCAATAGAGCGCATACTTACAGAAACCGATTGTCCATACATGGCGCCTGTACCATTTCGTGGCCAAGAAAATGAACCAAAAAATATCCCAATCATTGCACAAAAAATATGCGAAATAAAAAATGTCGAAATAAAAAATTTGGAAAAAATATTAGAAAAAAATACAAAAAATATTTATAAAATTTAGCGAGAAAAAATGCAATTAAATAATTTTAAATTTAATAAAAAATTTGGTCAAAACTTTATTTTTGACACTAATTTATTGTGCGCCATCGTTCGAGATTCTGGAGTTAAAAAAGGCGATGATGTCCTTGAAATTGGGGCAGGTGCAGGCACTTTAACTGATGTTTTGGCTGATGTTTGTAATTATGTTGTATCGTATGAAATAGATAATAATTTAACAGATATTTTAAATGCAAAATTTAAAAACAAAAAAAATGTCAAAATAATATTTGCAGATGCATTAAATACAAGTTTGCAAGAAATCGAAAATAATTTTAAAGATAAATACCATATTGTTGCAAATTTGCCATATTATATTACAACTCCACTTATTTTCAAATTTATTGAATCACAAAGAGTGGAAAGCATAACTATAATGGTACAAAAAGAAGTTGCGCAAAGAATGGTTGCAAATGTTGGAACTAAGGACTATGGCATTTTAACTGTTTTGTTAAATTTTTATGGAGATGTCAGTATTTCAAGAATTGTAAAAAGGCAATCTTTTACACCAGTTCCAAATGTTGATTCTGCTGTTGTTAACATAAAACCAAAACGCCATGAGTGTAATTGCGAAGTCTTTTCTAAAATAGTCCACAAAAGTTTTGCTATGCGAAGAAAAACAATATTAAATAATTTATCAACTGGTTTTAGCGTCGACAAAAACATAATTGCTACTTGGCTTAAAAAAAATAATATAGACGAAAAGTTAAGGGCAGAAGATTTAACAATTTCAAACTTTGTTGATTTAACCAAAACTTTCGACACAATCACTGCTTTTTTGTCATAAATGTAATCACCAATAAACCAACTTTGCACTATAATATATAGTGTAATTTTTTAGGAGATGATTATGTTAAAGAAAACTTTGGTACTATCATCTGTTGATGGTGGCAATGAAAAAGCTGTTATTAGCTTAGAAAAAAATAATGGCGACACAATGGGTCAAGTGAAGTTATATAATTTTCATGATGAACCGAATGGTATACTGACTTTGGGCTTAAAAGAAAGCGATAGAGTTGTTAAGATTGGACTCACACGGGTAGGTAATTTTAAATACACTTTTTCTACACCTTTGCCACTTGAGCTCAGTGAATTTTCGTGTGCAGTTGTTAACATTTATAAAGGAGAAGCAAAGCCACTCCTTCATGGGTGCACACAAAATACTAAACTATCCGATGAATTTTTGGCTCAGGCGGTTATGGATATGCAAGATATTACGACACTAGATGGATGCGAAAAAGTCCTCGATGATAACCATATAGAGCTTGAAGACCAGGAAGAAATAGATGCTGAGATAGATAAAGAAATATCTTCTTGTGGCGACAAATGTACGACTTGTAAATACCGCTATGCTTTTTTTAGCGATGAAGAATCTCCACACAAAACCGAGAGTTTTTATGATAGCATAAGTGAAGATATATCCAACCTATTTTCCACTCACAGTGAAGAAGAGTTTTTATCACAAATAATACCATTTTCAAAATGGGTGAAAATTGAAAATGATGACGATGATAATTATTATGTTCTAGGTCTTATTTACGAAAATGACCAAGTAAAATACATATGCTATGGAGTGCCAGGGTTGTACACTGATGCACCACCAAAAGAACTGCGTGAATATGCCGAATGGCTTCCACTTGATAGCACAAAAGAAAATGAATATGGATATTGGATAACATATCAAGATGCTGAGACTGGTGAAAATGTCAAGGCAAGTTTCACAGTCGTATAAAGATATTATTGACAAGCCAATCTCATTATTGTATACTCTCATAGTATGAGGTTAATATGCTAATAATAATTTCAGGTTCCGCAGGAGTTGGTAAAAATACAATAATTTCTCAAATTTTAAACGATAATCCAAATATAAAACTTATGAAAACCTGTACAACGCGATTGCCAAGATACACAGATGAAGATATGCACAGCCCATATATTTATGTTTCTCGTGAAGATTTTGAAAATAAAATAAAGAATGGCGAACTATTTGAACATGAAGAAATTCATAACAATTTTTACGGAGTGTTAAATTCTTCGTTAGAAGAAGTTAAGAAGAGGCAAACTCATTTCATAAAAGATATTGGCGTTTTAGGTCAAATTAATTTAAAGCGTGCTTTAAAAGATAAGGTTGAAGTGCTCTCAATATTCTTAACTGCACCAAAAGAAGAACTTATTAGGCGTTTAAAGGCACGTGGCGACCACGATATTGATTTAAGAATATCTAGAATGGAATTTGAACTTAGTTATTCAAAAAATTATGACTATATAATAGAAAATCTAAATTTAAACAAGACCATTAAAAAAATTGAAGCAATAATAAAAAAACATGAAAAAATAGAGCAAAAACGCTTTGAAAAATAAATTCGACATAAAAAACCACCAAGAAGTAAAGTCTTGGTGGATTTTTGTTATGAAATTATTGTAGGCGTAAATGTTGGTTCGTCATCATCCTTTATATGCGCTGTTTTATCATCTTTATGTTTCTGTAAATTCGTTTTGCGTTCATTAACACGTTTTAAAAGGTCAGTTTCGCTACTTTTCAAAATTTCATCATCATAGTGCAGGTTAGGAGATTCAAGCCCATTTTCGGCGACTAGGTCATCAAAAGTTCTTTCATCAATTTCTGGTGCATTGTCTAGCCAGTTATTAGGTTGTTGACCACTTTTTATACTGTTTAATGCAGATGATCTAAGTTCAGTTTCTGTTGCATTTAGATTGTTTTGATTGGAGTCAAAAACTGGGTTTTGAAACTGACTTAATTTTGTTCTATATTCCTTTAATTTTTGTATATCTTCTTTAAGCAAGTCTCGTTGTTTTTCTGGAATTACATTTTTGCCTTTATTTAGAAATTTTTCACGAGCAATTATCTGATTGTCGATTTTTTCAATATGTTCTGCTTTTGTTGAATAAAAATCTTGATCTTGTTTTTGCATAACGTCGCGTAGTTCATTTATTTTATAAAAAGCAGGTAGGTCCTGAATTAATTTTTCCATTTTCGTGGCTTCTTTTTCAGATTTTAGCAGAGTTTTATATTCATCATACGAAAGATTTTTATCAGCTCTTGTTGAGAGCATATCCAATTTCTTTTGCTGTCGCTTGTTCAAGCCCTTTTTCATAGCCTTTTTTGAAAGTCGATTCAATGTTCGTCTCTCTGAATTCGAGAGTTCTTTAATGGAATGTTTTGCTTTAATCCAATCTTTAAAGTCCTTACCAATGCTAAATATTGGACTGAAACCGACTTTAAACTGTTGCATAGTTGCAGACATCGCCATACCTGCAACACACATTGTGGCAATCAGTGCAAAGATTGGATTCCCAAGCATAAACGCTGCCATAAAGAAGTTTGCTGTTGCTACCAAAAGAATAAATCTTACGCCTTTGTGTATCATTGCTGCTTGTTTTTCATTCATTTCTTTTTTGGCTGAATTTGACTTTGAATCATCAGATTTTTTAGGTTGTTCTGCCGTCTTGTTCTGTTTTTGGTCATTATTGGCTATGCTTTGAGGGGGTGCTTTTTGGTCTTTATTTTCATTTGCAGTAAAACCACTTGGATTGTCATCGTTGTGATTTTTATTGTTGTTAGCCAAAGGTGATTGGCTTGGTTGGGTAATAGAATTAGGATCGCTACCTCCAGAATTAGCGTCGCTATCTCCCGAATCTGAATTGTGCGAAGCGGTTGTTTCTTGCAGCTTTGAATTGTCATTGGAGACAATATCCATATCGTTAAAATTTGTTGTATACAAATTTTCACTACCATTGTCTAGATTAACTGTATACATATTATTTTGATTGTTGGCATCTAAATTAGTATGATTTTCAGTATTTTTATCTTCAGTTTCATTTTCAACTTTGTTATGCATATCTAAAGTGCTATCTTGTAAATGCATTGAAGATTCATTGACATTCCAATTTGAGTCTTCTATGTTTGGCAAATCATCTAAACTTTCGTCCAAGTTGACGCTGTACATTTCATTTGTTGCATCTTTAGTTTTATCAGGGGCATTTGAGGCTTTTATTTTAAGTTCTTCATGCAAGTTGTCCGCTTTGGCTTCTTCCTTGCCTTTGCGATACGTCGCAGATGGCTTAATAACTTTTTTATATGCCGAATCTGAGGCCAAAACAGGAATATTATTTAAGTCTATGTTCATACCAGAAAAGTTGATAAATGCTTTGGCATCTTCTTCAGTTATTCTTATACCTTTTCTCATTCTGTTTTCCATCATTTTGGACATTTCAGTGCTTGGCAACAGCCTAAGAACTAAACCACTTGGGGCACGAACAATATCTGTTAAAGTCGAGGTAGATAATTTTGCACCATCAGGAAAAATAATTTTGCCATCTGGTGATTTAAGAATTTTAAGCCCGTTTTTAAGCGTCAATGTTTTGTAATTGTAATCGTTTACAAACATATTAGCCATTTGAGCAGGAAAGGAACTCATCTTTATATTTCCGTTTGCAATTTGAGAGGGCAAACTTTCAGGCAGAGTTATATCAAGTGGTTTGTCAAAAGTTGCAATAGACTTAAAACTTGTACCATCTTTTATGCTTAAATCATTATGAGAAATTTTAAAAGTTTGTTTGCCTTTTTCTGTGTCCACAGTAATTGTGAAATCAGTGTTATACTGAGCTGAAACATTGCTTATATTATCAATAATTATGACATCCTTTGTTGAAATTGCATCAAACATATGTGATGAATTATCAATAGTAAATTCTCTTTTTTTAGGTTCAATCATAAGAATTGCATTGTCAAAACCTTGCTGGTAAAGACAAAGTGCATCATCTCCCTTTGCTATAGCAAATTTTTGCTTTTCAGTGTGGTCTTTGTATTTTATATCTATGTTAAACCCATTTGTGAAGTCTGACATGTTTCAACCTCCAACATTCTACTACTCATATAATACACATTTTATTTAAATTTGTCAATATTAGCTGTTAGATATTTGTTGTGAAAGAGTTTTCTTTAGAAGAATAGAAAAATTCGTAAAAAATTTGTCATAAAGAAAATTAAAAAAATATTTATTTTATAAAAAAATTTATTAAATTCATTTAATAAATTTCGAATTTTAAAAATTTTTTTTCGAGTTAAGATATTAAATATTTTGACGAAATAAAAAATATTAAAAATGAATTTTAAATTGTTTGACTTAAATAGGCACAAACTATATAATTATTTTGACTAATAATGTAAATAATAACTTAAAGTCGATTTGGTTTGTGGAGAATTGTTATGAAATTTACAACTTTTTTAAAAATATTTGCAATTTCGCTGGCATCATTTATTGGTGCGTGTGCAATCGGTGTGGGGATTTTGGCTATCGCTGGATATTTTAACACACCACAAGTTATGCCACAAAATCTTATGTTTGATCAAGAAGAATATAATGTTGATAGTGATTTTCAAATAACCATTTCAACAACAACTACTGATGTAACAGTAACTAGACTAACTTTGAGTTTGCAAAATGGTCAAGTTGTTACAACACAAGATGGAAGCGTTCGCATAAGCGACGGAGTTATTTCAATTCCACAAACGGCAGAAATTGGCAAACCATTTGATGTATATCTTGAAACCACAAAACATGACACAGAATGTGAAGGGTTAGATTGGATAACGGGTGGACATAGTGTAATTACAGCAACATCACAAAACCAAGAAATCAATTCAGAAAGTGCCAATGTAAATGTTGATGTTCCAGTTTACAAAGTGGAACTTGAGACTCGTGTAACTTCACAGGATAATGATAGTGATATTTTCGCTGTTGGCTCTTTAGTTATGGCAAATTTAAAATTTTATCCAGCACGCAGTGCATATCAGTATAGTTTTGATGGTTCAAACGGCAGTGAAACAAAATATAAAAATACATATTTTATGAAAACATCCAGTACTGATGCAAACATAACCCAGCAAGGAAACACCAATGTTTTTGCAACAAACAAAACTGGAACAAGCAACATTGTAGGATACACTTTTTCATCCACTCCACAAGAAGAAAGGGTGCTTTTGAGTTTTCAAAATCTTGATGAGTCAGCGAAATATCTTGCAATACTTGCAAGGTTAGAACAGTTGGCAACAGAAGCAAGCACGTCTCATCAAGCCTATAAAGCATCAAAAAGTATAGACATTGTGGAAGTCGAAGTTGACAGTATGCGTCTTGAAGGTGGAATAGGCAACGTAAATATAGACACTCGCTTTAGTCTTTACGCAAACAACTCTTCTATATCTCAAAATGCTACACAATCCAGTCTTGGTATTCGTCTATATTCAAGTTTGGATGAAACAATTTCTCTCCAACACGAACTAAAAAATGTTGCGATAAGGTTCTTATATAAAGTTGGAAATATATATTATGATGCGGTGAACAACGCAAACAAGGCATACAATGTTGTTACAATTCCAAGTTATGGATATGGAAACACTAAACAGGTATTGGTAGATGGTGAAACATTTACATATTATTTTCCAGTCATAACAACGCAAACCATAGATGAATATTTCTGGCAATTTGCCGTTACAAATACTGTTGAAATAAACAGCCTTGCACTCGAAGTCAAATATTTTGGAGAAACTGCAGATGATGTGGAACCAATAGTTGTAACCTTTTCTACAAACACAGTTAATGATGGTTCAATTTACTGGGCAGAGCATGATAGAACTTTAACAATAATTGATGGTGAGATTCCTACATATAACTCCTTAAATGTTGCACCATTAGCAGTTGTTCCAAATAATAATCTATATCAATCTCGTGCATATTTTGTGATTGCATCCACTCAGTTTGAAGTCAGTGATTTTATTGTTACGAAAGGTGGAGTGGTTGAATATCAACTCGGATCTCAAACTGTTAGTTTGTATGAAATTGCAGATGGGATTATACAACCAAAAACAACACAAGCATATGGAAAGACGTTTGATGTTGTATTTATGACAATCCAAACTGATTATGAAGGCAATCCAAAACACGATGAAGACTATAATTATATTTTTCAAAAATACAGTCAAGACTCCCTTAACGCAATATCCACACTCCAAGTATATATTGATAAGACACTTTATGGTTTGACAAACAACCTTCAGACAGTTCTTGCAAATGATGAACTAATCATCAATGACGAAACCAATGATATAGCCTATGTTCAAAACACGACAGCACCTTTTGAAATAATACTTGGTTATGTTTTGCCACAAGGCGCAGACCAAACACAACAAACCAATGAACAATTAATTTTTAGAAATGCAGTTCTCAATGGCGATATATACATAGTTGCACAATTAGAAGATTCTGGCACGGAGACATCTCTTATTTACAGCACATCAAATTCAGAGCAATCTGATGGAACAGAATTTGTATTTTCAATGAACATTGGAGCGCTTCCAGAGAATATAAGTGAGCGTAGAATAAAACTTTATGTTGTGTATGATAGCGATGTATTTGTCGAGCCACGAAAATTTGAAGTTTCAACGTACAATGATGGGCAGGCATTTAACTGTATAGAAGTTTATGATGGCTCTGCTGTAATATTTAATTTTAATGTTAATTTGGCTGAAGATGGAATATATCAAACGAGCGAACAAAATCGAATTTTAGTCAAGTTGGACATTCAAGGTGAAAACGGATATATAAATAGTATTCAAACAACATACACTAGCAATGGCAATGATGTAAGTCAGTACTTATTTAAAAATGAAGAAGAAGTAATCGATTATTCAACATTGTCAGTTGTTTTACAAGACAAATATGGGAATGAACCAATATCCAGCGAATATACTCTTGAAAGTTCCAATACATCAATTCTGACTTTGGCAAATGGGTCGTTTACATTCAGTGGTGCAGGCGATGTTGAGGTTTATCTTAAAGATGCCAGCGGAGTAATCAAAGATACTCTTTATCTCACCTCTCAACAAAACGGATATGTTTCTCAAGTCGAGCAACTTGTTGAGACGCCAAATGGCGAAGCAGTAAATAAAAGCGATGTTGTAGTTTACAATTATAACACATCGGGTGGCAGTTATTCATTCCCACAAATTTCAGTGCCACTTGTTGGTTATGCGGGTTCAACTATAAATTTAAAATCTACAAATGCTGGGGTTGTAAATCTTATTCTATACACTTATACATATGACGGCGGCCAAGGGCTTTTGACTTCTCTTGTAAACTTTAGTTTAGTCAATGAACAAGATATAACTTCGCTTGAGGGTTATGTTGAATTTGGTGGAACATCTCAAAATTTATTGAGTTTGCAGTTCTTGTGTGATTTTGGAAGAGCATATAGTTTACAACTTCGTGCAACTCTTCCACAACTTGGTATATCGCAAATAATTGTTCTTGATATTTCACCAAATACTCTAATTTCGGTAGATTCATATGGTAATGATTATTCTGAAGAACCAATCTCATATGTTGGTAATGTAACTTATCTAGGCGCATATGCAGATTCGCTTTATAATGTTAGAATTCAATTAAATTATATAGTTGGCACAGGTTCTGATGATTTTTCACTAGATTCATCAAAATACTCACTTTATTTATATGAATATGATGCGGAAGGGCAACTTACAAACAGAACACTTATACCGAATTCAAATACTTTAACTTCAAATGCGTATATTGTAAGTTACACATCAAGTGAAAATGATCAAGTTTCAAACAGCGATGGAATCGGTCGTGATGATGGACAAGTGTCAACATATATCTACAATGCATCCATTGTGTTTAAGTCATCAACTGAGAATAATGGATATAAATTTGTGATGCTTGCACTTGAAAAGAATGGACAACAAAACAGCACCGTTGATGCCGTTGGTTCATTGTATTTATATATCAATCCAAATATCAGAGTTCAACAAAATTCAAACGAAATTTTGCTTGATGTTGCAAATGCGAATGTAAATAATACAACATATTATGGGAAAGGTTTATTACTAAGTTCAGATAAAAACTCTCCACTTAGTGTAAAAAGAATTGTTGATGACTCTGAAGAGATGCAAAATGTCATGTTCGACATTGATTATTCTAAAATTGACTTTAGATTTGTAAATGATGCAGATAGAACACGTTTTTATATAGAACGTAGTGGTAATGACTTTATTATTTACAGTCTTGAAAACATAAATAACAGCACAACACTAAATATAATTTTGACATATGATGGTGTAGATGTCTTAACAAGTGATAACAAATCATACGAAATACAACTTACACTTCGTCCTAACATTACACGAAATCCTGATAGTACCATGTGGGTTTTATACAAAGGTGAATATTATCTTAAACTTGTAAATGGTGAAAGGTACTCCTTTGATGATATTTTGAACGCCTTTACTATTACAAATGATGGTTCGCAGGGGATCACAGCAAACCTTGAAATAGAGAGCACAAACAATATAAATGTTCAGGCGCAAACAATCACTATTCAAGGCGTAAATAACAACATAATAGACTCTGCATTTGCTAAAATATATTTAAATAACTCGGCTAGTGGTATAGGTGATAGCATTACATTCAAAATCCTGCTTCTTCCTTTTGACGTACCATTTGTTATATATCCAAATGCAATAGAAGAAGAGTATGACATCTACAATCTTCTTGACATAAATTGGGTAGTTAAAGAAGGTCTTTACTACACACTTACTGATGCGGGAATTGGGAGCACCGACATTCTTATTGAACAAACAGAAGAGATTGTTGATGGTGTTTATGGAATAAGATATATTTCCGGAATGCAACTAACAGTTAGAAATCTTGATGAAAATGACCACAACATATATGCATACTTTGAAGGTACAAATCTCATAACCGAACCTGTTGGAAAAGATACATTTGTTATAATTGAAGCACGCTTAAACTTAGCAACAGATAGTTTAGTTATTCCTTATTTAGTACAAATTAAAAAAGTACTTGACATTCGAGTTTACTACCCATACACAATAACATATTCACAAAATTCAAATCTCAGTGGTACTGACCTATATAGTAGAGTAGAAGATGTCAAATTTGATATGGAATATTTGAGTTTTGATGAAAATGACACGGCGAGTGTTGATCTACTTGAAAATTTTGATGATGTAATTCCAAATTCAGTTAATGGAAGTAGAAGGGTTGTTATAGGAAGATTAAATGATGGCGAATTTGTAGAACAGGATAATTTACCTTCTGCAACTTTAACATTTAAAGTCGTTGAGGTGGCATATTACTTTTATACATGGCAGACAGCACAAGATCCAAGTCGTTATGCAAGTGTAATATCTGGAATTCATGGTGATAGTATAATATCTATAAATCGTGGTGGAGCTCAGTATTTAAGAGTGAAAGTTCAGATGAGCACTGCAAATGGACTTGAAGCATACTATTACATTAGTGTTGGCGAAATTCCAACCTTAAACTTCACTGAGCGTACTGATGGTGGAGTATCCAGTCAAGAGATTCAGGATATTTCTGTACAGGCGGGAGAAAATAACGGCATCAATATAGGAAATGGCAAGTACAATTTAACTATGAGTTTTAATTCTTCTTCGAGCACAACAGATGCAACTGACCTATTGTCATTCCACATTGTTCAAGACGAAACAAATGTACACAATATTTGGATAGATTATGACACAATGACACTTTATGCCGATGATACCACAGAAAACTATAACACACAATTTGTATTTTATACCAAGTTTGGCGCTTTGGAGACTATTAATATATTTGTTTTAACAAACTATTCAATAAATTTGATTACTCCAAACACTTCAAACCTTCAATATAATTCCAACCTAGGAATATATGAAATAGATTCTGGCAATGTAATCAACATAAATGATACATTCCAAGTAGTCAAAAATGACGGAGAAAGCACTTTTACAACATTTGATGATATTTCTATACGTTTCTTGAATTCAGTTGATAATTCAGTTATATCATTTGCAGAAGTTGATGATAAAGATATCATTAAAGTTGGTTTAGTCAAACAAGATACCAATGTAAATATCTTGATTGTTTTCACGTTTAACGATGGAGCAGAGCAAGTTACTTACAACTTCATAATGAATTTACGCATACACGCAGTTTTAGATATTGGTTTGGCTCCAAACGGAAAACAAATCAGCCAAATGAATATGTGGCCGGTTAACGGGATAGTGGCAGGCGAGATTACCAATCTTGACATACTTCTTAACTTATTCACATATTCTGGAAATGTTGATTTTAACGAATGGTACGAAAATGTAACATTAAATAATTTAGGCCGTTTTGACATACAACTCATAACCCAAAATGTATATGGTTTATTCAGTGGAGCAATGAGTGAAAATAGCCCATATGAAATAGTGCTTAATGTAAGTGAAGTGGCAACTACCACACCATTGTCATTCAGAGTTCTATATTATAACACAATATCAGATAGCGAATCGCCTGTAATGACATCATATTTCAACTTTACACTTAGTCCAAACTTTGTGATAGTTACAAACTATCCGACACCAAACGCAAGTAGTACTGTGGTTGCTGAATCATATTGGTTTGATAGAACCGAAGGAGCAAACAATCTCATTTCATTGGTTGATAAGCCTGACTTGTCAGATAGTGCACGTGTTGTTGTTCAAGACCTAAATGGACAAAGTCATCAAAATAACATAGTTGCAAGGGTAAATCTTGGAGCAGAATATGTTTATGTAAATGATGAGTTGGTTGGAGAGCGTTATTTCTCACTAGACACTGAATTTAAAATAAGTCAAAACTCTCAACACAGTGTGTATGATGGACTTAGCATACAGTTTGGTTTATACTATCAAATTATCAATGAAACAACCACATATGTTCCTGTTGGAGTTTATAATGTTGTAGTCTTAAACAATGTTTATGAGATGACAGGTTATAACTTTAATGCTCCGGATGCGATAAATAGTTTGAATAATTTGGAAAATATTTACATTGGCACAGACGACGATATTTTGACAAGAATCAATTTGACTTTCACAGTTCCAACAGATGCGGTTTTAACTACAACCAAGTATTTAAAAGTTACGCAAATAAATGGAATAAATGCAGAATCATCGCTTGTAACACTAACTGAGGGTATGCAAGGTGATGAAATTTCAGTTCTGGTTAACTTACTGGACCTAAATGTCGCAGATATGAGTGCGTTTGTTTCCAGTGATGCGGGCGTTCAATGGAGTGTTTATGAAATTGGTTTAGATGACCAACTCATTGATTCCAACTTGACAAATGGTCAGAATGTTCCAATCCAAAGCAATATTTCTGTAACGTTAGAGTCTAGAATACAATTATCATATCGCACGGTTACAAATTTCAATGCTCAGGGCGAAAGCGCAACAACGGCAAGCCAAAACATTGAGTTCTTTAAACAATATGGCCTTTTAAGTGGAACAGATTGCACACTTGAGTCAGAGGATATAACAGAAGAACGTACAATCCAAAAGATTATTTATATAAATAGTAGAAATGGCGCAAGTGTGGCTGATGGTGCTTTGGTTGGCACATACTATGTAGATTATGGTTTTGATATAGAATTTGAACAAACTGAAGTTTCATTGACAGCAGGTCAAAATACCAGCGTACTTCATAATGGCACTTCGGCCAACTCAAACTATCTTTCACTACTAAATATGAAGAGAAGTTCAGATGGCTCATATTACACAAAAGATGATTTCTCAGCGGATGGTTTAAACTTGTCGATAGATGGTGATACGGTAACTTTCAAAGCAACAAATAGCGACTATCAAAACCTAATAAACAGTGGAACAAGTTATCTAAGATATACACAGTCCGAGAACGAAGAATGTATATATGACTTTAACTTTATGGCTCAGGGTTCTCCTCGTGAAACTTCAGTAACAACAACATTGGTTTTAACTGTCAACTATGGCACAATATCAAAAGAATTCCAATTCACTTTTATAGTTAGTCATGATTATGAAAATGAAACATTAAGGAATTCAGATGGCACGCCAAACTCCGAAGTACATCGTAATTATATTCGTGATTACAACTTTGTATCATACATAGAGTTTGCAGTTTGGGGAAGCAAAGCGCCAAATGAAAATTTCATATACATTGAGCATAAAAACGAAAACCAAAACCAAGACGGGAATGTTGCACCAATGTTCAATGTTACATATGACCAAGGCAATGAATACATTTCGCAATATCCACAAAGTAGCACATATTATAATCTTTCATTCCGTTTCAGCGACATAATGTTTGGCAACAAGAATGTTGACATCGTACTAACCGACGCTTATGGATACACAATTAGATATTATGTAACAATCGTAGCCCAATACAATATTGAATTTAGAACAAGTTCAATATCAGCATTTGAAAATGACACCATTGGGCTTGTTGATCAAAGTAGTATAGCAAGTAACTATGATCACACAATTTTCGTTACCTTTACAAAGCGAGATAGCGGACTTGCAAACTATGAAGTGGCAGATTTAAATAATTGGAAAGCAACTTTAACCTATGAGGATTCAACTGAAACGCAGCAAAAACTTGTTTACGACCTTGAATCAATCAACAACCAATTCTATTTTGATGTAGGTTTCATAGATACATCAAACTTTACTAATGGTCGAATAACTGGGACCTTAACGTTAAGCGCAACCACCGTTGATAACTATAATGTTTCAGTATCAATACCAATTACCATTCGTGAAAGGTACAGCTTGACTTCAAGCACCACACCATATGTAAGAGATGGCGTTGCCTTCAGTTTGTTGGATGTTATAGATGTTGTGGACAACAGCCAAAACTTTGTAGTTGGTGAAAGAAGCATTACAAATTCATATACAATATATATTGACTTTACCATTAAAGATGAGAAAGGAAGTATTGTTTCTCTTGCAGATGTCGCAAATGTATTATCACTAAGAATCAGAGCACATAACGTTCAAACTAGTGAAGACTTCTATGCAACAGTTCCTTATGATAGCTCTACAAAATACCTGTCCGTTACTGATTTGTTTGGATTTGAAGATATATCTAATTACCAGTTCCGTATAGGTTATACAGTAACTGAACATGAATACGATAGTGAACACACAATCACACACAGCACAACTACAAACAGTGATTTCTATTACACCAACTCACTAGCCACGCAATCGATTTATGATTTGTCATATGAAACCGATTCGGGTTATAAGGGGTCATCAACACTTGTTACATTCAAAAATTCTTATTATAATGAGGAAAGTGGAATTGAGTTCCCAGAAGATGGCAGTGATAACAAACCAAAATGGCCAAATTACACACTTCAAGTCAATGAGTGTTATATTGTGGAAGACCAAACACTAACAATCGGCTTACGACAACTAGACAACAATTCCCAAATAAAGGTATATTTTGTAAATCAGGCAGATAGCACAGATGTTCGTCAAGCAACACTTTCAGCAGATAAGAACACAGTTGCTACATACTCCTTGAGTGAGTTAGGCGTAATAGACACATCTCGTGGTGAAAAAGTTACACTTCAAACCAATGCAGAAAAGACGATAATTGATGGCTTACTTGTAACTCAATGGGCAGACCTTAAGGGTGTTCAGTTCGCTAATAGTGGAAATGATGATGAGCTCAGTGATAGTTACAGTATGAGAAAATACATAGAAAATGGTGCGGAGTTTTTGACAAGCACAGACGGACTTAATATTGAATATGTACAATCAAATTTACAAGTCGATGTTTCATATGCATATGAGAACGGTGAAGCGAAAAAACAAAATATTGATTTTACAGCACCTGTTTGGATTACACTCAAATATATAGATGTTGATTCCACCGTTGCGTATGGCTCAGAACAACAAAGGAATGCACAACTTCCAAGCAATTATCTACAAAGTGGAATTTCTATTGATGTTTGGGCAGGAACAACATATAGACCATTTGAACTTGTTGCTGGTCGAACCACTGCAACATCGTTTGTCGCTGGTGAAGACACAACACTTAGTGGCAATGTGGATGATTTGGAATTTGCAATAAACACTACACCAGCAGGAAGTCAGTATGTCCAAATTGATGAGGATGGTTTAATTACCTTAAGTGAAGAATTTGATATAAGAACCAATTACATTCTAATTGACATATTTGTTAAGTATGGAGCAAATGGTTCTGCAGGTTCAAGAATTATTGATACAGTTCGCGTATATTTTTCTCAACTTGAAAATGCGGAATTAAAGATAACGGCTAACATAGCGCAGCTACCAAGAGTAACGAGTCAAGGACAATATTTCACAATTAAGGCGAGAGATGTTCTTCAAATGTTGAGTATTTCTGATGGTTCAAATGCTTGGAGCGGAGAGGAAATTTTAAATGTATTCGGTGTTGCTGTGGGATTTTATAGCGATTCAAGTGAAAGTTCAGACCCAACTCAAATTACTTCTTGGATAACTAATCCTGGGGGAATGCATTCACTTAATAGTCTTGATGATACATATATGATTCCAGAGGGTTATTCATTAACAAATGTAAGGGTGGACTTAACTAGAAATGATGTAACTAAATATCTAACATTATCCAATATTCGCTTTGTTGAAAGCAGATATGCTTCAAATAGTATGGTTTCAAGTTCTTCTTATGAATATTATGGTACGGTCAGTGCATCAACTATATTTAATGACTTGTTACCAAGTTTGGCTGTTAGAAATATCTACGGAAATACTGATCGTGGAGTACAAATTTTTGATTTGATAGATGCTTCAAATTATTATGAAGAACTTGAGGCGTCGCATAATGTAATTTATCAGACAGGTTTGTCTAATGGAATTGTACAAAATATTACATACACAATAGGTGAAAATTTAGGTTCAGCCACAAGCGTTGTGTTTGGCACTATAGCCGTTTCAGTATATAAGGATGCCAGTGTTATCTCCGGTAGAAAATCCAATCTTAATCTTAGTCCAGGTCAATCTACGACTGATATTATAAATTGTGATAATATAAATTTCACAAATATGCCCGCTTATGGTTATCAAACAGAAAGCATACAAGATGGTGATACAAGTACTTATTCACAATTCTATGTTTATATTGATGCGGATGATTTAGGAAATATAAATCCACTAAATGTTACAGATATTAAAATATATCAAAATGGAAATGAAATTGGTTCAGTATTGATATCGTCAGGGCAAGCATCCATTCGAGATTACTCAATAACATTGGATGGACAAGGTTTAAAATTATTATTCGTTAATGCTAGAAGTGCCAATGATATTGAAACCTATAATGGAGATATATTTACATTTGTATTAAATGATAGTTTATCAAATATATCGTCAATTTGTTCTTTCTTATTTAAAACCGAATTGGTTAACAGCACAGGAAATCAGCCAACCTCAACATATATTACGCAGTATTCCGATATCTTTGCAGTATTGTCAGATATAAATGGTATAAATGCAAACAAGATATATGTTCATATAACAAATGGAAATGAATATGTTTCTCTTGCCAACGATTCAAAAGTTTATTCTTTAATGTTATTAAATTCAATAGATTCTATGTCTGAAGAACTAGTTGTAACTGTTGAATTTTACACCACTATATACGATTTTGTAACTGCGTCCTCTATTAATATACCGCTTTATCGAAATGTACTAATGATAAATGTTGTAAATTAAAATCATACTATTAAGGTGGAAGGTTCTTCCACCTTAATTAAAAGGAAAAAATATGCCATTTGAGACAATTATTTTAATAGTTGGTTATGCTTTAAATTTGCTACTATTACTTATTATGATTTTTTTCGAACGCAAACAGCCACAAAGTGTTTTTGGTTGGTTTGCTGTTTTGGCGCTTTTTCCAATCGGTGGATTTTTCTTGTATATGTTGTTTGGTGGGGGACTTAGTATCCGAACACGCGTTTATATAAGACGGAAAAAGAGATATACACAAGATTATTTGCAGTTTATCTCATGGCAACACATAAATTTTGATAAGCTTCGTGCAAAGAATGAACAATATGATTATGCCTACAAACTAATAAAGTTTGTAAAATCAAATGATAGCAATGTTTTTTCAATAGGGAACAAAGTTCAGATATTTACTGATGGACTTTCAAAATTTGAAAGCCTAAAAAATGATTTAAAAAATGCAAAGAATACCATAAATATTGAATACTATATATTTGGTGATGACAAAACCGGTAAAGAAATTATGGATATTCTTTGCGAAAAAGCACGAAGTGGCGTAAAGGTAAAACTGATTTATGATAGTGTTGGCTCATTAAAATCTCCTAGAAGATTTTTCAGAAGATTAAAAAATGCTGGGGGAGAAGTTGCGGAATTTTTTCCGCCTTTTCTAGGGATTCGTCTTATAAATTTCAAGATCAATTACCGCAATCACAGAAAAATTGTTGTAATTGATGGCAAAATTGCTTACACAGGTGGAATAAATCTTCGCGATGACCATATGGGTAAAAAGAAAAGGGTTTCACCTTGGCGTGATACTCACATAAGAGTTGAGGGGCCTATGGTATGGGATTTGCAAAATATTTTTTTTAACGATTTTCGTTGTGTTAAAAAAGAGCGGCTAAATACAAAACAACTTGTCAAAGAAGGATATTTTTTAGAAGCATCTTTAAAAGAAGTTGGAGATATTGGGGCGCAAGTCATCACAAGCGGCCCAGAAAGCGACCAAAGATATATAGAGGATGCCTATATCCGTATGATATCACTTGCTCAAAAAAGAATATACATTCAAACGCCATACTTTATTCCAGATGAAATGTTTTTAAAGTCTCTTATCATAGCAAAGAAAACTGGTGTTGATGTCAAAGTCATGATTCCTGGAAAGCCAGATAAAAAAACAGTATATTATGTAACTCTTTCATTTATTAAAGAACTTTTGGATGCAGGAATAGAAGTATATTTTTATAATGGTTTTTTACATGCAAAAACTTTGCTTGTTGATGATCTATGTGTTTCAATAGGCACTTGCAACGCTGATAATCGCTCTTTTGCGTTAAATTTTGAGATTACATCGCTATTATACAATAAAGAATTTGTAAAACAAAATGCAAAGATATTTGAACAGGATACAAAAAACAGTAAATTTGTTACGCTTTCAGATTTTAATCGAAAATTCTTTGCAAGCAAGTTGTTTCAAGCCATATTAAGACTCTTTTCACCGTTGTTATAAAAAATGCAGGTCTATGACCTGTATTTTTGTTGTGTAGTAATTTAATGGTGACCCCGCCGGGACTCGAACCCAGAACAAAGCCTTAGGAGGGCTCCGTAATATCCAGTTTTACTACGAGATCAACATGTTAAATAATAGCACATTTTTTATTAAAATGCAACACGTTATTACTATTTCTTTGGAACAAAAATTTTTATACTTTTTTTTACAACTTCAAAGTTAAAACTGCCATTACCAACACTTTCACCATCAAGATTGATTACATTTTTTGCGTCCATTTCAACTCTAAATTTGTTCAAATGCAATATTTGAATATTTTTTGATGATTTTTTTGGAAAACCAAATAGAAACAACTTTGCAACTTGCAAAACTTCACAAAACCTTATACGCTGTTTTTTTGCTTTTACAAGCGCAATATCCACAAACCCATCGTCAAGACTTGCATCTTTGTTTAGTTTAAAGCCCGCGACGCTTTTAGAATTTGTAATTAGCATAAGTGCAAATTTGCCACTTATTACATTATTTTTGTCATTAAGTGTTAGCATAAAAGATTCAGAGTTAAAAATTTTTTTTATGCCATAAAGTGCATATGCAAGTTTTCCAACTTTCTTTTTTGATTTTTGAGAGGTGGCATAACTCGTTTCACAAAACATTCCTGTGCAACAAACATAAATACCAAATCTATCATTCATCTTGAAAACATCGTGATAAAAAATATTACCATCCAAAATTATTTTAAGTGCTTTTTTTATATTTTTGGATATTTTCAGTGAATTTGCCACATCGTTTACTGTACCGGATGGGATATATCCAAGAGTTACACTTTTCTGTAAGTGCATAATGCCATTTATTGCTTCGCTAAGTGTGCCGTCGCCACCTGATATAACTATGGTGTCAAATTTTTCACCATTATTTTGGATATATTCTCCAATATGCCCCGCATATTCAGAGTGCAAAATTTCAATATCATATTTTTTAGAAAGAGGTTCAACAATAAACTTTTCTTTTTTTTTAAGTTTACCTTTTCCACTTTTGGAGTTGTATGCAAATAAACATTTTTCCATATAAAAAATATACAAAATATGAATAAATTAGTCAATCGTAATGTGTTTAAGTTTTTGTTGACTAATATTTTTATTTATATTAGTCTAATGCTTATAGGAGATTATCATGATTCATTCACTTGCAGGAGGAACGGCAAAAGAATATAACCGTTATGACTATGCTAAAGTTGATATAGGCGGCAGACCAATGTTTTTCATTTCGCCTTTTAGTAATTTGAAGACAGGGGATAAAGTTGAAGTACCTATCGGTAATTCTACACAGTTTGGCGTTGTCATAAGAGTTGATAAAAATGTTACTGAGCAAAATTTTCCTGTGCCAGCCAAAAGGATGAAAAAAATTATTAGAATTTTAGAGTAGATTTTTCAAGTTCTGTTAAAGCACTCAATATTCCAAGTTTTGCATACTCATATATTATTCCACCTTGGATAAAAATCGTATATGGGGCAACAACTGGTGCATCTGCGGTGAGTTCGATTGTTGAACCCAGAGTGAAAGTCCCCGCTGCCATTATTTCTTCATGCGGATATCCGGGAAATTCAGATGGGATAGGAGTAACAAAGCTGTCAACGGGTGAGCCTTTTTGAAGTCCGACACAAAATTTTTCAAGATTTTGTTGAGTTTCAAGGTCGAAAGTTTGAATGATATCACTTCGCTTATCATTAAACTTTGGTGAAATCCCTTTAAAGCCGAGTTTTTCGAACATAAAACTAGAAAAAATTGCAGTTTTGACAGCATTATATACAGTTTCAGGTGCAAAAAATAATCCTTTTAAAAATTTGACAAATTGATTATAATTTGCACCAAGGTCTTTACCAATTCCTGGCGAGGTAAATCTATCTGCTATTTCTTCTATAAATTTTCGCTTGCCTATAATATAACCTCCTGATGTTGCAATGCCACCGCCCAAATTGTGCATAAGTGAACCAGCAACTACATCTACGCCAACTTCGGTTGGTTCTTTTTTTTCAACCATTTCTCCATAACAGTTGTCTACCATTATAATAATATTTTTGTCTATACTTTTAATTAAATTGCAAACTTTTTCAATTTGTTCTATTGAAAGACCTTCGCGATGCGAGTAGCCCCTGGATCTTTGAATCTCAATAAGTGTTACATTGCCTTGCTTTAGGCGCTTTTCTATATTTTCATAGTCGAAATCATTATTTTTTAACTCAATTTGTTCATATTTTATACCATTTTTTGTTAATGCATGTTCGCTATCTCCAATCATACCAACAATGTGTTGAAGTGGGTCATATGGGGTGCCTGAAATTGAAATCATTGTGTCTCCGTAATGAAGTAACCCCGACAAAGTTAGCCATATTGCGTTTGTGCCACTCATTATTTGTGGTCTAACAAGTGCATCTTCAGCACAAAAAACATCAGCAAATACTCGTTCCACTTTATCTCTACCTGCATCAAAAAAACCATAGCCGTTTATTTCAATAAAGTCCTGATACGAAACCTTGTTTTTAATAAATGCATCAAGTACTTTTCTTGTGTTATATTCGCAAACTTCTTTTGCGTGTTCATAGTAAGGTGCGAGTTCTTTTTCTGCAGTTTTTGCCAAATTAACTAAATTTTCATTAATAAATAATTGTTCCATAAATGTTCTCCAAATAAATATAATAACAAATTTTTTAAAAAAAGTCTAATATTTGGTGTTGACAAAATACATCTTGCAAATATATAATTTTATCTTATGGAAAACATAGATAAAAAGAATAATAAATTTTATAAATTATTGCATTATTTTACTACATATGAGTGGATTTGGCTTTTATCTCTTTCTTTTTTTAGTGTTTTGTTTTTATTTTTATTTCCCGAGGAAGAAACAAATGGCATAAGTGGCGTCATAATAATGATATTATATGTCATAGATGTTGTAGTAACTCTCATAAGCGAGCTTTTGGCTTCCAAACAAAACAAATGGTGGGCAGTGTTGTACCTTATTGTTGATGCAACTGAAATAGCTGTATTTTTGATACTTTGGACACGCTTTGCGTACCTTGCTTCTGTAATATTGTTTTGGGTACCAATGCATATAATAACTTTCATAAATTGGAGTAGACACACTGACAAAAATAAAAATACATACACAGTTGTTCGTAAATTAAATTGGAAAGGACTGTTGATAATTGGTTTTGTGTGTTTAATATGGACGCTTGTTGTTGGCTATTTGGTTGCGGCGTATGGTCCAGAAACTGATTTTTACAGCAGTGTTTTGATTGAACAAATAATTGCTTATCTTGATGCTTGTGTTACGGCTCTTGGAGTTGCAAATGGTGTACTATTGTTCTTTAGATATAAAGAAAATTGGCTTGTATGGCTTGCAGCGGTATTTTCGGAGACAGCGATAGTAATAATGTCTCAGCAATGGATATATCTTGTACTTCAAGTAGGATACCTCTTTAATACCGTGTATGGTTACATTAGGTGGACGAAATACATTAATAATAACACTGCAAAATAAAAGATTCAAAAAACTCCGCAAAATTAAAAAATAATAAAAAAAGAAAAACACTTGATATTTTTTTTGTTATGTTTTATAATAACTAAACTAAATCAAGTTTTTTTATTAATATGGAGTGTTATGATATTCAAAAACTCACTTAAATTGTTTGTTGCCAACTTTTCAGTCTTTTGGAAGTTGCTTTTATACAAACTTATGGTTATCGCATTTTGCTGTGTGCTTTTGATTCCTACATTTTCCGTTTGGAATGAAGCATTCAATTCCGTGGAGTTTTCTGAACTTTTAATCGGGTTTTCAACTAAAACCGTTTTTGTAAACATCTCTGCATTAATGAGAAGCTTGTATGTAGTAGTCGAAGCGTTTCTAGATGCTGTGGCAATTTTATATTCCGCACACACATTTATGCTTTTCTATACTGCTGTCATTTTGCTTGTCATTTTACCATTCTTGTTTGGACTTTTTACAATTCCAGCTGGAGAAGGGTTATATTCATACATGGCAAGTTTAAATAGGTCAAGTTTTATGGCAAATTTTGTTTCAAAACTTGGAAAAAGTGCTGTATATTCTTTAATTCGCACTTTAATCTTACTACCTTTTTTGGCAGTGTTTTTAACTGGAGCATATTATTTATTATCACTTTGTAAATCAAGCGGAATAATTCAAATATTTTTGCCAATAATGTTAGTTGTATATATTGCGCTTTTATTGTCTCTATTCACAACATTTTTATCAGGGTTTATGCCAGCTTGCGTAGCCTTTGATATTTCGCCATTAAAAGCCTTCAAAAAAGGTCTAAAAGCAGTTTCGAGAATGTTTTTAAGGGTTTTTTCGAGTGTTTTTGTGATATTTTTCTTTACAATAATTTTTACATTTATTATGACTTCATTTTCACTTATAGCACTAATTCCACTTGCATCAGTGGCAATCATAATGCTTGATATGGTAATGTTTTTTGAGAGTCAAGGTAATAGGTATTATGTAGACCTAGATTCCATTGTTACACCACGAAAACTTGAACAATGTGAAAAATTTAATAAGGTAAAGAATATCATATAAATTAAAAAAACTTTAAATATTTTAAACAAGATTAATCTTGTAGTTTTTTAAATGGAAAAAAAGGAGATTATATGGAACAAAAAACTATTGATGAAAAAATACTAGAACAATTAAACACTGTTCTTAGTGGACAAAATAATGAAAATAAACAAATAAATAAAGAAACACCAAAAGCGCATAAAAAACCTGTACACAAGTCGAAAGGTGAAGTCGGGGATAAGTCAAATAAATTGAATTTGCCAAAGATTATTAAAAATCCAGACAAATCACCAAAAGTCAAAATAACTTTTCTTGGTGGGGTTGGTGAAATTGGCAAGAATATGACTGCCATTGAATATGGCGATGAGATGATAGTAGTTGACTGTGGAATGAGTTTCCCAGATGATGATCTTCCGGGCATAGATGTTGTTACGCCAGATATAACGTATCTCATTCAAAATAAAAATAAATTAAAAGCGTTTATCATCACTCATGGACATGAGGATCACATAGGAAGTATTCCTTTTGTGCTTAGTGATGTAAATGTACCAATTTACGCATCTAGACTCACACTTGGACTGATTGAGAATAAATTAAAAGAATATCCGAAACTAAAATACAAACTCATAGCGGTTAAACCAAGGCAGGTGCTTAAAATAGGCAACTTCGCCATTGAGTTTATTCATGTAAATCACTCAATCGCAGGTTCTCTTGCCCTTGCAATTACAACGCCTTGCGGAACTATCGTGCACACTGGAGACTTTAAGATTGACTTTGAACCCGTTACTGGCGAGACAACCGATCTTACACGCTTTGCCGAAATTGGCAGAAAAGGTGTAAATCTTTTGCTGTGTGAAAGCACCAATGTTTGTAGGCCGGGTTATTCCATGAGCGAATCTAATGTTGGGCGTGTTATGGATAGCATTTTTGAAAAACATCCAAACAATAGACTTTTTGTGGCAACATTTGCTTCAAATATTCAGCGTATGCAACAAATTTTGGATCTTGCAAAAAAATATTCTCGCAAAGTTGCTTTCAGTGGCAGAAGTATGTTGAATGTCAGCGAAGTTGCATCAAAACTTGGTGAACTCAAATACGATAAAGATGCCATAATAGATATAGATAAAGTTTCAAAATATGAAGATAAAGAAATCTTGATAATGGCGACAGGAAGTCAAGGTGAAAGCATGAGTGCTCTTTCTCGTATGGCATCGGGTGAATTTAAAGGTATAGAACTTGGTGAAAATGATTGCATAATTCTTTCATCATCGCCAATTCCAGGCAATGAAAAGTCTGTTTATGGATTGATTAACACACTTTTTAAGAAAGGTGCCGATGTTATATATGATGAACTTGCGGATGTGCACGCATCAGGACATGCTTGTCAAGAAGAGATTAAAATTATTCACAAACTCACAAAGCCAAAGAACTTTGTACCAATTCATGGTGAATACAGACACTTAAAACAGCACAAAGCACTTGCCATTGCCATGGGTTGTGATCCAAAGAACATTATTTTACCAGATCTTGGTATGCAAATAGAGATGTCTAAAACTTCAATTCGTACCGTAGGATATGTTCAGGCTGGGATGAGATTGGTTGATGGTTCAGGAGTAGGAGATCTTTCAAGTGCCGTGCTAAAGGATAGGAAACAACTTTCAGAAGAAGGTGTTTGTGTAGCGGTTGTCAATCTTTCAAGTGAATCAGGACAACTTCAGAGTGATCCATTTGTTATAACTCGTGGAGTGGTTTACAACGACGAAGCCGATGACTTCAACCAAGACGCAAGAAGCCACTTAAGTCAACTTTTGAAGGGTTATGATTTAAAAGATATGGACCAAACAGAAATCAAAAGTGTTGTTCGTAGATCAATTTCAAGTTTTGTATTCAAACGCACAAAGCGAAGACCACTTATCTTAACTGTTGTACTTATGTCATAATATATGGAAAAATATTTAGAAGAATTAAAAAAATATGCGGAAAAAAATCACATTCCTATCATAAGTGAAAGTGGGTGTGATTTTTTGATTAATTTTTTAAAAAAAATTCAACCGCAAAAAATATTAGAAATAGGTACGGCTATTGGATATTCTGGTTCAAAAATGTTACTTTCGCTTTTAAATACAAACCTTATCACTGTTGAAAAAAAATCTGAGTTTGTACAATTTGCATACTCCACTTTTAAAACCGTAGGAGTGTTAAATCGTGCAAAGATTATACATGGCGATGCTTTTGATGTAATTCAAACTTTCCCGAGACAAAGTTTTGACTTTATCTTTTTGGACGGGCCAAAAGGCCAATATTTAAAATATTATCCATATATCAAAAATATTTTAAAAAAAGGCGGATATATTTTTGTAGATAATATTTATTTTCATAATCTTGTTTTAGGGCCAAAGTTTGTCAAGCACAAACTTAGGACAATAGTTGTAAATTTAAGAAAATTTATTGACATTATAAGCACTGACAGTGAAGTAAAGACAACCTTTTATAATATTGGTGATGGAATTGCGATAATAAATAAGTTGTAATGATTTTGAGATTTGGCTTAATTGGTGTTATATTAGAAAAAGGAGAAAGCAATGCAGATAGAAGTTATTTCAGATAGCGAAGAGAAGACACAGAGCATAGCGGAAAAATATGCAAAAAGTATAACTTCGCCAACAGTCATTTCACTCGTGGGTGATCTTGGTGCGGGTAAAACCACATTTGCAAAAGGTTTTGCAAAAGGTATGGGTATTTCTGACCTTATTACAAGTCCAACATTCACCATAATGAATGACTATAAAGGTACAAAAATGAATTTGTATCATTTTGATATGTATCGCCTTTCAAGCAAGGAAGAGGCAGAAGAACTTGGCTTTGAAGAATATTTTGACCTTCGTACACTAGATGGTGTTTGTCTTGTGGAGTGGGCAGAGAATGTCAAAGGTCTGCTGCCGGCTCTTTTTGTGGAGATCGTATTTACAAAATTAGATGAAACAAAACGAAAAATTGGCTTTTCGGTAAAAGGTTGGGTAAAATGAAACTACTTTGTATTTCAACAGCATTTAGTAGCACAGATATTGCATTGATTGTGGATGGCAAATGTACTTTTCAAAGTGTTAAAAGTAACGCAAAGCAATCTGAAAATGCTTTGCTTGCTATTGATGAAGTGCTAAAAGTTGGTAATATTGACATAACAGAAATAGACTGTGTGTCGGTGGTTGTTGGTCCGGGTTCGTTTACAGGAATAAGGATAGGACTTGGACTTGTTAAAGGTATGAGCATTGCAAAGCCAAGTTTAAAACTAATTGGTATATGCTCATTAGACTTAATGGCACATATCTTTGCCACGAGCAATAATCCAAAATCAGACTTTTGGTGTACGATAAATGCGCTTAGCGGCAATATATTTGCTTGTCATTATGATAGCAAAGGTGAAAGGTTAACAGAACCAACAATGCTAACTGGTGAACAGCTGACAATACTGAGTGGGATTGTGGTAGGTTTAAAAGATGAAAATCTCGACATATGCAACATTTTTGTTGAATTTTCGCCACAAAGTTTACTGAGCTTGTCTGAAAAGTACTATAATGATGGTAAATTCATTTCAGAAAACCAACTTTTGCCAATATATTTACGCAAGTCGCAGGCGGAACAAAATGCAGATAAGAAAGATTAAACCATATCATAAGAAAGCATTGATTGAATTATCTAGGAGCAATTTTGGTGATGAAAGTTGGACGGATGAACAACTTGGAAATGCCATAATCAATGATGATTATATTTGTATTGCACTGCTTGACGGAGATAATGTGCTTTCATATTTGATTGCAGTCCAAACAGTAGATGATGTAAATATTTTGAGTATTGCAACCAGCAAAGACAACCAAAATAAAGGTTATGCAACTATGCTAATAAAGTGGATGATAAACCTTTGTCAAAATGTTGACAAAACTCTCTCACTTGAAGTCAAATCAAAAAATAAAACCGCTATAAATCTTTACACTACCTTGGGCTTTAAAAAAATTCACGAAAGGCCAAGATATTATAAAGACGGCGACTCCGCACTTATTATGTTTTATAATTTCACCGATAAATAGTATTAAGCATAAATAAATATGTGATTAATTATAAAAATAGTTTAGTAAACTACATAGTAACAGGCGAAGGTGAAGAAACAATGCTTTATCTTCATGGATGGGGCGGAAGCGTGGACAGTTTTAAATTTCTATTAAACTCATTAAATTATAAAAGTATATTAATAGATTTTCCGCCTTTTGGCAAAAGTGAAGAACCAAAATCGCCATATACGCTGTTTGACTATTCAGAGATAGTCTATAAAATTTTACAAAAAGAAGATGTAAAAAAAATAAATATAATTTGTCATTCATTTGGTGCAAGGGTTGCAATGCTTTTAATATCAAGCTATAATGTAGATATTGAAAATTTAATAATAACTGCGGGAGCAGGAATAAAACCAAGAAATAAAATAAAAAAAATATATAGGAAAATAAAATATAAAATATTAAAAAAAATAATAAAAAATTATTCCGCTGGTTCAAATGATTATAAAAAACTATCGCCTGTTATGAAAAAAACATTTTCAAATATAATAAACTTGGATATTTCACCATACGCAAAAAAAATAGATTGCAGAACACTTTTAATATATGGTAGTCTAGATAAGGAAACACCATTATACATGGCGAAAAAATTAAATAAATACATAAAAAATTCAAAATTAATAATTTATAAAAATTGTGGACATTTTGCTTATCTGGAAAATAACATTCAATTTTTAATAGATGTAAAAACATTTTTAAAAGGAGAAAATTAATGGACTTTTTTAGTGCCACGAACTTGCATCTTTATATAGGTATAGTTCTCTCGTGTGTAAATGGTGTGCTAATGTGCCTTCTTGCCAGCAAATTTTTGCATGTAATTCAACTTTCGGGTTATAAAATTGTTGGATACAGTGCTTACTTAAAAGAAACTAAATGGTCATATGTAACTCGCCTTGTTGTGCTATGCTTTATGTCTGTGCTTTGCGTTTTGGTAACCAATTCTCTTTTAGATGGTTATGGTCAATATTATTCTTATATTGGACTGATATTTTACTTTTATTTTTGCATAGTATTTATAATAAATGTTTATCGTGCGCCACAAAAAACGCCATTAAAGCAAACACACCGCATGCAAAGGCTTACTTTTGTTGTATTTTTGGTTATGTCAGCAATCACATTTGCTTTAATTATGTTGTTTAGTGAATATGTGCCTTTTATAAGGTTTGGGGTGGTGGCAATAACTCCTATTTTCTTGCCTATTGTTGTTCCACTCGCACATTTTATTTGCATACCAATGGAAAGTGTTTTTAGGCAAGTATACAAAACTCGCGCCAAAAAGAAACTTGCAAGCATGCCAAATTTGATAAAAATCGGCATTACAGGAAGTTATGGAAAAACCACAACAAAACATATTTTAAATGTTATGCTTGGCACAAAATATAATGTTTGTATGAGTCCTCACAGTTTTAACACTCCTATGGGGCTTACAAAAGTTATTAATAACTATCTCGAACCAAAGCATGAAGTTCTAATTGCGGAGATGGGTGCAAGACAGGTTGGAGACATTGCTTACCTTTGCAATCTCATTCATCCTAAGCATGCAATAATAACAGGTGTTGGAAGTCAACATCTTGCCACTTTTGGAACTGTTGAAAACATATATAAAGCCAAAAAAGAACTTGTAGACGCAATTTCAGACGGCTATATTTGTTTCAATGCTCAAAATGCTGGCACACTTAAGATGTATGAAGAGTGTACAAAAAACAAAATTTTATGTGGAATAGATGGTGATTATTTTGTCTCCATTTTAAATATAAAAGCTTCAAAAAAAGGTTCAATTTTTGACCTTAAAATTGGTGATGAAATAGTAAATTGCAGCACTAAACTACTTGGTAAAAGCAACCTTGAAGATATTGCTCTAGCTTCTGGACTTGCTTACAAAATGGGGGTGTCGTTACTTGGCATAAAAAGCGCTATTTCTCAACTGAAACCAATTCCGCACCGGGTGGAACTTATTGAAGAAAATGGTCTTACCATCATAGATGATTCCTTTAATGCATCTGTTGAAAGTAGCAAAAATGCTCTTGAAACTCTTTCACTTTTTGATGGAGAAAAAATTGTTGTAACTCCAGGTCTTGTGGAACTTGGCGATAGCGAATATGCAGAAAATGTGGCATTTGGCGAAGCTTTATCAAGGGTGGCAAACAAGGTTATCATCGTCAACAAAACAAATAAGCAAGCCATTACAACTGGTCTTTTAAAAGGTGGCTTTGATGAAAATAATATTTTAGAAATGGAAACTTTAAACGATGCAAAGGCGAAGCTTAAAGATATCTTGGTTGGCGGCGAGATCGTATTGTTTGAAAACGATTTGCCAGACAATTATATTTAATATATTTATAAATTTATGGTAGTTAAATTCCCATTAATTACCATTTTTTATTTATAATTTTTTTCTTATATGTTAAAATAAAAAAAATGAAAAGAAAATTTAACATTAAATATTTTAATAACATTTTTATTTTGCTGGTTGGAATTATTGGTGTATGGTTGTTCTTAAGTCATATGCTTCATTTTTCTTTTCCAGATTATTTTTATATAAATAATCCAAACATTAATTTTTATTATGGGACAAATGTCGTTTCGATGTGGGCAGATTTTTCTTTTTTCACATATCACTCATTAATTTTCTTCTCTTTATGGTGTATTTTATATTCACTTTCAAATTTTTTCAATTTAAAAAAACTCAATAACTTTTTGTCAAACGCCTATGTTTTGAGTTTTGTTTTTACAAATTATTTATTTACTGTATTTTTCTATACAATATTTGAACTTACATCAGGAAATATCACCTTTGGTTTGTATGCAAACACACCACTTGCATTACATAATTTCGGAACAAATATTGTGGGGCATTATGTTTATTTTGTTTTTGCGCTTGTGTTGTTTTTAAAAATACAGTCTTCGAGCAAGTCCAAAAATAAATTAATTGCCTTTTTCCCAATTTGTTACCTATTATTATATTATATTGTGGTTAAAATCACTGGAAAATTTGCGTATATTATCGAGTGGTACCCTTATGTCATATTTGATGCAACATCCTTTGGACAAATTTTTGGGGTAACAAATTATTCTTGGTGTGTTGTCATATTACTTTTCTCATTACTGATTATTCTAAGTGCTTATATGTTCCTATATATAATGTTTGCAAACTATAAACTCAAAAAGTCAAAAGTTGCACCACCCAACGCTTAGCACCAATATAGCATTGTATTATTCTGAGCTATTTTAAGCGTCCACCCTTAGTCATTCTGAGTCTTGCCCGCGAAGCGTCGACCCACGAAGAATCTCAGAGACCACCAAAAAGCGGCGCAATACTTTGTTACTGCTATGCCGGTCTAGACAGTCATTTAGGGAACTAAACTCCTGC
>CALWPD010000006.1 GCA_944383335.1 uncultured Clostridia bacterium
AAAGATAGTGCTTGTTGTTTGTTTTTGCCCCTTTCTCACGGCCAAACGAAAAGTGCACTTCGTTGGCACTTTTGCCGTGACTTAGGGGAAGAAATGTATACATTTCTTGATTTTAAATTATACGGGGACCCCGACGCCACGCACGAGTTTAGTTCCCTAAATGACTGTGTGGCACGGCTTGGCAGTAAACACAGCTATCGGGTGCTATATGTTTTCTAGGTATTAAGTATAAAACGCAAAATTGTGAGGCGAAGACGAGGCTCGCTATGTCAGGCTAGGCAGGAGTTTAGTTCCCTAAATGACTGTCTAGCCTGGCATAGCAGAAACAAAGTATTCGCCCACAATTTTGCGTTTTATTTTAGGAAACCTTGGATAATAACATCCTCCGCCTCTTTCTCATCTAGCCCTAGCGACAATAGTTTCAGTAGTTGTTCGCCTGCAATTTTGCCTATAGTCGCCTCGTGTACAAGCGAAGCATCTGGATGATTTGCAACAATTTTTGGTGTTGATCCGACTTTTGCATTATTCACAATTATTGCATCACACTCGATATGAGCATAGCAAGCATTATTCCCTTTTACATCTGACAAAAAGTCCTGATATGATTCATCTTTTGCCACAACTCTGGATGTGAGTTTCGCTTTGGAATTTTTGCCGTTTAGATTTAAATCAAAAATGCTTGTGGCTTTTTGGTTCACACTGGTAAGCACTTTCTCGGTAATTGTAAGGTTTGCCCCATCTTGTAAGTTGGCTGTGGTTTTTCTAATCGTGCTATCAACACCCTCAATTTGAGTGGTTATCATTTCCATTTTGCTATTTTTTTCCATATTTATTACAGTTTCAGGATTCATCACTTTCTGTCCATTGCCTTCACCATGACCATAGTGGCGCTCAATGTATTTAACTTTACTATTTTCTCCGATATTGAAAGTGTGGACGCCGTCGTGCTGACTTGTGCAACTTGAACAATTTTCAATTCCACAACCGGCAATTATTGTTATGTCGCAATTTTTGCCTATGTGAAAATCATTTAAAACAGTTTCTGTTATATCCCCACTAGTCAAAACAACAGGTATACCTATGGTCTGTCCAGTCGTGTTATCTTTTACATATATATCTATACCGCTGTTATCTTTTTTTGAAACGATATTGACCTCGTCGTTGGTTTGTCTGTCAAAAAGTTTGCCGTTTATACGAATATTGTATGCCCCTTTAAAAATAGCGTTATCTGTTACAATATTCAAAAGTTCATCTTGGTTCATCTTTTTCCTCCGCAACCATTGCACGATTTTATTGAAAAAGTAGGCAAAATTTCACTTTTTTTGCCTTGTTTTTCAACTTTTCCGCCGTTTAAGACGATAATTTTATCTGCAAGTTCAATCATTTTTTCTTGGTGTGAAATTAAAATCATTGTGCCTTTAACTACGTCATTAAAACTTTTAAATGTTTCAACTAAGTTTGGAAAACTCCAAAGGTCAATGCCCGCTTCTGGTTCATCAAAGATAGTAACATTCGCTTTTCTTGCAAGCACTGTGGCTATTTCAATACGTTTTAACTCTCCCCCACTGAGTTCGCCCGAAAGTTCTCTTGTCAAATAGTCTTTTGCACATAATCCAACTGCTTTGAGATAGATATTTAAAGATGTATGCTTGTCTTTAGATGCAAGTCTTAGCATATCCATTACCCTTAGTCCTTTAAACTCTACAGGTTGTTGAAAGGCAAAAGCAATACCCATTTTTGCACGCTCTGTAATTGAAAAGTTGGTTATGTCCTGACCATTAAACAAAATTATTCCACTTGTTGGTTTTATTATTCCCATAACAATTTTTGCAAGAGTTGACTTGCCAGCGCCGTTTGCTCCTGTTATGACGGTTATTTCATCACCAAAAGTCAAATTGATTTTATCTAAAATTTGTTTGCCATTTATTGCATAACAAATATCTATAAGTTGTAACATATGTCTCCTTTGTGCAAAAAGGTTTAGTGTATATTTAATTAAAGAGTTTTGCAAAAACCTTTGCACTATGTGGATAATAACATAATCGCACCAAAAAGTAAATTATTTTTTTTGCTTTTGGGTTAAGTGAAATTATACAAAAAATCTCACCTTAGTTTAGGTGAGATTTTTTGAATAATATTAATTTTATTCTGTAAATTCAAGATCACTTATTACAACGCCATTAACGCTTGCATTTGCATTCCAAAGGTATCTGAATCCAACAACACCAACTGCTGTTTTTTGATTTGTAACCTTTTCACCATTGACATCAATTTCGTATTCTACAACATCGTCTGCCCATTCAAGTGAAATGGAAACTTGTGCTTTTCCGTTATTGACTTCGATAGTGTGTCCGCCTGTAACTACGGCATCAAAATCTAATGCATCATCATAATTAATACCAGTAAGTTCATTCATATAATATACATCGCCCTGTTTTGCAATGCCAACACGAACTTCTTCTGTATGAACATATGCTTCGCCGTTAAGTTTGTTTAAACCTAAAACCCAACTTGTGAAATCTCCATCTTCCAAAACAGAAACATCAAGCTTGAATGTAACAGTGATAGCACTGCCATCCCAGTCTTTATTTTTGTCTGTTTCACCAAAGTATGTTGAACCGTATGTATCATTTTCGGTATCTTCATTCATAACAACACCTTTGTTTGTAACTTCACAATTTGCACAATACATTCCAGTTTCATCAAACCCATAGGTTTTTGGATCACCACACGCAGCAAACAACATCGCTGATACGATAACAAGTGCCAAGCAAGCAAATGTTGAAAGTACCTTTTTTAGTGATAAACTTTTACTCATATCTTCCTCCTTTTTTAATATCAAGTATGATATTACCAAAATTTAGATTTACTGTCAAACAAATTAATAATATTGTCAAACAAATTAATAATTTGATAACAATATTTTATAAATTATTTATCATTTTTGTATTTAGTTTTATTCGTCGAAGACACTTTAATTGCAATGATCAAGCCCATTGCAAGTGCTGAAACAACAAACAAGATAGAAAAGAGAATAATATTCACAACCATATCACTTGAATCTACAAGTATGCCACAAGCAGATAGGATAATCATAACTATACTAAGCAACATACTGAATGCACAAGCAAATATGAGAAGTGGATACATTGATTTATTCATCTAATACAGTCTTTTCTTTGCTCGTTGTCTCAATGCGATTTTGACGATAGTTATAGACAAGCATGCCAAGTAGTGCCATACACACAATAAAGGCAATAATTGTGCCAACTATACCCCAAACACGCAAACTTGTTGAACCATATTCTATGAGTGCATTGACGCAAACAATTAGCACTGCAAGGCTGGCAATGGCTCCAATCCCGGCAAGAGCAATAAGCAAAATATCATAATTTTTCTTCATAATATACTCTCCTTTTCTCCTTTAGTTTTTACTAAATACAAAAAATTATCAATTTTTGTGTGGTTTTTATTCATTTTTTGTGTTAATTTCAGCATTTTTTATATTTTCTTCAATAACTTCATTAATAACTTCGCCTTCCTGCTCTTCATGCTCGCTGGTTGTAAGACAAACAACATGTGCATTATTTTTCAGTTTCATAATCTTCACACCTTGCGTGCCACGAGAGAGTAAACTAATATCTTTAACTGGTGTTCTAATTATCACTCCGTTGTCAGCGACAATCATAAGGTCATCAATGGTGTGCACTTGTTTTAAGCAAACCAGTTTTCCCGTTTTTTCATTAAATACACCAGCGCGCACGCCTTTTGCTCCACGTGATGTAAGTCTAAAATCGTCAACATGATTTCGTTTGCCATAACCATTTTCTGTTATGGTTATTATTTGTGCATCAGTTTCACCCTTTTTGATAACTGTCATTGAAACAACATTTTCACCGTCATCAAGACTTATTGACTTGACCCCCTGTGCTGTTCTACCCATTGTACGGACTTTTTCTTCGCTAAACCTGCAACACTTGCCTGATGACGATGCAACTAAGATTTCGTCATCTCCTGTAGATGTTTTAACGTCAATAACCTCATCATCATCATTTAATGTTATTGCTATCTTGCCGTTTTTGCGTATGTTTGTAAATTCAATGAGTTTTGTCTTTTTTATGAGTCCATTTTTTGTTGCAATAATTAAATTTCCCGTTGTATTTGAAGAAAGTGGAATAATTGTATTGACTTTTTCATTGCTTGAAAGTGGTAAGAGATTGATCATTGCTCTACCCTTTGCCTGACGCTGTGCTTCAGGAATTTCATACGCCTTTATGGCATATACTTTTCCAAAGTTTGTGAAGAACATAAGATCATCATGTGTATTAACAATAAATATGTCTTTTACAAAATCTTCTTCTTTTGTCTTATGAGCACTTATTCCAACCCCTCCACGTTTTTGTGCTTTGTACTCTGTCATACTCATACGCTTTATATAACCAAGATTTGTCATTGAAACAACAACATCTTCTTTTTTTATAAGGTCAGCAATGTTTATATCGCTTGAATCATGGCTAAGCTCTGTTTTTCTTGCATCGCCAAATTGATTTTTGATTGCTTCCAAATTGTCATTTATAATTGAAAGCACCTTGTCTTGGCTTGAAAGAATGCTATTTAGTTCATTTATTGTGTTTTCAAGTTCAGCATACTCCTCATTAAGTTTTTCCACTTCCAAACTTGTGAGTTTGCTGAGACGCATATCAAGTATTGCATTTGCTTGAATTTCATCAAGTTCAAAGTTTGTTGTAAGTTTATTTTTTGCATCTTCCTTATCGTCAGCCTCTTTAATTATCTTTATAACTTCGTCAATATTGGCAAGGGCAATTTTTAGTCCAAGCACTATGTGCATGCGCTCTTCTGCTTTTTTGAGATCAAATTTGGTTTTACGGATAAGAACATCTTTTTGATGTTCAAGGTAATAATAAAGTATTTGTTTTAAATTCAAAACCTTTGGTTCACCGTCAACAAGTGCAAGCATTATTATGCCTTCGCTTTGTTGAAGCATTGTCTTTTTGTAAAGGGTATTCAAAACAACTTGTGCATTTGCATCTTTTTTTACATCCACAACAACTCGAAGTCCATCACGATCGGACTCTTCTTTTATATCGGCGATACCTTCAAGTTTTTTGTTCTTGACCATATCTGCCATTTGCATAATAAAGCGGGCTTTGTTGACTCCATATGGAAGTTCAGTTATAACTATTTTATATCTTCCGCTTGGAGTTTCTTCGATTTCGGCCCTACCGCGAACAACAATTCCGCCACGACCAGTGGTGTAAGCAAGTCTAACGGCATTTCTGCCCATGATTATTCCGCCTGTTGGAAAATCTGGCGCTGGAATGTATTCCATAAGTTCGTCAATGCTAATGTCAGGGTTTTTAATAAGAGCTTGAACACCGCTTATAACCTCTGCTAGATTATGTGGTGGAATATTTGTGGCCATTCCAACAGCGATACCATCTGCACCATTTACAAGCAAGTTTGGAAATTTAGCAGGAAGTACTCTTGGTTGCATAAGTGTATCATCAAAATTTGGATAAAAATCCACCGTTTCTTTGTCAATATCTTCAAGCATATACTCAGCAATTTTACTAAGCCTTGCTTCTGTGTAACGCATCGCAGCTGGACTGTCGCCGTCAACCGAACCAAAATTTCCATGTCCATCAATAAGTGGATATCTTATTGAAAAGTCCTGTGCAAGACGAACCAACGCATCATACACTGAACTATCGCCATGTGGGTGATATTTACCCATAACCTCGCCGACAATTCTTGCACACTTTTTGTATGGTTTATCGCTAAAGTTGCCAAGTTCACCCATTGAATATAATATACGCCTATGGACCGGCTTTAAACCATCCCTTACATCTGGTATGGCACGCGAAACATTTACCGCCATAGCGTAAGAAATAAACGATTTTTTCAATTCATCAGTGGCTTCCACTTGACGTATTTTTGTATTTTTAAATAACTCGTGTAATTCTTTTTTTTCTTCCATAATTCACCTTTATACATCCAAATCTTCGACGAGTTTGGCATTTTGTTCTATAAATTCACGTCTAAGTTCAACATCTTCACCCATGAGTTTATTAAACATAGCATCTGCTTCGACTGCGTCCTTCATTGTTATTTGAATAAGTACCCTATTCTCTGGATTCATTGTCGTTTCCCAAAGTTGTTCTGGATTCATTTCACCCAAACCTTTATAACGCTGAATAGTTATTCCCTTTCTTCCATACTGATTTAGATTTGCTTCAAGTTCTTCATCACTATAAAAGTAAAGTTCTTCTTTGCCACGGTTAAGCTTATAAAGTGGTGGCTGAGCAGAATAAACATGGCCTTTTTCAATAAGTGGACGCATAAACCTAAAGAAAAATGTTAGGAGCAAAATTCTTATGTGTGCACCATCAACATCGGCATCTGTCATACATATTATTTTATCGTAACGAAGTTTGCTTTCATCAAAGTCATCGTGAATACCTGCCCCAAAGGCTGTTATCATGCTTTTTATTTCGTTGTTTTCCAAAATGTGGTTAAGTCTTGCCTTTTCAACATTTAAAATTTTGCCTCTAAGTGGTAAAATTGCCTGAAAACGCCTATCTCTGCCTTGTTTTGCACTACCACCCGCAGAATCACCTTCGACTAGGTATATTTCACAGTGTGTTGGATCTTTTTCTGTGCAATCAGCAAGTTTTCCAGGAAGTGTTGTGCTTTCAAGCACACCTTTACGCCTTGTGGATTCTCTTGCGAGTCTTGCCGCTTCTCTTGCCCTTTGTGCAGTAACGCTCTTTAAAACAAGTTCTCTTGCTTCGCTTGGGTTTTCTTCTAGATAGTCGCCAAACCCTTCAGTAACCGCCTTTTCCACGATTGTACGCATTTCGCTATTGCCTAGTTTGGTTTTGGTCTGTCCTTCAAATTGTGGATTCATAAGTTTAACTGATATAACTGCAGTTATTCCTTCACGACAATCCTCACCACTAAGTTTCTCATTTTCTTTTAAAATCTTATTCTTTTGTGCATAGTCGTTAATAACTTTTGTGAGTGCTTTTTTAAAACCTTCAAGGTGTGTTCCACCTTCTTCAGTGTTTATGTTGTTTGCATAAGCATGGATAATCTCATTGTAGCCATCGTTATACTGAAATGCTACCTCAACTTCACTGGTTGGGGTAAATTTGTTAAAGTACACTGGATGTGGGAATAACGGCGTTTTGTTTTTATTTAAAAACTCCACAAATTCGATTATTCCGCCTTTAAACTCAAATGTGTCATTTTTTTCTTTACCTTCGCGCTTGTCTGTGAGAGTTATAACAATGCCTTTATTTAAAAATGCAATTTCACGAAATCTATTTTTTATCGTTTCATAATCAAACTCAACAGTTTCAAAAATTGTATCATCTGGAAGAAATGTAACAGTTGTTCCACGTTTTTCAGACTTTTCAAGTTTTTTTAGAGGTGCATCAGCAACCCCACGACTAAACTGCATATAGTAGTGGTAGCCATTTTGGTAAACATCCACTTTTAGCCATTTTGAAAGCGCGTTGACGCAACTGACCCCGACACCATGAAGTCCACCAGAAATTTTGTAACCACTGCCACCAAACTTTCCACCAGCATGAAGTTTTGTAAGTACAACTTCAACTGCACTTTTCCCTTCTTTCTCAATTATTCCTGTTGGTATGCCTCGACCGTTGTCCGCCACGGTGCATGAGCCGTCATCGTTTAAACTTACATCAATTTGTGTACAATATCCAGCGAGTGCTTCGTCAATGCTATTATCAACAACTTCAGTTATTAGATGATGCAGTCCCCGCTCATCGGTGGAGCCAATGTACATACCCGGACGTTTACGCACTGGCTCAAGACCTTCAAGAACTTGTATGTCGGATTGGTCATACTTTTCGCTTTTTGTAAGGTCTAATTCTTCTTGTTCCATATATATCTCCTGTAAATATTATTAGGCTTAAATTATTGCACAAAAAAAGCTCTAATATACTATAGTATTATAACATACTATAATTATATATTAAAGCATTTTTTTAAAAAATCTGAACAAAAAATCCGCTCACAAGGAGCGGAAACATATGGGGTGAATAATGGGACTTGAACCCATGGTCTCCAGAGCCACAATCTGGCGCGTTAGCCAACTACGCTATATCCACCATAGCATAGACTAATATAATATACGTTGAAAAATTTGTCAATCACAATTTCAACATTTTATGTCCTTGAGTGTTTTTATTCGTCATTCTGAGCGAAGTTAAGAATCTCCCGTCATTCTGAGACAGACCCGCAGCGCTCCGCTTACGAAGAATCTCTAATCGTTGAGATCCTTCGTCAACCGTCAAGGAAGCAATTCTCAGGATGACAAGAAAGTGCCGTCAAAAAAGCAGTTCTCAGGATGATAAGGAAGTCCCGTCAAGTAAGCAATCATTAGATAATTACATCGTTTCCATCACGCCATTTATTGTTTATGAATAATAAAACAATAGTCCAAGTCCAACCACAATGGCAATTAGCATAAGCACAAAAAGTGTGATTTTTATGGCAGATTTTGGAAGTCCTCCGCCTACCTTACCCGTTTGACCGTTCATATATGTTATATAATCTTTGCCTTTGTATTTATACTTAACACTATATGTAGGCACAATGTAGTATGAATATTTTTCTTGACTAAACTCTACATCTTGACTGTAACTTTCAACAACTGAATATGTATAAGATGACAAAATTTGTGAGCGAATAGTTTGTTCCATAATGCTATTTGCAACTTTTTTGCAGTTTTCAAGTGCCTGATCATAATGTTCCAAACTGTAACCACGAATAAAACAATCGTTGTACACGACAAGTTCTTTTAAATTATATGGCTTTATGCCATTAAAAGTCTTTTGGTCAATGTGCGAACTTGTTTCCACCAAAATATCGTGATGTTGAAAATCTCGGACACCAGAAATAGAAAAGTATGTTGTATGCGTTGTCGTTCGACCGTTTACTGTTGAAGTGTGATTTCTTCCAAGTCGACCACGATAGACGGTATGCGAATTTGCATCAAAACTAAAACAAGGCACATAAATTCCTTTGATTTCATCCATAGGTGGTTTTTTCTTGAACACATTTGGTAAAAAACGCTTTTTTTTGAGTCCTTCTTTGTATAGTTGCGCTGCTTTTTCAAGCCCAAACTTGAACGGAATAATTGAGTCCGGTCTAAGTCCAATCTCAACATCCTTTGCTATGGTGATACTACTATCGCAATATGGGCAATGAGTTGCAACATCAAGTTTGTTTAATACAACATTTGCACCGCATGACGAACACTTAAAAACTTTATTTTCTTCTGCAAACTGCTTATGCTCTTGTTTGAGTTTTTCATCTATAACAAACTCGTGTTTTTTGTTGTCGTGATTATATTCTATTTTTTCAAGTCCACCACAAGATTCACACTTTAGTGCTTGGTATTCTGGTGAAAAATACAAATGCCCTCCGCAAGAAGAACATTTGTCTTGAGTTCCACCAATTACAGTTTCAAACTGTGAATCTGACATCTTTTACTCCACTTTTGTGCCACATTCTGGACAGAATTTTGCACCCTTTTTCATTTTTGCTCCACATTTTTTGCAGACTATTTCTTTTTTCAAATTCTCACCACATTCTGGGCAAAATTTTGCATTTTTTGAAACATGTTTGCCGCACTTTGGACAAACAGTGCCTTGTGCCGCTCCACATTCTGGACAGAATTTTGCACCTTCACGCATTTTTGCGCCACACTTTTCACAAAGTGTGGTTTTTACCTTTGGTTTGTTTTCAGTTGTTATGTTGTTTGCGAAAACTCCACCGATTGTTGTGCCTGCACCAAGTCCAACGCCAAGTCCTGCCAAGTTGCCTCCACTCTCGTTTTGAGCAGCATCGCGAATAGCCTGAGCCGCCTGATATTGAGTGTATGTGCCCATTTTATCTTCCAAAACTCCAAGTTTCGTCCTTTCATCAAGTGCCTTTTCAACATCTTCTGGAAGTGAAAGGTTTTCAATAACAACACTGCAAAGTTTTAGTCCATATTTTGAAAATTCTGGCTCGCTGGATTTTAAAATTTCATTTGAAAACTCTCTGTAATTTGCAGCAAGGTCAATAGCAGAAATTTTACTCTCTGCAATGGCATCTGTAACCGCTTGAATTAGCATAGGCTTGATTTGTGATGCAACATCTTCCACTTTGTAAACTTCATTTGTGCCAAATACTTCTTTCATAAAGAGTTTTGCATCACTGACTTTAAATGAATATACACCAAAGCCACGAAGCCTAACAGTGCCAAATTCGCTATCACGCATCATAATAGGATTTTGTGTGCCCCATTTTTGACCAACAAACTGTTTGGTGTTGACAAAGTACACTTCCGCCTTTATTGGCGATTCAAATCCTGTTGGAAGCGAAAGGATTTTTGTTAAAAATGGTATATTCTCAGTTGAAAGTTTATATGTACCCGGTTCAAAAACATCTGCCACTTCACCTTTATGTACAAATATTGCCACCTGACTTTCACGAACGACCAAGGTTGATGAAGTCATAATTTCATCTCTATCAGTAAGTGGAAAACGATAAACGATTGTGTCCTTTGAACTATCTTTCCATTCAATAACTTCAAGAAGTTGTTTTTTTATAAAATTAAAAAGTCCCATAATTTTCTCCTTAATATTTTATGATTTATTTTAATATACTTGTACCATATTTGTCAAACATTTAGTGCTTTGTGTTTGACAACTTTCAAAAAAGCGGTATACTTATTATAACTATGCAAAAAATGTTATTTCCAAAAGAAAAAATTGCAATAATGCCACAGTGTACTGACGGCGTCGTTGTAGAAAATATAACTAAAAAAAACAACAAACTTGTTGTTGATGAAAATTATAAATATCAAAAAAATTGGTTTTTTCGTGCATTTCAGTTCATTTTCTATCATTTTGTCGCACGTCCCATCTTTTTTCTATATGGTAAAATTGGCCTTGGAATCAAAGTTTATGGAAAGAAAAAACTCAAAAATGTAAAAGGTGGAGCAATAACTATTTCAAACCATGTACACTATGTTGACTTTATGATTGCTACAACTTTCGTAAAACGCTTTCGTCGTTCACACATCGTGTCAAGAAAAGAAAATTTTGATGTTCCATACGTGGGCAAACTCATGTCTGCTTTTGGCGTTATGCCCCTTCCCGAAACCCCAAAAGCACATGTTAATTTCTACAGGCAAATTGAACATTACTTAAAGAAAAACCGTTTTGTCCATGTTTTTCCAGAAGGAAGTATGTGGCCATACTATAATCGCCTTAGGCCTTTTAAAAGTGGTGCATTTCACTTCGCCTCAAAAAACAATGTGCCAGTAATTCCATATATCTTGGTTTTTAGAAAAACTAAAGGAATTAGACGGCTTATTAAAAAACGTCCAAAAATTAGTGTGTATATATGTGATCCCATATACCCTGACCTAACACTTTCCGTGCGCGAAAGAAACAATGATTTGTGTAAGCGTTCACAAAAAGCAATGCAGGAAGTGTTGGATAAATACGAAAGTTATGAGTATTATCATTATGTAACGCAAGACGAATTTGAAACTATCCATAAAAGCAAAGAATCTCAATAGGCCCTTCGCTACGCTCAGGGCGACGACGTGGTGTCATTCTGAGTCCTACTCCAACGCGTCGACCCACGAAGAATCTCTTAATGATTATCAGTTTGGCAAATTGTCTTCGTAAGATCTATATCTCCGTTTTTGATTAAAATTTTATTACACCTTATGTCAGGAAAATCAAATGATGTGCAAGTGATGAATGTTTGCGTGCCTTGACAATAGTCTAATAAACGTTTTTTGCGATTTCCATCAAGTTCGCTTAGAACATCATCCAAAAGCAGAACAGGACGAGTGTGTGTTATATCTTCAATTATACTAAGTTCCGCAAGCTTTAGTGAAAGTGCCGCAGTTCGTTGTTGTCCTTGTGAACCATATGTTCGAATATCAACGCCATTGACTATAACTTTCAAATCATCACGATGCACGCCATATGTTGTGTAACCAAGTGCGATATCCTTTTCAAGGCAGTCCTCCAGTTTTTTTACGATATCTTCTTTTGTATCCTCTTTAATTGTTACATATTCCACCAAAAGATCTTCTTTTCCATCCGTTATATACGAATGTGCTCTTTTTGCATATGGCATAAGTGAAATAACAAAGTTTTGCCTGTATTTTTTAATTTTTTGTGCATAATCAGCAAGTTGTTCATTCCAAATGCTCATAATGTTTTTTAAGTCCCTTAATGGCAAATTTTGTTTCAACTGTTTATTTCTGTTGGCAAGAACTTCGTTATATCTTGAAATTATATAAACGTACTGCTTTGTTGTTTGCGATATATCCACATCCATAAAACGGCGTCTATCTTCTGGACTTTCTTTTATGAGTTTTAATTCATCTGGCGAAAAGAATACACCATTAAATTCGCCAAGTAATGCACTCAACTTTTTAATTGGTATACCATCAATTTTTACAGTTTTTTTTTCTTTCCTAGAAAAAATTATTTCAATAACACTTTTTCCTACATTTTTTTTTATGAAAATTTTAATTTTTGCAATATCACTTTGCATATTAATTACTTCACGCTCTCTTGACGCACGAAAACTTTTACCAACTACACAAAAATAGATGGCTTCAAGTAAGTTGGTTTTTCCCTGTGCATTTTGTCCATAAATTACATTTAAGCCATCAGCAAAATTTATACTCGCACTTTTATAATTGCGAAAGTTGTAAAGTTCAATTTTTTCTAGTTCCATTTGTATATTCCAAGCATTTGCAAAATAACTTGCCAAACTCTATTGGTTCCCCCATAAATTATATATTTTACTTCTGCAACAATATTTGAACACTCCTGTGGACCATAATCAAAACAATCATAAGATGCAAGCCTATTATCTCCGGCGTAAAAGATTTGTCCTTCCCCTACATGAATGTAGACATTATTATACTCATCTTCAAGAAATTCTTTATCGTTTTTATCATGAATATAGTAATCTCCAAAATAAAGCGACCGATATGAAGTTTTGTCAATTATATAATCTTCATCCACCTCTTCGAATTCGCCTTCACCGCCATATTGAATATACAATGCATAATAGGTTTGGTCAGTGTTTTCAACTGGGCGGAATGTGTTTTTTATCATAATATTGTCCCCACCAAGCGCAATAACTCGTTTGATGACTTGCTTATAACCAGACGCTTCTTTGTCGTCAGGATGATGAAAAATTATAACGTCGCCATAGGTTATATTTGAAACATCATATGATGCATAGACATAATCGGTGTTTAGTCCGCTTGCATTTATAAGTGGTTGCATACTCGTTCCAGCGATAGGATAGTATCCCAATGAAACATTACAATAAAACATAACGCCAACAAAAATAGCAAGCACAACAAATGCACACAAAAGTACAATAGATGATATTGTGCCGATTAAATCATTATTTCGCTTTGGTTTTATATACTTAGCGTACTTCAAAATCTCTCCTTAATGAAAATCTACATCCACAATAGTTTTGCCTATACAAATTTAATTGCTTTGACAATTCAATACTTCTTTTGTAGCCATCATGTTTTTTAAAGTCAGAATAAAGAAATGGAATATTTAGCTGCCTTGAAATTTCTTCGCCTATTGCATTAACTGCCTGTTCATCTTTATGAGAACTTACAGTAAGTGTTGTTCCAAAAAAGTCATATCCATTTTGTTTGGCATATTCAGCAGTTTTTTTAAGACGTAAGTAAAAGCACTTTTTGCACCTTTCTCCGCCCTCCCTTTCTAATTCTAAACCATTTACACAGGATAAAAACTCATTCTCATTATATTCCAAATATTTTAAGTTTACATCTTTAAAATACTCAAGTACGACTTTTTGGTTTTCTAAGCGTTTAAAAAATTCTTGTTTCGGATAAATGTTGGGATTATAGTAAAACACCGAAACATCAAAATATTGTCTTAACCTTTCAATACAAGTGGATGAACACGGCCCACAACAACTGTGTAGTAAAATTTTAGGCTTACCCTTTAATTCATTAATTTGTCGTTGCATCAAAAGGTCATAATTCTTTTTACAAATTTCTGATTTCATCAACAATATACCCTATGTCTTTATATTTTTTTGAGATGGCTTCTAGTGCCAAATCTTCATCAGTTTTATCAAGATAGGTATGTGCGCAGTATATATTGTTATTGTACTCAAAAAATATATCTATCATTCGAATATTTGGAGTTTTAACAAGTCTTAATACGCTATAAAAAATATTATCTTTATGCTCCCAATGTTCTGGAAATGCGCCATATTCGTCCTGAAGTTTAATATCCAGTTGCAAATCCTTATACTCTGCATCAAGGTCATTAAAAAGTGTTTTTTGTTTGCCATAATCATATATTGTCAAAGTGTTTTCAATGCCCGAAAGTTTTCCTATTTTATACGCACAAACCAATTTGGCTTGTATATTTTTGTCAAGCCCATAAATTGAATATAAATTTTCTTCTATTTTTACCCAGCTACTTTTTGGCTGAAAACTTTTTAAAAAATTTTTCATAACTTAGCCCTCTTATGTTTAATTATATAACAAAAATGAGATAAATACAAGTGATTTGGATATGACAAAATTTTGAGTTTTGTCATAACATAATATTTGGAAGTAAAAATATGGATAAGTTTGAATATTTACAAAAATTTATAGGAAATACGCCCATTTTGCACTTAAAAACAAGTTATAAAACAAAAACATGCGACATATATGCAAAGTGCGAATGGTATAATTTCTCCGGTTCAGTGAAAGATCGCGCAGCACTTTTAATGTTAAAAAGCGCAAACCTTTGTGCTGGCAAAGAAGTGGTTGAAGTAACAAGTGGAAATATGGGGATTTCACTTGCCAGTATTGGTGCCTTTTTGAATTTGAAAGTAACCATTTTTATGCCAAAAAGTATGAGTGATGAACGAAAAAACCTCATAACTTTGTATGGTGCCAACCTTGTTTTATGTGAAAATTTTCAAAAATGCTTTGAAATGGCTGAAAAATATGCAAATCAAAACAACGCAACTTATATACGCCAATTTGAAAACCCAAATAACAAAATAGCACAAGAAAATATTGGAAAGGAGATTTTGAGCGAGATTACGCCAAACGCATTCATTAGTGGCGTTGGAACAAGCGGAACACTTTCTGGTGCTGGTGGCTTTTTAAAACAAAAAGGCATAAAAATTGTTGCCATTGATCCTGCCTCATCATCACTACTAACGTTAGGCTATAGTAAAGGCGAGCACAAGATTCAAGGACTTTCAGACGGACTCATTCCAAAGCTCTATGACCAGACACTTGTGGACAAAATTATACCTATCTCGGATGACGACGCCATAGCAATGGCACAAAAACTTAATCATATGGGTATTCCTTGCGGAATATCTGGAGGTGCGAACTTTTTGGGTTGTGTGCTAGCGGGATACAAAACTATGGCAACAGTTTTTGCAGATGATAATAAAAAATACCTATCCACCGACCTAAGCAAAACTATTCATACAACACTTGTGGATGAAATAACTATTTCACTGCCAAATTAAAACTGTCGTCTATAAGTTCATAAACACATTTTATATCCACATCGCTATCAAGTAACACACTAATCCAATTTGTTTTGTTCATATGATATGCTGGGAAAAATTTATTGTTGTCGATTAATTTTTTTGCATCAACCGTGCGTAATACCAAAATGTCCTTGCTAGTGCTATGTTTTGCAAATACGGATGAAAGTTTATTCAACTTTATATTAACTATTAGCAGATACCATTTTTTTGTGTCTTTTCGTCTTGCAATGGCATTATTTGGAAATTTGGGCCACAAAAATTCAAGTGTATTATTATATCGATTGAATATATATTCAATTATTTTCTTTGCTTTATCACTTTTAAACACATCGCTTTCACAGCAATTTTTACAAACATCCATTAATAGTGCCAAGTATTCTTTTCTAACATCTCCAACAAAACTGCCAACATAATCTTCAACAAGATGCAAAGTGCATTTTTCATTTGTGTCCATTTCATAAATAGTGCTTTTAATATCATTATTAAAAATACAGATTTCTACTACAAAAATGCCATTTAAGATCGATTTTTTATATGTATATACATCGTCATTTACAACAAAACCATATTTTTGAAGTTTTGATTTATTTACTTTTTTGTTTTTAAAAACTTGTTCTATATATTTATCCATGGTTTTAAGGTAACATATTTGTTTATAGAATTACAATAAAAAATATTAAGAAAATATTTTACAAAATAAAAAATTCGTGATAATATTCGTGTGAAAAAGTAAAAGGAGTGATAATATGAACAAATCTAAAGTATATTTTACAAAAGATATCTCAGCAGCAGGGCTCATTAACATTTACAAAGCACTTGGCGTTGACTTAAAAGGAAAAGTTGCAGTTAAAATTTCAACTGGAGAACCTGGTGGGCACAACTTTTTAAATCCAAATCTCATTAAACCATTGGTGGACAAACTCAATGGCACAATAGTTGAATGTAGAACAGCATACCATGGTAAAAGATTTGAAACCGCTGACCACTGGCAAACGATTAAAGATCATGGGTTTTACTCTATCGCTCCTTGCGATCTTATGGACGAAGATGGAGAGATTGAAATTCCTATTAAAAACAGTGAACATCTTAAAGGATATAACATTGTTGGCTCACATATTAAAAATTATGACAGTATGCTTATGCTTTCACACTTTAAAGGGCATCAAATGGCAGGTTTCGGCGGGGCGTTAAAAAATATGAGCATCGGCGTTGCGTCAAGAAATGGCAAAGCCTGGATACATTCTTGGGGAAATACCAAAGAGCCAGATAAACTTTGGGACTATGTTGAAAATCAAGATGCATTTTTGGAAAGTATGGCAGAGGCGTGCGAAGGTGTTATAAATTTCTTTAGACCAGAAAATATGGCATATATAAATGTTGCAAACAGACTTTCAATAGATTGTGATTGTGATAGCAATCCACACGAACCAGAGATGGCAGATATTGGAATATTCGCCTCAACTGACCCTGTTGCACTTGACCAATGTTGTTATGACCAAGTTATGAACTCAACCGACAAAGGTAAAATGTCGCTTATAAATCGTATGCAAGATAGACATGCTATACGCACAGTTGAAAGAGCATACGAACTTGGACTTGGCAATCGTGAATATGAAATTATAAATATTGACTAAGATTGTGGTTTTCATCCAAAAGTAAGTATGGAGTTTTTAGTTGTTTTACGATAATTTTACACAAGAACAGATATGTGGACTGTTCTCCACGTGGCATTTTGTTGCTATTGCATTATTTTTTGCAATAGCTTTTTTGAGTTTATTTTTTTCTCGAAAGTTAACCATAAAGCAAACAAAAATTATGCTTTGGACAATCGCCATCTCGGTTCTTATTATGGAAATTATCAAAATCATAATAAGGATTTATCGTGGAGACAGTTATGACAGTTATATCCCATTATATTTTTGCAGTTTGTTTATTTTTGCAATATGGTTAAGTTTAAGTAAAAACTATCACCTAAAAACTTGTGGTTACACTTTTATGGTATTTGGTGGAATATTTGCATCAATATGTTTTATTTTTTATCCTTCAACTTCGCTTATGCTGTATCCAATTTGGCATCCTGCGAGTTTGCATAGTTTGTTTTATCACTTTTTGATGTTCTACTCTGGTGTACTTGTGTTAATTAAAAAACTTTATACTCCAAAAATAAAAGATTCTATTTATTACATTTGTTTTGTTACTCTCTTCTCTGTTATTGCAATAATCGTAAATCACTTTTTGGGAACTAATATGATGTTTATGGGAAACCCTTTTGGTCTAACTTTCCTTTATTTTATTTATAACTATTCAAAAATTCTTTATATAATATTAGTATATTTGGCTCAGGGCGTCGGACTGTTTTTCGTAAGTTTTGGTGTCTATTCTCTTTGGGAGCACATAAAAAAAAGAAATGGAAAAGACATCCATTTACAAAGATAGTTTAAAGTGGTGGGCAATAAGAGACTCGAACTCCTGACTTCCACTACGTCAAAGTGACACTCTACCAACTGAGTTAATTGCCCATATGCATTAATTATATACAAAAATATGTCTTAATGCAAGTTTTTTTATATTTTTTTATTTCTATCTTAGAGATTCTTCGCTTTGCTCAGAATGACAGAGAAGGTCATCCTGAGAATTGCTTCCATGACCGCTGACGAAGGATCTCATCATTAGAGATTCTTCGCTAACGCTCAGAATGACAATATAATTTTGAGATTCTTCGCTTCGCTCAGAATGAAAGAGTAGTTGAAATTAGGCGGAAAAGGCAAAAAAGAACGGCGTGAAGCAAACCTGAGTGCGCTCTGCACTCGATGGGTTCTTCACACAAATAAAAATAAAATAAATAAATATTAAGTTAAAATAGGCAAAATTAGGCGGAAAAGGCAAAAAAGAACGGCGTGAAGCAAACCTGAGTGTGCTCTGCACTCGAAGGGTTCTTCACACCGTTATTTGAAGCCTTTTCCCCTAATTTTGCCTATTTTTATTTCATAAGGGGGAATAGGACTACATCTCGTATTGATTCTTGGTTGAAAAGTAACATCATAAGCCTGTCAACACCAAAGCCAAGCCCTGATATTGGTGGCATTGCATGTTCCATTGCAAGCATAAAGTCTTCATCAAGCTCCATTGCTTCATCATCGCCACCAAGTTTTGCTCGTGCTTGCTTTTCAAGTTCTTCACGCTGAATAATTGGATCAACAAGTTCGCTATATGCCTTACACAGTTCACTTCCCATACAAAGCACTTGGAATACATCAATTATTTTGTTATTCTTGTCATTCCTTCTAGCAAGAGGAATTAAACACGCAGGATAATTATATAAAATGGTTGGCTGAATTATATTTTCACGAATTTTCCGCTTATAGATGTAATCAATAACCCCGCCAAGCGTTTTTATGGTATCAAAATCAGAAACTTCAAAAAGTTTACGCTTCACAACTTCACTAACAAGTTCATCACGAGTTTCACAATTTAAAAAGTCAAACCCTAATACTTTTTGCATTTCTTCAACATAATTTATTCTCTTCCATTCTCCTGAAAAGTCAAGTTTTTGACCCTGATATTCTATTTCAAGGCTACCTTTAACTTCCATTAAAAGTTCTTGAATAAACTTGGTGTAAAGTTTTATATTATCCTCAAAATTCCAATATGACGCATACCATTCAACCATTGTAAATTCCTGAAGGTGCTGAGTATCCATACCTTCATTTCTAAAGCATTTTGCAACTTCAAATACTCTATCAAAACCGCCACCTATAACTTGCTTTAAGTATGTTTCTGGAGCAATGCGCAGATTGCACTGTTTATCAAGTGCGTTGTGATGAGTAAAGAATGGTTTTGCCGACGCCCCACAAACTGCCGATTGAAGAATTGGAGTTTCGACTTCTAAGAAGCCATTTTGGCCCAAAAATTTCCTTATAAACGCAAGCACTTTACTTCTGCCTAAAAATACATCACGAGTGGTTTGATTTGAAATTAGGTCAAGATATCTTTGCCTATATTTTGCCTCTTGATCCACAAGCCCATGAAATTTTTCTGGAAGTGGTCGAAGTGCCTTTGATAAAAGTGTAACTTTGTATGCTTTGACGGTTATTTCACCTGTTTGAGTGTGATAAATTTCGCCTTCAACGCCAACAAAATCGCCAATATCTATCATTTTTTTATAGAAATCGTAGTCAACTTCGTTAAATTCGTTTCTTCCAACACTGACTTGAATTTTATCTTCTACGTCGCGGATTTGCATAAAACCGAATTTACCCATAACTCTACGAAAGACAATCCTTCCGCAAACTTTGACTTTTTCGCCGTCAGAAAGATTTCGCGCATTATGAATTGTGTGTGTACGATCAAATTTGTCTTTATAGACAATGACGCCATCTTTTTTTAAAGTTTCTATCTTGTTTCTTCTTACATCTATTTCATTTGAAAGTTGTTGTTCCATTTAATTATCTTCCTTTAAATCTATTTTTATGTGAACTTCACGGAGTTGTCTTTCGTCAACTTCACTTGGGGCACCCATAAGCACATCCTGTGCTTTTTTATTCATAGGAAAAGCAATGACTTCTCTTATACTTTCATCTCCTGTTAGGAGCATAACCATTCTATCAACTCCCGGTGCAATACCTGCGTGTGGCGGAGCACCATAACAAAATGCATTATACATTGCTGGGAACTTTGCACGGACATCGTCTTCGCCAAGTCCAACAATTTCAAATGCCTTGCACATAAGTTTTGGGTCGTGGTTACGCACGGCACCACTTGAAAGTTCAACACCATTTACAACTAGGTCATATTGGTAAGCAAGCACTTTTAAGGCTTCTTCTGTGCTTTCTTTTGCCAAAGTTAATGCTTTCAAACCACCTTGTGGCATTGAGAATGGGTTGTGGCAAAATTCAAGTTTGCCCGATTCTTCGCCAATTTCATACATTGGGAAATCAACAATCCAGCAAAATTCATACTTTTGTTTGTCCATATGGTCTGGACAAATTTCACCCAGCATCTTTAGCATAAGTCCCGCTGTTTTTTGAGCTGTTCGCTTTTCCCCGCACGCGAGACCTACAAAAGTGTTTGGTTTTAAATTTAATTTATCAATTTCTGTCTTTTTGCTTTGCAGAAATTTAGAAACGCCACCAACCAAGTTTCCATTTTCATCTATTTTAAACCAATAAACACGTTTTTCAAGTTGTACAAAGACATCGTCTACAAGTTTGTCTATGACTTTGCGTGAATGTGTAAAATTGTCCACAATCACGGCTTTTGTTACTTTGTTTTTGAAAGGGTCAAAATCAAGACCACTTACAATGTTTGTGAAGTCTGTGAGTTTCAAATCTATCCTAAGGTCTGGCTTGTCTGAGCCATAGGTATCCATTGCATCTTCATATTTTATTTTAACAAAAGGCGCTTTTGATGCCTTTTTGTATGTGCCATATTTTTCAAAGACTGGCGGGAGTACATTTTCTATTACTGAAAACACATCTTCTTGACTTGCAAAAGCCATTTCCATATCCAGTTGATAAAATTCGCCTGGCGACCTATCCGCTCTAGCATCTTCATCTCGAAAACAAGGGGCAATTTGAAAATATTTATCAAATCCCGAAGCCATTAAAAGTTGTTTAAACTGTTGTGGGGCCTGTGGAAGAGCATAAAACTTTCCCGGATAGTTTCTTGATGGAACTAAGTAATCCCTTGCGCCTTCTGGGGAAGAACTTGTTAGTATTGGAGTTGTAATTTCCAAAAAGCCGTTATCAGTCATCGCCTGTCTAAGAGCATTTACAATTTGGCTGCGAAGGACAATTTTTTGTTTAACTTTTGGATTTCTCAGGTCCAAATATCTATATTTTAATCTTGTGTTTTCATCGGCATCTTTTGAAAAGTTGATTTGGAATGGAAGCTCATTATATATACATTCTCCCAAGACTTCGATGCTTTCACAAAGCACTTCAATGTCTCCCGTTGGCATATCTTTGTTTTTGTTTGACCGTTCACGAACAACGCCACAAATTTTGACTGTGGACTCGATGTTTATCTTTTCCACCTTTGCCATCATTACTTCGCTGTTTACCACGGCCTGTGTCGTGCCATAAAAATCCCTTAAAACCAAAAAAGCAAGGTTTTTGCTTACACGCCTAACATTTTCAAGCCAGCCACAAAGCTCAACACTTTTGCCAACATCTTCAAGACGCAATTCTCCTAAATTATGTGTACGATTTTGCATAAGTATTCCTTTAAATTAAAATTTCTTATAGCATTATATCACCAAAAATTTATTAGGTCAATTATTGTATATTATTTTACTTTTTAGACAACATAAATTAAGTAAAAAGGAGTGAATATGAAATTAAAAGATAGTTTGACTTATGAAAATTTAGCACGGGCATATGCAGCAGAATGCCAAGCAAGGACAAGATATGAATTTGTGGAGTATGGTTTTAGATATAACGGTTATGAAGCCATTGCACAAATTATTGACACCATAGCATATCAAGAATTTAATCATGCTAGAATGCTTTATACAAAAATTCAAGAAGCGGAGCCAAAACAAATAGACAACATAAACATCTCAGCAGGTTTTCCATTCAAAGAGAAATGGGAATTGCTCGACAATCTAAAATTACTTGCCGAAGATGAGGAACTCGAAGCCGAGGCTTATAGCGAATTTATTAAAACAGCAAAAGATGAGGGTTTTGATGAAATTGCACACCTTTTTGAAATGATTATGGAGGTTGAAATTAGACATAAAAACCTATTCAATGAACTTTACAAACAGTTTAAAGACAAAACAGTTTATAAAAAGGCCAAAAAGGTTAGATGGATATGTCCATCGTGTGGGTATGTTTCGTTTGATAATGAAGCTTGGGAAGAATGCCCTCTATGTAAAGCAAAACAAGGTGTGTGTGAAGTTGTTATCCCTGAAGATCTCAAATGTTGGTAAAAAAAATACTCGCAACATAATGTTGCGGGTATTTTTATATTTTTGTTACGCCTGTGTTTCGGTTAAATATTCATAAAGCTCATCAAAATTTGCAACAAATGACTGTCTAAAATATCTATCTGATGAAGTCGTCCAAGTGTCATTAAGATCTGGATCACATACATAATAGAAATAATGTGTTGTCATACCTTGTCCTTCGGATATTTGAACCATTATTTTATCAAAATAAATCGGCTCGGTACGATTGGAAGTTAAGGTGTAATTTTCTCCGTTTCGCATTATAATTTGAGGTGTTGCATAGTCGAGATATAATATATAGCCTGAGGATGATGGAGTTGATGATGATTCTACTCGATTATTATAAGCAATTCTTCCTGAAAAAAGAGATACGATAAAACTTTCTTTAAATGCACGATTAAAGATTTTATTTATCTCATCATATTTATCTTTATTTTTTTCTATATCCGCCAATAGTGGATATTCTGCAAGAGTGCCATCTATTCTAAGTTCATAACTATGTGGATCAGAAATTTCAGGTTTTTTATTTACTGGAACAAAGCATGAAACTATTATCAAGACAACAAGCACTGCAACTACTGCATAAATTGTGATAAGCCACCACTTATTCTTTTTTGTCATCTTTTTTCTCCTTTTCCTTTTGTTGTTTATTGGTTTTAACTACTGTTTTTTCTTTTTCAGGCTCTTCATTTTGTTCTTCAACTTTCTCTTTTGAAAGTTCGGCACTTTCATCAACTTTTGACTCTTCATTCAGCGTTTTGCTTTCTTCAAGTTTTTTAAGTGCATTCTCACGCTCTTTAAGTATAAGTTCATAGTCTTTTTGGCTGATTATGCCCTCTTTAAGGTACATTTCAGCGGTCTTGACTTTTTGGTCAATTTCTTTCATTTTTTTATCAATTTCGCCTTGAAGTCTTGCTTTTTTTTCTTCTTCTCGCCTTATCTTTTCTTGTTCATCCATGTGCATAATGATTTCTTCTTTTGTTTTTCCAGAAAGAATCATATCCACTTCTTCTTTGTATATTGTATCTTTTGCGAGTAAAAGTTCTGCCATTTCTTTTACGTACTTTTTATTGTCTTGCAAAATCTTTTTCGCACGAGCATAGTTGTAGTCCAAAATTTTTTTAACTTCAGCATCTATCTCTGCTGCAACAGTTTCACTGTAATCATTTTTACTTTGATAATCTCTACCGACAAAAATCTCTTCTTCGCTACCAAAACTCATAAAACCAAATTTATCACTCATGCCCCAAAGTGTAACCATCTTTCTTGCAACTTCGGTTGCACGCTTAATATCATTGGACGCACCTGTTGAGATATCATCCATAAACAGCTCTTCACTTAACCTTCCGCCCATCATCATAGCAATTTCGTCATTTAGTTTGAGTTTGCCCATATGATTATCATCGCTATCTGGCCTTGACATTGTGTAACCTGCAGCCATGCCGCGTGGGATGATTGATACTTCTTGAACGTCCTCACAATGTTCCATAAGTTTGCCGACAATGGCGTGTCCACTTTCGTGATAAGCCGTGATGAGTTTGTCCTTATCTGTCATAAGTAAACTCTTTTTCTGTGGGCCCATGATAACTTTGTTTATACCTTCAGTTATATCTTGCATCAAAATTTTTGGCCTATGATTGCGTGCGGCGATTATTGCTGCTTCGTTTAACATATTTTCAATATCCGCACCAGTAAACCCACTGGTTATTCTTGCCAAAGTAACAAAATCAACATCGTCTGCAATAGGTTTGTTTCTTGCATGTATTCTGATTATTCCTTCCCTGCCCCTTACATCTGGCACGTGGACATAAATTTGCCTATCAAACCTCCCCGGACGCAGAAGCGCTGGATCAAGCACATCTGCACGGTTTGTGGCCGCCAATACAATTATACCTTCATTTGCCTCAAACCCATCCATTTCAACTAAAAGTTGATTGAGGGTTTGCTCGCGTTCATCATTGCCGCCACCAAGCCCAGCGCCACGCTGACGACCAACGGCATCAATTTCGTCTATAAACACAATACATGGCTGGCATTTTTTTGCTTGATCGAAAAGATCACGCACTCTACTTGCGCCAACACCAACAAACATTTCAACAAAATCACTTCCGCTTATGGACAAGAACGGAACATTACTTTCCCCTGCAACAGCACGAGCAAGAAGTGTTTTTCCTGTTCCTGGATTTCCAACAAGCAAAACACCTTTTGGTATTCTTGCACCAAGTTCTGTGAATCTTTGTGGATGCTTTAAAAACTCAACAATCTCTTTCAGTTCTTCTTTTTCTTCATCTGCACCAGCAATATCTGAAAACCTAACTTTTACATCACTTGTTATCCTTGCCTTGTTTTTGCCAAACTGCATAGCACTATTGTTGCTTTTTGCGAACATTCTAAATATCAAAAACACAGCACCACAAGCAAGCACAACATATAAAAGTGGCATTATAAGCGACTCTACCCAACTTGATCTAACTGGCGGATTTTCCCACGTTATTTTATTCTCAACAGGCAAACCTTCAGTGTTGTTGTACAAATTTACAGCTGTCAAGATAAGTTCCAGCGAAGTGGATGTGTATTCAAAATATAAGTCTGCATTGTTAGGAAAACGCTCACGATCTTCTTCTGTTTTGAATTTACTGTTGTCAACAGTTAAAAGAACATAACCTTCACCGTTATAAAAATACAACTCATCTACCTTTCCTTCATCTATCATTTCAATAACGCTGGATGGTTGAGTTTCGTCAATCTTTGTGCCAGTGTTAACAAATGCAAAAATAAGCATCAAACAAACTATTAAAATTATTAAGGCATAAATAAAACTAAAACTGCTTTTCTTTTTATTATTCAAGTTAACCTCCTAGTGGCCTTTTCATAATATATTAGCATAAATAAAAAAATTTTTGCAACTAATTTCGTCTTAATAAATTATTAGCAAAATAGTATAATTTTATCAAAAATAACTATTGAATTATAAACAATGCACTTTTTGGGGTATTTCAATGCTGACTGACACACCACACCCCGTCGCTCTGACACTCCACACCCCGTCGTCCTGACACACCACACCGTCTCCCCGAGCGTATGCGAAGGGCCTCTGAGATTCTTCGTGGGTCGACGCTTCGTGGGCAAGGCTCAGATTGCCTTCTTTAAAAACAGGACTATTTTATATAAGATGCAATTTTCCCAAGAATCTCTTTGCAAATTTTATCAAGTTCACTACCTTCACGATAATCCGCCTCAGCTAAATAGTCCGAGCGGTGTTCAAGATATAACTTATGACATTCTTCATATTTTTCTTTGTTTGGCGCATAAACACAAATTGATTTTCCACCCTTTTTGCTCACTGTGCGCATACAAGGAATATCCGTTTCACCATCACCAAAATATACAAAGTTTGAGTATGGCACAAGGTCATCTTTGCACTCAATATATTCATTGACACTACGAGCATTCCACAAATCGTCCATTGCGTTTTTGCGAACACGATAAATATATTGTGTTTTGGTTGTATAATTTACAGCCTGTGCTGGCCAAAATGGAATATCATTTTTGTCATAAGCAAACTGTGATGCAAAAATACGCTCAAAGTTATGTGCAATTTTTGTACCTTCAATAATTTCTTTAAGTCCACTTGAAATAATGTAGTGTTTAAGTTCAAGTCCCAAAGTTTTGGCATACTGTGTCATACGATCAAAAAATGTTTCAACACCTTCAAAAAATTCAATATCTTTTCCAAGGTTTACAATATCACTTCTATGTAGAGTAATATTTTTTTCACGAGTAACAGTTATGAGTTTATACATCATGGCAAGGGCCCCGTCCATATTATGTTTTTTTGCAAAACCGTTAACATCATCCCACCACTCTTCCTTTGTTGTTCCTATAAGATCTTGGAATGAAAATTCCTGCATATTTCTTGGCGAAAGTGTAAGGTCAAAGTCATACAAAAACGCCACTTTTTTAGATTCTTTCATATCTCTCTCCATTTATATTTAATTTATAACTAGAATAATATAGCATAAAATAATATACTTTTCAAGTGCCTATAAAAAAATAAAAAAATGTTGAAAAAAACATTGAAAATTGTCGTTTTGTAGTGTACAATATAATCAATATCTAAAAATAAGGAGAAAATATGAATTTTTTAAAAGATTATTGGCCACTTCTTGTGTGCATTGTACTTATCATCATTGCAGTTGTTGTGCTTGTTGTCTTTAGAGATAAACCAGAAGATAAAACCACCACAACAGATCAAACTGATGATGTTAAGTCCGATGAAAGCAATACAAAAGCTGAGCCTGCTGATGAAGCAAAAGAAAATGTAAACAATGACAAAGTTGAGGAAGAACATTCGGAAAAACTTGATGCAAATGCAGAACAACCAGCTGAACAAACCGAAGAAAAGCCTAAAGAAGAAAAACCTAAAAAGGCAAAAACCAAAAAGGCTGAAAAAGTTGTCGCTGAAAGTGATAATAGTGACATAGCAATAAATGAACCTGCAAAAGAAGAAGTTGAAACAACATCAGAACAAACATCAGAACAGCCTAAACAAACTGAAACAGTTGAAGAAGAAAATACTGAAGTAGAGGGTGAAAAAATGGAAGAGAAAAAGACAACTCAAAAATATATGGTAACCTATGACAAAGAACATAAAGATTGGGTTGTTAAAAAGACTGGGGCAACACGTGCTTCAAAAAGATGCAAAACTAAAAAAGAAGCAATGGAAGTTGCAGAAAAACTTGCTGATAGTCAAGACTTAAATATCAGCGTTAAGAAAAAAGACGGAAAATTCCAAAAAAGAGAAAACGCAAGTAAATAACAAAAAATAAAAAAATCTGGTACAACTAAAGTACCAGATTTTTTTTATGTAGTTTTTGTAGTGTTTTTTACTTTATGCGTCACAATCACTAAACAACTTTTTTTATGATTAATTTCTGTAAATCCCTAAAAATTTTTTGATGCTTGTGAAACTATCTTTTATTTAATTCCCTTCCCTATTTGCCTTGTGCTATTTGGAAAGCGGCACGGCAGGCAATAACGTCAGACACACGATTGACGTAGGCCAAAATGCCTGAAGAAGTGACACTACATGAACTATTGCTAGTAATAGAACTAGTCGGGCGCAACCAATAGTAACTCACAGCAGAACCTGACTGCGTATGCCATGCTCTACTTGGGCAACTACCTGTTGTATTTGCCCCTGAGTCATCTGTAAACAATTTATACATCTCGTAATATGATGGTATCCAGAACTTATCAAAATTACTATCGTCTATGCTTCCTGCTTTATTCTCATAAGGTACACCATACGATATATCACACTCAAGTTTTCCACCACTTGTATCATACTTCATATTATCATATAACCCTGTGCCTTCACTATTTGTAAGTGGCCTTGCTGTTATTTGATTATAGATTATGTCGCTATTTATATTTATATTTAAGTCATTACATAAATTGCTTTGTACACCTGATGGTGTCGCATTTTGATAATTTCCACTATAACCTTTTGATACAACATCATCATTTGTTAAGTTAAGGTACTTTCGTATGTTACTTGCCCTATACTCGTTTGGCTGAACATTCTCTAGTCCCGGTTCTGTGTGGTGATATAACAAATCCGAATCATAATCTATTGTAAACGAATTTTCAAAAGAAACCTGAAGTATTGAAGTAGATGATGAAGATGATGAATATTCATCTACATAAGTCTCTTGAATGTACATGCCTGTTAAGTTACTTAAATTTGTTGTATCTATTGGGTCGGTGGCCTGTGCATACCCTGTTAAGTCAGATGTAACATATCTCCAACGAATATACTCAACTTGGTCTGTACCTTTGTATGTACCCATTTCAACATAGTAATATGGATCATCTGCATCAGTTTCGTCATAGTGCATAAGGGTGTCAACAGGTTCAAACTTTAAAAAACTTTGTAGGTTTGAAATGTCTATTGACCATGTGCCTTTGTTTTGAAAGTATATATCAACTGGCACTGCCTTAGGCTGTTCGCCTTCTGGAGTCCTTGGCAAGTACACACTTGAATTTACGAGTTGGAAATTTGTTGATGATGGCAACTCGTAGTAACTTATCCTTACCCTAAGGTATGGCGAAGAAGATAGTGAGTACATATAAAGTGTGACTTTGGTTATGTTGTAATCTGCGGTACCTGATGCCCTACCTGCAAGTGTGTCACCTATGTTTATTGACTGGACATCAACACTATTTGCAGGGGTGAATGTGCCGTTTTGAAGTTCATCATCTATCCACATTTGTGTTATATATGCTTGTGGCACGTTGGATGAATCATTTACAATATCTATTTGGCCAAACTCTGGCTCTGGTTCTTGTGGCAAATCTCCTTTTGACACCGTTATAGTAAAGTCGATATCACCTGTTGATGTACTCATAAAATCACGAAGAGTTAAGCCCAAAACTATTGTTTTGCTATAAAACACCTTGGATGGTATCCTGCCAGATATAACTACATTGCCTGAGTGTAAGGAAAAAGTATTTACAAAAGTAGATGCATTGGACACTGAAGCATGTATTAGGTCATTGCCATAGTTTGTGATTGTTATGAATATATAGTAAGCATAAGAATTAGATTTTTGACCTTGTGCAGAGTTATACTTGCCGTATGTCAAGTCAACACCACTTTGTTTTGTAAGGGTTTCACCCAATTTCTCCAAGGCTTGTTCGGTATCTGGGTCATAAGTTATGATTGGAGTTAAATTTTCTGAACCTTCGCCTGTGTGAAGTTCAACCCCTTGTGGTATTTCACCATCGGCAAAAGTGACTACATTTTTACGAAGTAGTCCTTCTGGTGTGAGTTCTGTGCTTGTGGAGTGGTAGATTTGTGTTTCTACCTTTGTAAAGACATCGTTGACTACATAGTTTATGGAGCCAGATGTTGTATATTCCACCTGTATGGCACTGTAAACACCAAAAGCAAGCCCACACAAACAAAAAGCAAAGGTTACAAAACTTAATATTAGTTTCAATTTTTTCATAATTTCTCCTTATCGTGAGGATTTCTAGTTTTTTCGCATACCCCTTCCCCAACTCAAGTAATTTTGATACTTTGTGGAAACTCGTCATCCTGAGAACTGCTTCCCTGACGGAAACGAAGGATCTCATCTGCTTTCTTACCCAGACTGACAAAAAGTAAGCAAGTGTTTTTATCTGCATCAAAATTGCTAGTACAAGTTTAGTATATACGAAAATTATTCGTAAATCAAACTTTTTCACATTTTTATGCACGACTCTGATACCTACTAATAATTCTACCCCCCCCCCCCCCTAGATTTGTCAAGCGTTTTAACAAAATTTTTTTAAAAAATAGTGATTTTTTTGAAATTTTACACTATTAATTCTTTGTACACTATTTTTAGTGTCTATATACAAATTATGTAACACTATTTTTAGTGTAAGTCAAGTATATACATTAAATTTAGTGTAAAAATTTACTTATGAATAATTTTTCAAGAAATCTTAGACAATTAAGAACACTAAACAATATAAGTCAAGACGAGTTCGCAAAAAAACTTGGAACAACACAGCAAAGGGTAAGTGAATGGGAGTGTGGCAAAATTGAGCCAACGCTTTCAAATATTGTTAAGATATTAAAGGTTTTGAACATAACTTTTGAAGATTTGATTGATTAAAAACTTACCTTTTTTAAAATTTTTTTATACTATAGTTGTCTGTTGCTTGTAAAAAAAATGCCTACATTTTGGGGTTCCCTTGATATGTAGGTCTTTTTTGTCGACGCTCTGAAGCAAAGCTCAGAATGACTATTATTTTTTTTTCTTGTCATCCTGAACCTAGCGAAGGCTTGAGATTCTTCGTAGGTCGACGCGTTGAAGCGGGTCTCAAAATGACATAAAAAGTCGCTCTGAGAATCGCTTCCTTGACGGCAACCCACTAGTCATCCTGAGAATTGCTTCCTTGACGGCTGACGAAGGATCTCTTTTTAGTGGTTCAAGGAGTTTTGGTACTCCTCAAATGTGCCCATTTTATCCCTGATTGTATGTTCGTCAACTATGTCTATAACCCGATTGGCAACCGTCTCGATTATCTCTTGGTCGTGAGTAGTGAAAAGCATACAGCCTTTGAAGTTCATCATACCTTTGTTGAGTGCCGTTATTGATTCAAGGTCTAGGTGATTTGTTGGTTCATCCATGATTATAAAGTTTCCGCTTTCAAGCATCATCTTGGCGAACATACACCTAACCTTTTCTCCACCAGAAAGTACGCTGACTGGTTTTAAAGCCTCTTCACCTGAAAACAACATACGCCCTAACCAACTGCGAATGTATGTTTCGTTTTGTTCTTTTGAATATTGCCTAAGCCAATCAACAAGACTTTCATTTTTTCCTTCAAAATATTCACGATTGTCTTGAGGGAGATATGATACTTTTATGGTTTTTCCCCAGTTTATTGTTCCGCTGTCGGCAGTGTCCTTGTTCATTAAAATTTCAAATAGTTTAGTTATGGCAAGGCTGTTGTTTGCCAAAAAAACAATCTTGTCATCTCTGCCAACAGAGAAACTAAGGTTTTCAAAAAAGCCTTTTTTGGTGAGATTTTTTACAACCAAAATTTCCCTACCTATCTCTTGCTCATACTTAAAATCTATATATGGGTAGCGTCTAGAAGATATTTTGAAGTCTTCAATCGTCAACTTTTCAAGTTCTTTTTTTCTGCTTGTCGCTTGTTTTGCTTTGGAAGCATTGGCACTAAAACGAGCAATAAAATCTTTTAATTCTTTGGCACGCTGTTCGGCCTTTTTATTTTGGTCTTTGGCCTGCTTTTGGAGAAGTTGATTGGTTTCGTACCAAAAATCATAGTTCCCAAGCATCATATTAATTTGCCCATAGTCAACATCACAAATATGGGTGCAAACCTTATTTAAAAAATGTCTGTTATGCGATACTATGATAACAGTGTTTTCAAAGTTTAAAAGATATTCCTCAAGCCATCTTGTGGTTTTAAAATCTAGATTGTTAGTAGGCTCATCCAAAATTAAAATATCTGGATTCAAAAATAATGCTTGTGCAAGAAGAACTTTGACTTTTTGTTTAGAGTCCATATCGCTCATCATTTTATCAAAACAATCTTCACCTATGCCAATGCTTTTGAGTAATGTTTTGGCTTCGCTGTCTGCTTCCCATCCACCAAGTTCGGCATACTCTGTTTCAAGTTCTCCAGCAAGCATTCCATCGGCTTCAGAAAAATCTGCCTTGTTATACAGTTCTTCCTTTTGTTTTGCAATTTCCATAAGGCGTTTATGTCCCAAAAGCACTGTTTCAAGCACTGTGTGGTCATCATAAGCGTTTTGGTTTTGCATCAAAACACTCATACGCTCCTTTTCGTCGCGTAAAACCTCGCCCTTGTTTGGCTCAAGTTCTCCCGTTAATATTTTTAAAAAAGTGGATTTGCCCGCACCATTTGCACCAATTATGCCATAGCAATTACCTTTTGTGAATTTTAAATTCACATCTTTAAACAGCACTCGACCACCAAATTGAAGTGTAACATTGCTTACTTGTAACATTTTTTCTCCTTGATATAATAAAAAGTAAAAGTAAAAACCTATCTATATATAAAATTTTGAACTGAGACGGGCCCGCAACGCGTCGACATTTTTCCGTCATTCTGAGACGGGCCTGCAGAGCGTCGACCCTCGAAGAATCTCAACCTTGATGAAATACGTGGATGAGTATAACATAAATTGTTGCCAATAGCAACTACTAATAAAATGCTTTGCTTTTAAAACAGTTTTAGTGATTTGACATGATCTTTAAATTATGATATATTACCCATTGTGAATAATAAAAAAGGAGACTTTTAATGCACCCACTGGAAAAATGTATCAGTGATATTAAAAATAGCAAAAGTATCGCCATAATGTGCCACACTGCACCTGATGCTGACGCTCTTGCATCCATGGTGGCACTAAAAAAACTCATAAGGCAAAATTTAAGTATAGAAAATGAACAAAAACAAATAGATCTTTTTGTGGATACCGATGAGATTGGTGAACTTAACAGTGCCATTGTGAATGGTGTGGAACTAAACAATCAACATGTGGATAAATATGATTTGGCAATAAGTTTGGATTGTGCATCACTTCCAAGACTTGGCAAATATGCAGAATTGTTTAAAAACACAAAAAACACTATAAATATAGATCACCATATGACAAATGAAAAATTTGCACACAATAACCTTGTATTTACAACATCATCAACATGTGAAGCACTGTATAGAATAGCAAAAATATATAATTTTGAAATAAGTGATGAAGTGTGTAAATTGGTTTACAGCGGTATAATTACCGACACAAATAACTTAACGCAAGGTACTATTACTGTAAACACTCACAAAATAATAACAGAAATGGTCCAGAGAAAGATTAATCTAGATGCACTGAGTGAACATTTCTTTAAAAACAACACAAAAAGCAAAGCTTATCTTTTAAAGCAGGCACTTGACTCGCTCACCTTTTTTGCTTCGGACAGAATTGCTTTTATGAAATTAACAAAGCAAGATATTTCCGAATGTAACGCCACTGTGGAAGATACATATGGAATTGTAAATCATGGCATTGAAATAAAAGGTGTAGATATTTCTATTTTGGCTATAAAGCAAGAAGACAACTCTTATCAAGTGAGTTTAAGGAGCAAAGGTGATATATCAGTTAGTGAAATTGCTGTCAGCATGGGCGGTGGTGGACATGACCAAGTAGCTGCATTTCACTTTGATGGGCTTTTGGCAGATTTAAAAGAAAAACTCATACATCTTTGCCGTGAAGAACTTTCCAGACATCCAGTTGAAGAAAAAGAGGCTCTTTTTGACAATAGTGATGTAAGCCCAAATCAAGATATAAACGAGGAAGATTAAGGAGAAAATTATGGAAGATATAACCAAACTTACTATGGACAAACTTGTTGCACTGTGCAAAAATAGGGGAATAATATTTCAAGGCAGTGAGATTTATGGTGGTATGGGCAACACTTGGGACTATGGCCCCATTGGCGTTGAGTTAAAAAATAACATTAAAAAAACTTGGTGGAAGCGCTTTGTTCAAGAAAGTGAAAATTCTTTTGGTGTGGACGCTGCCATACTTATGAACCCTCGCGTTTGGGATGCCAGTGGGCATACAACATCTTTTTCTGATCCAAAAATGGACTGCCGTGAATGTAAAACTAGGCACCGTGCCGACAATTTGATTGAAAACTTTTGCGCACATCATCACATAGAAAATGTAGTGGTGGACAAAATGACAAATGAAGAGATGGAAAACTTTATTGAAGAGCACAAAATCGCTTGCCCTGTTTGCGGAAAACACAACTTCACTCCAATAAGACAATTTAAACTTATGTTTGAAACAAGACGTGGTGTAACCGAAGATGACACTGACAAAATATATCTTCGTCCAGAAACTGCACAAGGTGAATTTGTAAACTTTTTAAATGTCCAGCGCTCCATGCGTGCAAAAGTCCCTTTTGGAATTGCTCAGATAGGCAAAGCATTTAGAAATGAAATAACTCCCGGCAATTTTATTTTCCGCACCATTGAGTTTGAACAAATGGAACATCAACTTTTTTGTAAAGAAGCTGATGACGATAAATTTTATAACGAATACAAACAAAAAGCGTGGGACTATCTTTTGTCTATAGGAATTGATGAGAAAAAACTTAGATTTAAAGACCATGACAAACTTGCACATTATGCAAAAAATGCTTGTGATATACAGTTTTTGTTCCCATTTGGTTTCAGTGAACTAAACGGTATACACAACCGCACAAACTATGACCTTAGTCGTCATCAAGAGTTTTCTGGAAAGAGTATGCAATATTTGGACCCTGTAACAAATGAAAAATATATTCCATACGTTGTTGAATATTCAATAGGTTGCGATAGACTTATGCTTGCAGTGCTTTGTAACGCCTATCATGAAGAAAAACTTGATGATGGCGAAACTCGCGTTGTACTTGCCTTTTCTCCCGTGATTGCACCATACAAAGCATGCGTGTTGCCACTTATGAAAAAAACTCACTCAGAAATGGCACGAAAACTACACAAAACACTTTCAAAATACTTTATGTGCGACTATGATGAAAGTGGCAGCATAGGCAAACGCTATCGCCGTGAAGATGAAATTGGTACACCTTTTGCCATAACCGTTGATGATGAAACTTTGAATAATGGTACAGTTACAATTCGTTATCGTGATACAATGGAGCAAATCACTCTTAAAATAGACCAAGTAAAAGATTATATTTTGGATAAATGTAGATATTAAAAATAAATGCATACCCTTATGTTTAAAAGTGGTATGCATTTTTCATCCCATTGATCTAAAACCCCTGACGGCACCTATTTGTCATCCTGAGAACGGCCTACTTGACGGTTGACGAAGGATCCCTCGTCAATCATGCACAAAGTCGATTAATTATTTGTTATTTCCATGGTGAAAGCTGCGCGGGCGGCGAGCCAGCCATTATACACATCGCCGTAGCTGATACTGCCACGAATGCCAACAC